>JBAXBE010000005.1:0-124782 GCA_037142155.1 Chlorobiaceae bacterium
GCCTAATTGGTAAGGCAGCAGTCTTGAAAACTGCCGGGTTCACGCCCATGGGGGTTCGAGTCCCTCATCCTCCGCCATACAATCAGGAGAGGTGGCCGAGTGGCTGAAGGCACCGGTTTGCTAAACCGACGTAGTTCGTAAAGGGCTACCGAGGGTTCGAATCCCTCCCTCTCCGCGCTGTAGTCTAAGTTAATTTAAAATAATGACTTAGGCTACCACAAAGGCCCGCAACGAGCGGGCCTTTGTGATTATATCCCCAGACTGAGAATCGATTTTACCGCTTTTCAGCCATTTCCATACCCGCTATTCTCTAAGCGGTATTCTCAACCATATTATTACAGACTTATTGCCAGGTGGGGAGTCGTTCGGCTCACATTGCAGAGTTTGTGGCGAACCCGAGCAGCCGGGCTTGCTCAGCCCAGTCATTCGACAATGGGGTTTTCTTGAGCAGCTGTTCAGCGTTGAGTTCTGCGGGGTATTGACCAAGCATGATTCGCCGCACAATCTCCGGTGAGAGGAAGGCCAGCGGGATGATCTTGCAAACGTAAGCTGTCGTTGTTCCGTCTTCCTTCGCTATCTCGGCCATGTTCTTGCTTTCGCCGCTCTTCAATCGGTTGAACCAGTCGCTGGCTTTGGTCAGTAAGGTGATCATCCTCATATCCGTTTTGCGGGATCTTGTGGCCGTTTCCTGGTTCAGGATCAAACGCATGGCAAGACCGCATCGCTTCAAGGATACGGGTACGTCAATCAGCGCCCGATCGTCATGCGGGTCATCCTCGTCAAGCCCAAGGCTTGTCGGCCGGAACCGCACCAGGACCTGTCGCCGTGTCACCTCGACCTTTTGTATGCACCGCTGCATCAGTTCCCGATTGGGTCTGTCGAGGGCTAAGTGGAGTTCCCGTGCGCTTTGCAACAGTTCAGCAAGCCGGTCAAGGTTCTCGTCATCAAGGAACTGCAGCAACCGTACCTCGTCGATCAGGAAGCTTTTCAGGCCGGTGATGACAGCATCTTCAAGCTCGCCGGACTTAACTCGGATCTTGTCAGGATCGCTGGTGTCGGTATCAGCAGGGGAGGAGTAGTAGCGGTAGATTTTGCTGCGTTTCCTGGTATGCACTGGCGTGAGCCGCCGGCCGGCGCCATCATGCGCAAGACCGATGAGGATGCTTGGCCAGGCATTGTTCTCGCCTGCTCGAAACCCCTGCAGATGCTCGGTCATCGTTTTGCGGACCGCCTCCCAGGTCTGCTCGTCGATGAGCGCCGGATGCTGCCCGTTGTATACCTCATCCTTATGGGGAATCTGACCGATGTAGATCGGGTTGCTCAGGATTTTATACAAATGCCCCCGGCTGTAGGGCCGATTGCCTTGATGCCCCTCCCGGTTTGTCGGCCGTGGGGGAGTTATCCATCCCATTTCATCCACACGCCGTTTCAGGCTCGGGACATCACCAATCTCGAGGTACATTCGGTAGATCTCCCTGACGGTCTTCGCTTGCCCCTCATCGATCTCGAGCGTCCTGCCATTGGCCTTGTAGCCGATCGGCGCCATACCACCCATCCACATCCCTTTCCGTTTCGATGCAGCAATCTTGTCCCTGATCCGCTCCCCGGTAACCTCACGTTCGAACTGTGCGAAAGAGAGCAGCATGTTCAGGGTGAGCCTGCCCATCGAGGTCGTGGTATTGAACTGTTGGGTCACCGGAACGGACCGCGAGGCGAAGGGTACAGGCGCATGATTGAGGCCTGTCCGGCCCGCCGGGCGGGAACTCCTGACGAGGTCGCAAATGTGGCAGCCCTCCTTATGGGACATGATGGCACCTTCATCACCGGCAGCGACTTCCTGATGAATGGCGGCGTGACGGCCTCCTGGTGGTTTGGTGAACTCGCACCGTAACAAACAGAACCAGGAAAAACCACCCCAATGAACAACATCAGCAAGTCGGTACCCGTGCTCTCATCAACTCCACGAAAAGGCGGCAACTCGGATTTGCTTTGCGACCGATTTGTTTCAGGAGCAAAGGAATCGGGACATCAGGTTGAAAAAATTTGCCCGAAAGACAAAGCCATCAGGTATTGCACGGGATGCGGCACCTGTTTCAACGCCACGAAGGGCTGCACCCAACAGGACGACATGGCAGAGATCCTGGACATGATGATTGCTGCCGACGTCAGCAGTTCTCATGCACTCCAGAGAACGATTGAGGAGTTCAGGGGATTCACCTCATGCCTGGAGAAACCTCATGAAAAAGGGATCATCTACGGCACCGGCGTCTGGAAGATCGGGGATATCAGGCAAAGCAACGCCATGGGGATTGCCTATGAGATGGGTAAAACAGTTGAATTGGTATAAGCACACCATCATGAGGCTGAGTGTCACTAACCTCGGCGTCATGCAGCTCCGGATCTCCCCTATTTTTCCGATTGCCATTGATTTTTCAGGATATTGAGCGCGGTATATGCATATTTGGGTTAAGCGCGTTATTGGTGTCATGATTTGAAAACCTTCCCCCCCCTATGAAGGCCTCAAAAAAGCCGCCACTCAAGTATGCGGCAGTTGTCGCGTTCGGGGTTGCCGTTGCACTCTCGACTGCCGGGTTGTTCGAGAGAAGCCAAAGCTTCACTGCTCTTTTTACCGCCGGAGAAAAGGACTATCTGGCACATGATTACTCACGCGCACTGTCGAATCTCTCGGCGGCACATGCCAGAAACCCTTCCGATGAGAAAACCACGCGATACCTTTCCAAAGCATACTCGGCGCTTGGACGCTCGAGCGAGTCAGCTGCCCTGCTTGCCTCGCTCCCATCCCGATCAGGAGCGTCAAAACCCCTCCCCCCATTAAAGCACAGCCGGCCTGACCGAAACACCGATCCGGGAGCAACCTCCGGCGCCGCGGCTGAGGGAAGGCCGGCTGATTGGCATCCAGGCGCTGTAGTCCACCCCATTGCCCGACCATCGGCAAACGACGCCAGGCATCAAGCTGACGGCAGCAAGGCCGCACAATTGAGAAAAGAGATTCTGCAATACGAGGTTGCCGCTCACCCTGAGAAAACCCTCGAGCTTTACGAGGCCCTGCTTCGCCTTGAACCCGATGAGGACGGAGTGAGTCTCGGTGCAGCGAGAAACTACGGCTGGTCGGGAAAGTATGAGCGCTCATTGCAGCTCTACCGCCAACTTCTCTCCCGGCATCCTGCTGACGTCGCCATGCGTGCAGAGTATGCCACCGTTCTCTACTGGGACCAGCAGTACGCCAGGGCTGCAGTTGAGTACCGGGAAGCCTTGAAACACGGTTCTCTCAAAAAAGAGCACTCCCTTAATTACAGCCTGACCCTCCTGGCTCTTGGTGACCCCCTTAACCTTAAACGCGCAGTGGCAACGATTGACTCGCTTGTCAAAGAGAACCCCTCTGATTTCCCTCTGCTTCTGGCCGCAGCCGATGCCTATGCAACAGCATCAGCTTTTGAGCCTGCATCCCGACTCTATCGTCAAGCGGCTGCCCGAAATCCGAATGACCCGCTTCCTGAGACACGGCTTGCCGGTATTGCCATAGCGGCGGGAAACAACCCCGAAGCGAAACGAATCAGCCTCGGACTTCTTGCACGCTTTGCAGGCAACCGGCAGGCAATGCTGACCCTTGCCCGCGTAAGCAGCTGGGAGGGCGATTACAAGAGCGCAATCAGCTATTACGACCAGCTTCTGAATGGGGCTTCACGCTCTGAAGCGCTGGTATACTTTCGGGAAAAGGCGAGGGTGCTGAAGTGGAAAAAAGATTACGGCCGCTCTCAGGATCTCTACCGTGAAGCGGTGTCGGCCTATCCTGAAAACAATGCCCTGCGAGCTGAAGCGGAAGCCGAGCGATACTACTACCGATCGGCTTTCCGCCACGCTGAACCGGCACTCCGCGCCTGGCTTGCCTCCGAGCCGGATAATGGGGAGGCGCTTTTTGAACTTGGCCAGATTTTCATTGAGCATGCCGACTGGAAAAACGCCCGACAAACCTACGACAGGCTGCTGGCGGTTTTTCCAAACCACAGGGATGCTGCAGTTGCAAAAAGGAAGATTGGAGCACTCTCTTCCATGACGCTGCTCAATGCAGGCGCAGAGCATTTCAGTGCCCGGAGCGAAGACCGCCGCGCCGACGTGGCTTACAGCGAATTGACGACATCACTCAGCCGGCCTGTCCAGGAGCGGGTGTCGGTTTTTGTGCAGCAGGACCGGAAATCCTACCATTTCGATACCAGCCCGATAAGGCCGACCTCCGAGAGCCTCATGGCCGGAGCCGAATTCCGCTCGTTGCCGGATATTGTGATTCGTGCTGCTTACGGCCTTCGATTGAACTCGGGATACCTTAAAGAAAAACAAAACGGGTATTTTGAGGCGGAAAGCACCCCTTTGGACAACCTGCACATTGGCGCCGCCCTTCGGCGCTCGGAGGTAGTTGAAAACCCGGCTACCTTCATGAGCATGCTAGAGAAAACCAGCTGGCAAGCTCACGCAACTCTTGATCCATACCGCCGGTGGAGTGCCGGGGTGGATTTCGGTGTCGAGAACTATTCTGACCGGAACCGCAAAAGTTCCGCCGGAGGTGAGGTTGCCATGCACCTCTTCTACGACCCGACAAGACTCACCGTTCTCTACCGCCTGCAGGACTATGGCTTCAGTACCTCGAGCCGTGACTATTTTTCACCAGGCTCTTTTGTGACGCACAGCGCGGCCGTCGAATGGCAGCACTATCTGAACCCGAACGGGATCTACCGGGGCGGCAACGATACCTGGTACAGCGCATCCTACCGCTTGACGCGTGAACCCGATCAAAACTGGTCCCATCAGCTGCGGGCATCGCTGTCGAGAGACTGGAACGAACGATTTAATACAGCTCTGCACTACCAGCGGACATGGAACAATCGCACCGACATCTATAGTGACGAGTGGCTCAAGGGAGAAGTGAAATGGTTTTTTTAGCCAATGACTTATTGATTTTTGCAGCATGAAGGAGAGCACCAGGTCACGAATCATCCTTTCGCAAGTGGTTGTTTTGCTGATTTTTATTGTTGGCTACGCCACCATGCGCATTTTTTTTCTCACTCAGGTCCACTTTGAACCCTTTGAGCGGATTTTCAGCACCCTGTTTCTCGCTGCGGAACTCTTCGTGCTTTTTCATGCCGTGGGGTTTTTCCTGAACATCATAAGCGAGAATCGGCGGCATGAAGAGCCTAACCGAAAAGAGCCCGGAGAGGGGGCATCAGTTGCCATTCTGATTCCGGCACGGCACGAACCGAAGGCGGTTATCGAGAGCACACTGCTTACCTGCCTCAATTTGGAATATCCCCGCAAACAGGTTTATCTGCTCGACGACTCCTCTATCGAAAGCTACAAAGAGGAGGCAAGGGAACTTGCCGCACGCCTTGGTGCCACCCTCTTTACCCGTGCCAGTAACCGGGGTGCCAAGGCGGGCATGATCAATGACGCCATCACCACGCTGGACGAGAAATATGTGGCCATTTTCGATGCCGACCAGAACCCGATGCCCTCCTTTCTTGACCAGCTGATCCCCTTCATGGAGGGCGATGAGCGGCTCGCCTTCGTGCAGACTCCGCAGTTTTATTCCAATACCGATGCAAGCCGTGTAGCAACCGTCTCGCACGCACAGCAGGCGGTGTTTTTCGAATACGTTTGCAACGGCAAGTCATCAAGAGACTCGATGTTCTGCTGCGGCACCAACGTGGTAATCCGCAGAAACGCCCTCTGTGACGTAGCCGGGTTTGACGAAGGAAGCGTGACCGAGGATCTGGCCACCTCGCTGAACCTGCACCTGAAGCAGTGGAAGTCGCTCTACTACAACAAGGCATACACCTACGGCATGGCACCCGAGGATCTGGGCGCCTATTTTACCCAGCAGAACCGGTGGGCAACAGGCAGCATCAACCTCTTCAGAAAACTTGTAAAACTGTTTTTCACCGACTTTCGAGCACTCAAGCCCATCCAGTGGTATGAGTATCTGCTGACATCCACCTACTATTTCATCGGGTGGGCCTACCTGATTCTTATTGCAGGGCCGATTATCTATATCTTTTCAGGGCTTCCCTGGTTCTTTATGGAGATATGGGCCTACGTGCTGCTTTTCATCCCCTACCTCCTGCTTTCGCTGATTGTCTTCTATTCGGGGATGAAGCGTCGCCACTACCCGGCTCCCGACATGTTCCGGGCCCAGATGCTGACCATGATCTCCATTCCCGTGCACATCAGAGCCTCAATACTCGGGTTATTGAACGTGAAGGCCCGGTTTCAGGTCACACCAAAGGGCGGTTCAAAGACGCTTCCCTACCCTCTCCTCTGGGCGCAGCTCTTGCTCTGGGGAGTGCACGTCTCCGCTTTGACCTGGGGGGTTATGCGGCTTTACTACGAGCACAACCTTGCCGTCGGCTTGAACGTGCTGTGGGTCGGCGTGCATTTTATCATGTTCAGCAGCATTTTTTATTTCAACAGGGAATGAAAACACTCCTTCTTCTCTTGCTCTTGAGCGTGCTTCAGCTCCCCATGAGCTCTGGCGCCGGGGCAACGCCTCAGCCTGACGAAATTCTTCGCGGGTCGTGGAGCCACTACCGGAAGACATTTATTCGCAGCGGGCGGGTGGTGAGGCCGGAAAACAGGTACGACACGGTCTCAGAGGCTCAGGCATACGGAATGCTCCGGGCCGTCGTGATGCGTGACAGAAAAACGTTTGACGAATGCTTTGCATGGACGGAATCGAACCTGTCGCGGAAGGAGTCAAAAGGCGACCGCCTGCTTGCCTGGCACTACGTAAACGGTGCTGTCGAGGATACGGCAGCTGCGGCAGACGCTGATCTGGATTATGCCCTCAGCCTTCTGCTCGCCTACAAGACCTGGCATGAGGAGCGCTACATGGAGAGTGCACGAGGGGTGCTCGACTCAATCCTCAGCCACGAAACCCTGCGCAGCAAAGGGCGGCTCTACCTTCTGCCCTGGCCGGCAAGCGGTGAATCGGGCACTGAACCCATCACCCAAAACCCCTCGTACTACTCCCCGCTTCACTTCAGGCTCTTTTACGAGGCAACCGGTGACCAGCGGTGGCAGGAGCTTCTGGACACAACATACTACCTCCTCTCAAACATCCAGCACTCTTTCAACCGGGTGAAAGGGAGCGGACTGGTACCCGACTGGTGCTCGATAGAAAGCCCCGGCGAAATTGTGCCCTACGCAGACAAGGGTGCCCTCTACGGCTGGGATGCGGTACGAGTCCCCCTGCGTATCGCTGCCGATTACTTCGTCACCGGTGACCGGCGCGCCTACGACGTCCTGAAAAAGTTTTCCGATGTCTTCGAGCTCGAAATGTCGGATCACGGGAAGCTTGCTCCAGGCTACGACTACTTCCGCAACCACCTCGGCCAGTTCGAGAGTCCGATTTTTTATTCGGCCGCCTATGCCGCGACCGCTGCAGTCAGCTCGCCTGCCGCTCCCATGGTTCTGGAGCGTCTGCACAGCTTTCTCATTCCGGATGGCGACAGCTACTATTATGTCAACCGTGAAGACTACTATGCCAACAGCATCTGCTGGCTCGCAGAGTACTATCTGAACAATCGAAACCCCCTCAACCCATGATTGCAAAAGAGGATCTCCTCCAGAAACTGACCCGTGCAATGAAATCGGAAGATGCCCTGATTTCGCTCTACACAAAGCACCTGCAGCGGGTAGCAGGATATTCCGCCCTGAAAAAGAGTGTCCAGCCGGAACTGGTCTCGATTCTTCAGAAGCTCAAGACGGAGTCTGAGGACCATGAATCAGCCATGATTGCACTCGAAGCATCAATAATCAAAAGCGACAGAAATGCTTACTGAAACGGATTTTCTCGGTTTTTTCAACTCCATGATGAAGATCGAACTGCATCAGCGGAACCTCTACCACGAGCTTGCCCTCCAGCTTGATGACCCTGAAATCAGCGCACTTATGGAGAGTATCAGCCATGAAGAGCAGTCACACATGGATCTGGTGCAGCAGATGATCGACCTTGTGTCCGGGATGAGCTGACTCCATCAATTCATTGTTTTTTGCCCTCCCTCCCTTCATCTCCGGCCCGAAGTTCGGGCAAGGCAGATTATTAACACTATCAAACTAAGCTCACTTTTCGTAAATTGGCAAAACTGATTTTGCCGTAATCCATTAATCCTTCAGCCAATGTCGAAAATTCTCTATGAAGCGCTGACGTTTGACGATGTTCTTCTCATTCCCGCATACTCAAGTGTACTGCCGAAGGAGACGACCGTTTCCAGCCGGCTGACAAAAACCATAGCCCTCAAAATACCGCTCGTAAGCGCGGCGATGGATACGGTCACGGAATCGGGGCTTGCCATAGCGCTCGCTCGTGCCGGGGGCATTGGAATCATCCACAAGAACCTCTCCATCGAAACGCAGGCTCGTGAAGTGGCAAGAGTCAAGCGGTACGAAAGCGGCATCATCCGCGACCCCTTTACCCTCTACGAGGATGCAACGATGCAGGACGCTCTTGACCTTATGCTGCGCCACTCCATTTCGGGCATTCCGGTCATTGCCCGGCCCAAATTCGAAGGCGACACCTCAAAGCAGCTCAAGGGCATCGTCACCAACCGCGACCTGCGCATCAAGCCGGAGCCGGATGCCAAGATTTCAAGCATCATGACGAGCAGGAACCTCATTACTGCAAGAGAGGATGTCGATCTTCAAAAGGCCGAGGAGATACTGCTCTCCAACAAGATTGAAAAACTGCTCATCACCGATACAGAAGAGAACCTGGTGGGGCTCATCACCTTCAAGGATGTCCAGAAGCGCAAGCAGTTTCCTGATGCCTGCAAAGACAGCCATGGCCACCTCAGGGTGGGTGCCGCTGTCGGCATCCGTGAGAACACCCTCGACCGGGTAAAAGCACTTGTTGAGGCTGGCGTGGATGTCGTTGCCGTCGATACTGCTCATGGCCACAGCCAGGCCGTGCTCACGATGGTAACTACGATCAAGAAGGCCTATCCAGACCTTCAGGTCATCGCGGGCAACGTTGCAACACCTGAAGCGGTAAGAGATCTCATCGCCGCCGGCGCCGACTGCGTCAAGGTCGGCATCGGACCGGGCAGCATCTGCACGACCCGCATTGTCGCTGGCGTCGGCATGCCGCAGCTCACCGCAATCATCAACTGTGCCGAAGAGGCAGCGAAAACCAACACCCCGATCATCGCCGACGGGGGCGTCAAGTACAGCGGGGATATCGCCAAGGCACTTGCGGCAGGAGCGGACTCTGTGATGATCGGCAGTATTTTTGCCGGCACCGATGAGAGCCCCGGCGAGACGATTCTCTATGAAGGCCGCAAGTTCAAGACCTACCGTGGCATGGGCTCGCTCGGAGCGATGAGCGAACCAGAGGGAAGCAGCGACCGCTATTTCCAGGATGCATCGAGTGAATCGAAGAAATATGTGCCCGAGGGAATTGAGGGGCGCATACCTTCAAAAGGGAAGCTTGACGAGGTTGTCTATCAGCTGATCGGCGGCCTGAAATCCGCGATGGGATACTGCGGCGTAGCGAGCATCTCAGAGCTTAATACCGCCACAAAGTTCGTGCGAATAACCTCAGCCGGACTCCGCGAGAGCCACCCGCATGACGTAAAGATCACCAAGGAGGCTCCGAACTACTCGACAGCGACCTGAGACCAACAAGAGTACCACCAAATAAAAAACCCCGGCAATTCCCGGGGTTTTTTATTTGAGCCTTGTCTGAAGCCTTATTCGGGCTTATTCGTCATCTGTCATGCCTTCGAGGCGATCCTCAAGATCGGCGTAGATCTCCTGGAGCTCGTTGATCATGTCCTGGTCGGCCTTCCACATTCCCCTGCCGTGGGCCTCAAGCATCCTGCCGACAATATTCTTGATGGCCTGCGGGTTGAGGGTGGCAAGGCGTTCGCGCATGTTCGGGTCCAAGGCATAGGTCTCGGCAGTCTTTTTGTAGACCCAGTCATCAACGCTCTTGGTGACAGCGTCCCAGCCGAGCATGTAGGTGACGCGGTTGCTGATCTCTCCTGCGCCACTGTGGCCGTGCTTGAGCATCCCTTCAAACCACTTCGGGTTGAGGAGCTTCGAGCGGTACTCGATACGGAGCGATTTGTCGGCATCGTCTACCTTGATATCGGAGGTGAATGACTCGACATAGTTCAGCTTGACCTCACCGCCGGCCCGCGTGTTGCGGCGCCTTGCGGCAAGCTGCAGTGATCCGGAGGATGAGAAGTAGTGATCGATGTCGGAGATGCCGAACTCGGTGGAGTCGACCTGGTGGACGACACGGTCAACCGAGCCGAGCATCTGCTGCAGGATCTCGGTCTGCTTCTCCCCTTTTCTGTTGCCGCCGTATGCACTACTGTTGCGGCGAATGAAGAGGTCGTCAAGATCACTTTCGTTTTCCCATGCAGAATCCTCGATCATGTCATCGACGTAGGTACCGTAGGCACCCGGAGCCTGAGTGAACTGCCGTGAAGTGGCGGTTTCAAAATCCATGCCGGAGGCAACCGATTCATCGACATGTTTTTTGACATAGTTCATCTCAATCGGCTCGTCAGCCTTGGCTGCATCCTTGACCAGCTTGTCGAGCTGATCCATGAGCAGGCCGAAGGCGTCGCGGAAGATCGGGCTGAGCTGCAGAAGAACGTCGATGCGCGGCCTCTTGAGCTTCTCCAAAGGCACCAGACCGTAGTGGCTAATCTTGCTGAAGGCGTCGTAAGCGGGCTCTGCGCCGAGGAGCCTGATGCAGACGGCAACGGCTTCACCCTTGGTTTTGATGGTATCCAGACCCCAGAGCACCTGTGCTATGGTTTCGGGATAGTGGCCCTCATTCTCTTCAAGATGCTTCTTGAGGATGCTCTCGGCAATGAGTGTTCCACGCTTGAAGGCGAGCTCGGAAGGGATCCTCCATGGATCGATGGAGTGGATGTTCCTGCCGGAAGGGAGCACATTGACGCCGTCGCGCACAAGGTCCCCGCCAGGTCCCGAGGAGATGTAGCGACCGTCGAGTACCTTCATGAGCGACTCCATCTCTCCGGTGTTGTCGCGAAGTGCGGCAAGCAGCTGGAATCCCTCGCCGGTAATCTGTTCAATGAATGCCTGAGGGTCACCGGAGAGGCGGGCTCCGCCGGTAATTGAAGCAAAGACCGCCAGAGGGTTCTTCCTGTCGAAAAGCGACTGCTGGACGAAATCCCTGCAGGACTGCTCGAGCCATTCGCGCAGGCGGATAGCCTCCTCTTCACCCTTTCTGGAGAGCAGGGCGAGCTCCTCATAGCTCTTGTAGTGGCCATTCTTGCCTGCATTCGCCATAATGAGGGATGGCAGCGTCAGGCCCCCCTCTCCGCGATTCTTCAAGGTCTCGGTAACGGTAATGATCTGGGCCTCGAGCGGGCTGGCCTCACCGAAGACATGGAGCGAGTTGGAGATAAGGCGGTTTTCAAGCTCGGTGATGTAGATGTAGAGGCGGCTGACAAATTCAGTAAACGGCTCACCCTCCCTGCGCGGACAGTCATCGGTAAGGTTGAGCAGCTCAGCTTTCTGCATGATTGCTTCCTCGATGCCTGATGCGTCTCCTGATGCCTCATGGGTGGCACCAAGGTTGCTCTCGCGGAAATCGGAAAGAAGGTCCTTCAGGGCAGGAAGCTCCTTGTAGAGACCGGCACGCGACAGCGGCGGAACGACATGCGATACCATCGTGGCCAGACCGCGGCGTTTGGCAATGGTCGATTCGCTCGGGTTGTTGATCGGGTAGATATAGAAATGCGGGACCTCGCCAAGCAGCGCATCCGGCCAGCAGTCGCCGGTAAGGCCTGTCTGGAGGCCGGGCATCCACTCGACCGAGCCGTGCATGCCGACATGCACGAGGGCGTGAGCCTGAAACTCGCGGCTGATCCAGCGGTAGAAGGCGATGTACTGATGGTGCGGGGTGTTCGACTTGTCGAAGAGCAGCTTCATCGGGTCACCGCAAACGCCCATGCGGGGCTGAACGCCAATGAAGATATTGCCGAACTTCAAGCCGCCAATGAAGACGTCGTTCTCGCCCATCGGCACAATCTCGCCCGGGAATTTCTGCCAGCGGTCCTCGATGCGTTCGCGCTCCCGTGAGGTGGTGAGCTCCTTGAACTGCTCGTAGCTGACCTTGATGGCGTCAGGCTTGTTCTGCTGGATCTGATGGTCGGTCGCCTTGTCGATAGCCTGGAAAAGCTCTTCCGCGCTATCCGGCAGCTGGCCGACATTGTAACCCTCTTTTTTCAGGCGCTGGAGAATGGCAAGAAGGGTTCTGGGCACGTCAAGCAGAGCAGCACTGGCTTTCTTGCCGAGTCCGGGAGGATAGTCGTAAACAACAAAGGCAAGCTTCTTGTCGCGGTTGGAGGCGGCACGAAGACGGAGCCACTGCTTTGCAAGCAGCGCGAGACGGTCGATACGCTCCGGTACGGTTTCAATCTTGCCGTCCTGCAGTGCACCGAGAATGACAGGGCTGATGGCGCCATCCATCTCGGGGATGGAGTAGGTGAAGGTCATCTGCATCGGCGAGACGCCCAGCTCATGCCACGACTCGAAGCCCTGGGTCAACAGAGGCTGCGCAACGATGTAGGGGGTATCGAGCTTTTCCATGATCTCGCTGCGCGCTTCGGCAGCGGTTCCGGGCTTGGTCGAACCCGCTGGACCGCCGACAAGGCCGAAGCCCATCATGTTGATTAAAAGATCGATCTTCTCTTTGACAAGCCAGTCGCGAACCAGCACATGGCCCTCAACACCCATCACAAATGAGGGGTAGAGATTGAGCCCGTTTTTCTCAAGCACGCGGATGGTGTTGTCGATATAGGTCTTTTCCTGCAGAAGGTGCTTGCGGAAGAAGAGGAGGCCGACACTCTGGCCCTTGTCGAGGTTCACCCCTCTTTTTTTCTGCCACTGCTTGTAGCTCTTTACATCCTTGAAATAGGCCGGTGAGTCGGGATGGTAGATACCCATGTTCGGCACGTCGACAATCGGAGCCACATTGACTTTCTCATCGAAGTATTCGCGCAGGATCAGGCGGAACATGTTGGCAATATTCTCCGGCAGCGGCTGGAGCCAGTAGGAGTAGACCATGAGCCAGTTCTTGAAGTCCTTGGCCTTGTTCGGCACAAGAGGCAGAATGGTCCGCATGATCTTCATCAGCTTCATGTAGCCGTAGAGGGCATCCTCGTCACGGCCCTTTACCAGCATCTTGGCAACATTCTTGACCATGTCGGGCATGCCGGACTTGCCGTCGCCGACCGAGTAGCTGCCGACTTTCGTGAGCGACATGGCTTCGGGCATCGACTCGAAGATGAAGATGGTCTTCTCGTTGGTTCCCTGACTGAGCTGTTCCTTGAACCAGTCGATCTGCTCCTTGAAATTGATCATGCTCATGAAGACACAGTCAGCTTCCCTGATAGCTGTGGCGGCATCAGGGTTCTGTTTTTCAAGATCGACATCACTCCACTGCGTGAGCTCAGCATCCTTGTCAAGAAGCCCCTTTATCTTTTTCCAGAGTCCTGCATTGTACTGCTCAAGACCTACAATAGCTGCAATTTTACGACGATTAAGCATGGCATGGGAGGGATAATAATGGCATTAGCTGGTATTGTATTATTACGTATACAACTAATGAATGAAGACGGTTAATAATTCCTGAAAGAGGCACCCCCGGCATTCCCCGCCGGGAGTGTCTTCTGAAATCAGAAGCTCAAAGCAGCTTCGACAATCTGGTCAGCCTTTGCGTTCGGCAGATAGAAATAGCGACCACCAAGCTTCTGCGCCAGCTTCGGCGCTTCCCCTCTTGAGAGGTAGTTCATCTGAGTATCGATAACGATAGCGGCAATGCCATCGGCCTGTATGGAGAGCGAGAGAGACTCAATTTCCTGCTCAATCAGCTCTTTGGATGCTTTTTCGGCGTTAGGATCATAGGCGGCCTGAAGCCCCATGTTGCCGCGTCCGTCGGTGATCATTACGAACATTATCTGCGTGATCCCTTTGGTGCGGGCCTGCTTTGCGGTCTCCCATCCGAGAAAGAGCGCGGATGCGAGCGGAGTGCCTCCGCCGGTCGGCAGGACGTCAAGCTCGCGCTTGGCACGATCAACGCTCTGTGAAGGCGGAAGAAGGACCTGCGCCTGTTTTCCGCGGAAGGAGATGAGCGCAACCTGGTCACGATGGACATAGGCGTTCTGCAGAAGGCTTGCCACCGCGCCCTTGGCCTGGCGCATGCGGTTGAGGGCCATCGATCCGGATGCATCGACCATGAAGATAAAGAGCGTGCCGGACTTGTCGCGGAAGCGCTTGATCTTCACGTCATCCTTGGTGATGATGAGGGCAGTTTTGGGCCGTCCCGCCATCTTTTTGTCGTTCTTTCGTGTCTCCTGCCAGGGGGCCGCAGAGATGAGGGTCGGAATGAGCGCAACCTTTCCGCTGCGCATCTCGCCAGGCTGTGCCCTGACGAATCGGCCTCGCTTGTTGTTGAGCGCTTCGCCGCGGCTGCCGGATTTGGCCTTCTTCTTCGAGGCGAGCGAAATATTGAGAATGTTGTCGGGAAGCTCGGTTTCGATGGCATCCATCATGAGCTCCTCGAGCATGTCGGGCTCCTCCTCCTGCTCCTCTTCGGCATCGGCATCGGGAGTATCGGCTGGTGCCTCCTCGTCCTCGGCTTCCTGCTCCTCTTCCGGAGGGGGCTCCTCCTGCGGGGGCATCTCTTCCGATTCCTGCTCGCGCTCGGGCATGCGGGTGGCGCGGGGAATGAGCACGAGCTTGATGGCAAGCTTCATGTCCTCTTCCTCGACATCGGTACGCTGGGCAAGCGCTGCGCTGGCCAGTGCGGCTCGAACAGTAAAGATGTCGGCACGGTTTCCTTCAACACCAAGGCTGAGCGCGGTCTGCACAAGCGCCTGCATCTGCTCTTTGGTGATGGAGACGTGATGCAGCTGCTCTTTTGCCGCCTGGATGATACCGGAAAGCATCTTGAGCTCATCACGGGTATCTTCCAGATCGCGTTCGCCAAGGACGGTGCTGACGATCTTCTTTCGCGCCCTGTAATCGTTATTGGCGGTAAAAGGCACAATGATGCCTATCCTGTCGAGCAGTCCCATGCGAACCTCTCCGTCGGTCGGGTCGTAGGTGCCGACCAGCATGAACTTTGCCGGGTGCACTTCGCTGAGCCCTTCGCGCTCGACAAGGACCTCGCCGCGCGAGATGGCGTCCATGATGTGCGATACCGCCGAACTGTCGAGCAGGCTGAGCGAGTCGACGTAGAGCACGCCGCCGTCAGCCTTCGAGAGCACGCCGTGCTGAACGACGCGAACGCCGCTGGCAAGGGTTGCCTCAAGGTCGACGCCGCCGATCAGCCGGTCTTCGGTTACGTTCAGAGGGAGTTCCACAAAGGGGGTGCCTTCAGGGAGAATGTCTGCAAATGCTCTTGCCAGTGTCGATTTTCCCGACCCTACCGCTGAAGGGATGACAACGCCGCCAAGTTCAGAATCAACGGCCAGAAGCATGAGTGCCTGCTTGGCCAGATCCATTCCTACGATATCGGTAAAAGCTATCATTATACTGCTTCTGCTTCTCCAAGTACTTTTGCGAGTTCACGATCAATTTTTTCACCAGCGTCAAGTGTTTCGAGCGGATCCTTGCGCAGGCGGTGGCGCAGGCAGAGTCCGGCAATCTCCTTGACATGCTTCATGGTCACGACCTTCTGACCGAGGAATGCCGCATGGGCGTGGGCGGTACGGGTAATGGTAAGCTCACCGCGGTGGCCGTCGATACCGAGGTTCATGCAGAGCCTGGCGATATCGGTCAGTACATTGTCGTCCATGGTTACCTCGGGAAGCAGCTCCTTTGCGGTCTGAATCTTCTTCTGAAGCTTCAGCTGCTCGCGGTTGTACTTCTTCATGAATGCATCGGGATCCTCGTCGAACTCACGGCGACGCTTGACGATATCGACCCTTTTGGCGACATCAAGAATGGTGATGATGCGGGCATGCAGACCGAAACGGTCGAGAAGCTGCGGGCGGAGCTCGCCTTCCTCGGGGTTTCCGGAACCGACAAGCACGAAACGGGCTGGGTGGCGGATGCTGATACCTTCGCGCTCGACAACGTTCTTGCCGCTGGCGGCAACGTCAAGCAGCACGTCAACAAGGTGATCATCGAGAAGGTTGACCTCGTCGATGTAGAGAAAGCCGCGGTTTGCCTGGGCAAGAAGGCCCGGCTCGAAAGCCTTGACGCCGCTGGTAAGCGCCTGCTCGATATCGATGGTTCCGCAAACGCGGTCCTCGGTGGCGCCGAGCGGAAGGTCGACAACAGGCACAGGGATTTTCTCAGTCTTGAGGGAGGCTGCATCAAGCGCCTTCTGTCCCTTTTTAAGCTCTTCGCCCTCGACAAACTCCTCAACCGTGCGGTTGTAGGTATCGCCCTGGACTCTTTCAATCAGCGGAAGCACTTCGGCAAGCGCACGAACGGTGGTACTTTTTCCGGTACCGCGGTGACCCATGACGAGGACGCCGCCGATACGCGGATCAATAATATTGAGGATCAGACTCAGCTTCATCTCCTCCTGACCGACAATGGCGGTAAAAGGAAATGCCAGACCGGACTTCTTCTTTCCGGCGGGCTTTGCTACTGGCTTCGGCGCGGGGGGCGCAGTCACCGTCGGAGCCGCCTTAGCCTTTGGTGCAACAGTTTTCTTGGCGACAGGCTTCTTCGCAGCAATTTTTTTTCCAGCTTTTTCAGTCTGAGTCATAATTGATCGTTTGGTTGTCACCTTCAGCCCTTGAAGCATGAACTCGTTCAACGGAAAAGGCTTACTGTTTTAAAGATTATTAATGATAGACTCTGAATTTATGCTTTTAAAAAGACAATAGAAAATGGTTTTCATAAACTGTACCGGGCCAATCTTTATTTGATTATTGACTGCCTTCAGCCGTGCAGTGCATTTTCGGCAGCTTCCCGAACGGTTTCGGAGAGCGTCGGATGGGCGTGCACCGTGCCGGCAAGCAGTTCAGCGGTAACTCCAAGCCTGCGGGCCAGCGTCAGCTCCCCTATCAGCTCGACCGCACCGTGGCCAAAGAGATGGGCACCGAGAAGGCGACCGTCAGCGGCATTGAAGAGCAGCTTCACCAGCCCCTCAAGGTTCCCGTAGGCATTGGCCTTGGCGGATGCGGCAAACATTGATCGGCCGACTTTTACGGCATATCCCTGTTCAATCGCCTGCCTTTCGCTCAGGCCGACGCTTGCAACCGCCGGCTCGGCGTAGACGCAACGAGGAATCATGCTCTCCAGAAGAGGCTCACTCATTTGGCCGGCAATGGTTCTGACTGCAATGGCCGCTTCGGCTGATGCCTTGTGTGCCAGCAGCATCCCCCCGCGAACATCGCCGATGGCAAAAATATGCGCCGCAGAAGTACGGCATGCCGTGTCGGTAACAATAAATCCCCTGTCGGCTGCAACTCCGGCATCTTCAAGACCAAGCCCCTCGGAGTTGCCGCCGACGCCGACAGCGACCAGCACGCACCGGGCGCTCAGTGGCTGAGGTTCCGCGCCCTCCTGAAGAAGCAGCGCCGTCACCTCACCGCCAGCCACAGCAACATCCTGAAGTTTAGACGATGTGGCAACGGTGATTCCTGCTTTCTGGAAAGAGCGCTTGAGCCCTTCAGAAATCTCCTCGTCTTCGAGAGGCAGAATGCGTTCCATCAATTCAACCAGCGTCACCTTGCTTCCCGCCATCTGGTAGAACCAAGCCAGCTCGACGCCGATGGCACCGCCGCCGACAACAATCATGGAGTCAGGGAGCTCTTTGAGTGCGAGCGCCTCCTTGCTCGTAATAATATGGGTGCCGTCAGGCTTGAGGCCCGGCAACTCTTTGGGGCGGGAACCCGTAGCAATAATAATGTGCGCAGCCTTCAGGGTGGAGGTGCGCTGCCCCTCTCGCGAAATCTCAAGTTCATGGGGAGAGCTGAACACAGCCTCGCCTTGAACGACATCCACGCCCGCCCTCTTAAGCATGAAGCCGATCCCTTTGGAGGTTTTCTGAACAACGTTTCGGCTGCGCTTTACGGCCTCGGCGAGATCGATTTCCACCCCCGGCACCTTGAGCCCGAAAGCCCCGGCTTTTCCGGCCATATCGAAGAGCTCCGCGCTCCTCAGGAGCGCCTTGGTTGGAATGCATCCCCAGTTAACACAGAGGCCGCCGAGCGGACCTTTTTCAACGAGAATGACCTTCATGCCGGCCTTTGCGCCGAGAAGCGCGGCTTCATAGCCTCCGGGTCCGGAACCGATAACGGCAAGATCCGCCGAAAGAAGTGTTGCGTCAGGCTGCGGGGTGGAATCCATAGAAGATATGGTCTGGTTTTGTTATACTTGTGTGCGTCTACCGTATGGAGATCTGCCGTATGGGTGCGTCTGCCGCTCAGGCAGCCCATGTTACCGTTTCAAGTTCCGCAAAATGCAAAATCAGCCGCTAAAAACCGAATCGACAAAGACGGAGGATCTTCCTCTGGAACCGAAAAAACTCACCCTGCAGGTCAGCAAGGTACAGACGCCGATGCGTATCGACCAGTACCTGACCAGGCAGGTGGAGAACGCCACCCGCAACAAGGTGCAGGAGGCCATAGAGGAAGGGCGCGTGCTGGTCAACGAAAAGTGCGTCAAGTCGAACTACCGCGTCAAATCCTGCGACACCATCCAGATCACCTTCCTGCGTCCGCCGGCGCCGGAGCTTGCCCCCGAAGACATCCCCATCGACATCATCTATGAGGACCAGGACCTGATGGTCATCAACAAAAAGCCCGGAATGGTGGTTCATCCCGCGTTCGGCAACTGGACAGGCACGCTGGCAAACGCCATACTCCACCACATCGGCATGGAGGGGGATGAGCTTGACCGGGAATCGCTCCGGCCGGGCATCGTGCACAGGCTCGACAAGAACACCTCCGGGCTCATCATCGTCGCAAAAAATCCCGTTGCGCTTCACCGGCTTG
This sequence comes from Chlorobiaceae bacterium, assembly GCA_037142155.1. Lineage (GTDB taxonomy): Bacteria > Bacteroidota > Chlorobiia > Chlorobiales > Chlorobiaceae > Chlorobium. Next base: position 19,011 of record JBAXBE010000005.1, read on the forward strand.
CAAGGCAGTTCGCCGACAGGCAGGTCGTGAAAATATACAAGGCCATCGTCTGGGGGGCGCCCGAGCCGCCCTCCGGCACCATCAAAACAAATATCGGGCGGTCGCGAAAAGACAGAAAGGTCATGGCGAACTTCCCCTTCGAAGGAAAAGAGGGGAAAACGGCAGTCACGGACTACATCGTCACCGAAAATCTGCACTGGTTCTCCCTCCTCTCCCTCACGCTCCACACCGGACGAACCCATCAGATCAGAGCTCACCTGCAGCACCTCAACCACCAGATTCTTGGTGACGAAACTTACGGGGGAGCAAGCCTGCGCACACTGCCCTTCAGCAGAAGTGAAGGGTTCGTTAAAAACCTCCTCGAACTCTTGCCGCGTCAGGCGCTGCACGCCGAAACCCTCTCGTTTCACCAGCCGACCACCCGTGAGCCCCTCTCCTTCACGGCCCCGCTCCCGGAGGACATGGCGGCGGCCATCGAAAAAATCAGGGCTGTTGCTGCGCTTTGAGCGCCAAGGGAACGCTTGGATTATTTCCTGCTGAAGGCTATTCTGTTTCTCGGTGGAGCTATAAAAATAACAATCACATCCTCTGTTGACCACTATGCGACATCTCCTTCTGCGCGCTCTATTCACCCCTCTTTTGCTTCTCTCTCCTCTCTTTGCGATTCAGGCCGGAGAGCCCTCCCGTTCGCACTATCTGGCAGCCCCGGCCGGCCTGCCGGTTGTTGAAGAGTACTTCGGCAAAAAGGTCACCGATCCCTTCCGCGAGCTGGAGAAACTTGACAATCCGCTGGTCCGCGAATGGATCCGAGAAGAGTCGGAACACGCCCGCAGGGTCCTTGAGAGCATCCCCGGCCGGAAGGGGCTCGTCAGAAAAATGCTGGAGTTCGACAGCCGTCGATCGGCCAAGGTCTACAGCCTCTCCATCACCGACAACGACCGTTATTTCTACCTGAAAGAGACCCCCGCGGACGAAACCGGCCGGCTTTTCTTCAGGGATGGCTATGCAGGCAAAGAGAGTCTCCTCTTTGACGCCCGGCACTATTTTGCGGGAAGCGGTCTTGACTATGTCATCAGTGCCATAGCACCCTCCGACGACGGAGCCAGGGTAGCCATTTCCGTCTCGGCAAACGGCTCTGAAAACAACATCATTCTGGTGATGGATGTTGCCTCAAAAAAGCTTCTCCCCGAAAAAATCGACCGCTGCCGGTTTGCCTCGCCCTCCTGGCTGCCCGACGGCAGCGGCTTTCTCTACAACCGCCTCCGTCCTCTGAAAGATCCTCGCCAGAACCCGCAGTATGACAGCACGACCCTCTTTCATCTGGCCGGCACCGATCCCTCAACAGACCGCGAAATCTTCTCGAAGGCTACGAACCCCGAGCTCGGCATCCGGAGTGAGGATATCCCCTCAGTCAACTGCGAAAACAAAAGCGGAATGATGTTTGCCGCGGTCTCGAATGTCGATCCGCGCCTTACCATCTACTACGCCCCTATTGCCGATCTCGGGGCCAAAAAGATCAACTGGAAGCCGCTCCTCTGCCCTGAAGACGACGTCCATGATTTTGCCGTCACCGACACCGACCTCTACCTCTACACCCCGAAAAATGCCCCTCGCTTCAAGGTGGTAAAAACTTCTCTCCGGAATCCTGACATTCTCCATGCCGAAACCGTTGTTCCGGAAGAGAAGAACGCGATGCTGTCCTCCTTCACCCTCACCAGTGACGCGCTCTACTATGCGCAGTCAATAAACGGCGTCGAGGCAAAGCTTTTCCGAAAGGAGAAGGGTAGCGGAAACGTTTCGGAACTCCCGCTCCCCTTCAAGGCCGGCACCATCCACATCTCCTCAAAAGGGTTCCGCTACCCTGAGCTCTGGGCAATCATCGCCGGATGGAGCAACGACACCCGCCGCTATCGATTCGATGCCGCCAGCCGCACCTTTGTCAAGGAGACGCTCTCCTCCCCTGCCGAATATCCCGAGTACCGCAACCTTGTAGTCGAAGAGCTGATGGTTCCCTCCCATGATGGCGTTTTGGTTCCGCTCTCGGTGATTCACAAAAAAGGAGTTGCAAAAAACGGCAAGAATCCGGCGCTCATCTACGGATACGGAGCCTACGGCAAATCCATCACTCCGTTTTTCAGTCCGGGCATGCTCTTGTGGGCAGAGCGGGGCGGAGTGCTTGCCTTCGCACATGTCAGGGGCGGCGGCGAACTCGGCGACAGCTGGCACCGAGGGGGGATGAAAACGACCAAGGCGAACAGCTGGAAGGACCTGATAGCCTGCAGTGAATACCTTGCCGCAAACCACTACACCCAAAAAGGGAAAATTGCCATCAACGCCGCCAGCGCAGGAGGTATCCTTGTCGGCAGGGCGATGACCGAACGGCCTGATCTGTTTGCGGCAGTCATCCCGCAGGTCGGCGCGCTGAACCCTCTGCGCGGCGAAGAGACGCCAAACGGTCCCGTTAACGTCCCCGAGTTCGGTACCGTCAAAAAACCCGAAGAGTGCATGGCCTTGATAGCGATGGACCCCTATCTCAATATCCGGGAGGGAGATGCTTACCCGGCAGCTTTCATCACCACCGGCCTCAACGACCCGAGGGTCATCGCATGGCAGCCGGCCAAGTTTGCCGCGCGCCTGCAGCTCGCAACCTCATCGAAAAGGCCCGTCCTCTTCTTTGCCGACGACAAGGCCGGCCACGGCATCGGAAACTCCAAGTCAAAAGAGTTTGAAACCCTTGCCGATGTCCTCAGCTTCGCCCTCTGGCAGACAGGCCATCCAGGGTTTCAGGTGAAGTAACACTTGAAGAGATTTCAGATTTCGGATGCCGGATTTTGGATTGGAAAAGGGAGGGCCATCGCACAACTGACCTTAACTCTTTCCAGCTCCCGACAGGTCGGGAGCGACATGTTGGTAGCCAGGGGTGCAAACCCCTGGGTGACATATGGAACGTCCCCTAACTCCCCAATTCCCCTTTCAGATAGAGCTGCCGCTGCGCTTCGGGTAAGCGCTCTATGGCGTAGCGGAGCATCACCCTTGGCATGGTTCTGCAGTGCCGGAGAAGAAAGGCCTCAAGCGCACCTTGTTCACGCTTGCCCACCTCCCTGAGCATCCAGCCGGTGGCTTTGTGAATCAGCTCCTCCGGGTCCCGGAGCAGCTGCTCGGCAAGCAGCATCGTATCCGAAAACTCGCCGTTGCGGATAAAATGAAAGGTTGCAACGATAGCGATGCGCCGTTCCCAGAGGCTCTCCGACCGGGCAAGCGTGTAGAGGGGCGTTCTGTCGCGATGCCGGAGATGTTTGCCGACGATGTGCCCGGCCGTAACATCCACCAGATCCCAGTTGTTGATAAAGCGGGTATTGTCGAGGTAGATCCTGTAAATCTCACCTCTTAGCTGCTCATCCCCCCGCGCGTAGCGGCGCATCAGCATGAGGAGAGCCAAGAGGCGGTCTTCGTGAAACTCCGACGCGAGAAGGTGAAGCAGTTCCTCCATTTGAACCCCGTCGAGTGAGGGGGCAAGCTTTCTCAGCACCGGAACGCGGATGCCCCTGAACCTGTCGCCCTCCCCATACTGGCCCGGGCCGGTCTTGAAAAAACGCAGGGCGAAGAGCGCAGCCCGGGCACTGCCTGAGGCCTCAAGTATGGAACGGATATCGGCTGCCGTCATCTCAATTGCTGTTTGTTTGCACCTCCGGCCTCAGGCCTTTTCGGCAAGCTCGCTCCAGCGGGCAATTTCCTTTTCGAGTGAGGCCTGCAGCTGCTTCAGCTCCGCCCCAAGCTTCTGCTGGAGTTCAAAATCACTCCCGGCAGAGGCAAGCAGTCCGGCAATCTCGGTCTGGCGCCCTTCGGCTTTCTGTATGGATTGCTCCAGCTGCTCAAGTTCGCGCTTCTCCTTGCCGGAAAGAGCCGGGGCTTTGGGAAGAGCAGGCGCGGCAGGCTTCGGGGCCTCTGTCTCTTTTTTGGCAGGCTTTTTGTCGTTCTTCGCTCCTTCGGATGCTTTCAGTTCGAGATAGAGCGTGTAGTTGCCGGGATAGCGGCGAATAACGCCACCCTCTTCAAAGGCAAAGATATACTCGACTGTGCGATCAAGGAAGTAGCGGTCGTGGCTGACGACGATAAGGCATCCGCCATAGGAGTCGAGGTAGTCCTCAAGCACCCTGAGCGTGGGGATATCGAGGTCGTTGGTCGGCTCGTCAAGCAGGAGCACGTTGGGAGAAGTGATAAGCTGGCGGAGCAGGTAGAGCCGCCGCCGCTCGCCGCCCGAGAGGGTGCCGATATAGCTGTACTGCACCGAGGGGGCAAAAAGAAAGCGCTCAAGCATCTTCGAAGCCGAAAGCACGGTTCCGTCCTTCGTCTTGATCTGCTCGGCCTCCTCCTGAATGAACTCGATCACCCGCTTGGAGTCGTCAAGCCCCCTGCTCTGCTGGTCGTAGTAGCCGATATTGACGGTCTTGCCGATATCGATATGGCCGCTGTCAGGCGTGATGCGCCCGGTAATCATGTCAAAAAGGGTGGTCTTTCCGGATCCGTTCGGGCCGATGATGCCGATACGGTCTCCCTTCTGCACCTGGTACTCGAACTCCTTGAGCAGCACTTTCTCGCCGTATGATTTCGACACCTTGTGAAACTCGATGATCTTGTCGCCAAGCCGGCCTGCTCCAAACCCGATCTCGAGCTTCTGGTCCTTCTCCTTTTTCGGAGCGTAGACCAGGGTCTCGGCCCGCTGCATGCGGGCTTTCTGCTTGGTCGTGCGGGCCTTGCAGCCGCCGCGCATCCAGTCAAGCTCCTGGCGCACAAGCGCCTGACGCTTGCGGTCGTCTCGTATCGCCTGCTCCTCCTGCTCGGCCTTCTGCTGCAGGTAGCTGGAATAGCCGCCCGTGTAGGTGACGGCCGTCCTGCCGTCGAGCTCGATCATGCGGTTTGCCACACGGTCGAGGAAATATCGGTCATGGGTGATGAGGATTACCGCGCCCTGATAGCGCCGGATGTACTGCTCCAGCCACTCGACGCTGTCGGCATCGAGATGGTTGGTCGGCTCATCGAGGATAAGGCCGTCGCTCGGCACGACGAGCGCGTGGGCAAGAGCCACACGCTTGCGCTGTCCGCCCGAAAGGGTACCCATCTTCGCATCAAGATCGTAGAGCCCGAGCTTGCCAAGCACCGTTTTGGCGTTACTCTCAAGCTCCCATGCGCCACAGACGTCAATTTCATGGGCAAGCCGGCTCATCTTCTCAATCAGGGCCGTGCTGTCCTCGTGGTTGTGTTCAAGCTCATTGCAGACAAGCTCATACTGATAAATCAGGTCCATGGCCTTGTCGCTCGACTTCAGAATCGCCTCAAGGACCGTGTCCTCCGGATGGTATGGCGAGTCCTGCGGGAGATAGGCAATCCGCTTCTGGTTGGCCACCATCACCTTTCCCTTGTCAGGGGTTTCAACCCCGGAGAGAATTTTCAGCAGAGTGCTCTTCCCGCTCCCGTTCGCGCCGATGATGCCGATCTTGTCACGATCATCAATACCGAATGAGACATCCTCGAACAGATGCTTCAGACCATACTTTTTCTGCAGTCCCTCTACCGTTAATAACACCATATCCGCTCACCGTTCCTTATAAGTATTGCCTTGAAAATGCTGGAATATAGCTATTGCGCTCTTCATAAATGGGGGACGTTCACAACTATTTCAACTTACTGATAGGTTCCATACGACCTTGCAAGACCTATGGATGAAGCAAGATCAGTTCCGGAAGGCAATCAGGCGAGGTTCACCACAATGATCCAGAGGTTTTCTCTTTGCTGTTATATTGATAAGCTGTACCTTGTGCAGAGCAACAGACTATTCTGAGAAATAACCAGCAACCATGACTGAACTGGAACAATCGTTGGCCTGGACCAACCTTCCCGTACCCGATGTCCTACCCCAGCTCTCCACCAGCCAGCAGCAGCAAATCATCTCCTGGGCAGAAAACATTGTCAGCAGTAAAACCGAAGGGCTTGACGAGCTCTATACGGCCATCAGCATGATTGTCCGCTATATCCCGAACTTTGTCGTTATCCCGCTGATGGTGGAACACATAAAGCCGCAGATAGCAGCCGGGGTATGCATCAAACTGGGAGTCGAGCAGGCAACAGGATATGCGAACGACCTGCCGAAAGAGTACTTCGACAAAGTATCAAAGCATCTTGACGCGGAACTCATGGCCCGGATTCTGGAGAACATGAAAAAGCACCTCGCCGAAAGGTTCATCGAAAGCGAGCTCAAAGCAAACCTCCCCCGCATGCTCGACATCGCCCGGCACCTCAACCGGAGAATGCTCGAGGTCGTCGCAAAGCATTTCACCCCACCACAAGAGAAGAGCATGCCATCAACCATCCATCAGTCGCTCATCGAGCAAATCGTCGCCCTGCAATAACCGGGTCGGGATTGAGAAAAAGAAAAACACCTAAATCAGCTCTGTGCTCCAGGTGATTTTGCAGCCGGAGGCGCGGAGCATGGCGGCAACGCTGCAGTATTTCTCCATGGAGAGACCGGCGGCTTTTTCGAGGTCGGCAATGGTGGCGTCAGGCGAGGCGAGGCGGTAGTTGATGTGGATGGCGGTGAAGACCTTCGGGTGCTCTTCAGCCCTCTCAGCTTCAAGGTCGACGGTAAGTGACACCGGCTCTTTTCTCATTTTACGGATGATGGAGAGGATATCCATCATGGAGCAACCGCCGAGAGCCTGCAGCACCGCGTCGAGAGGGGTTGCGGCCGAGGCGGCTGGAGAAACCTCTTTGGACATGTCAAAAAGGGTTTTGTGACCGCTCACATTGGTGCCGACCAGCGGCATCTTTTCATGAAAGGTTACGGTGGCGTGCATAATGGGCGGAGTCTATCTTGTTGAAAGATTTGACGCTCTCTGCTAGAGAGCTGTTGAAACTTATTGCTGAAGGCACGGGTTACTTGATGCAGTGATAGAGATAAATAACTCTTTCGAAAAGAGTACATTACGACACGGCACCCGTTACGCCTGACCTTCAGGAAGAACCGACACTACAGGTCCCCATGAATGAACTGTTAAAGAAGCCAAGGAGAGTCTACGTTTCAAGAACGATAGAGTTCAATGCGGCTCACCGGCTTTTCAACCCGCTTCTCACGGATGACGAAAACTGCAAAATTTACGGGAAGTGCGCAAATAAGCATGGCCATGGCCACAACTATCTTCTTGAAATAACGCTTTCTGGCATAGTCGACCGGGAAACCGGATATCTTTTTGACCTTAAGGAACTCAAAGCGCTCCTTGAAAGAGAGATTGTCGACAGGTTCGACCACCGACATCTCAACCATGATGTCCCGGAGCTGCTGGATTGCGTGCCGACAACAGAGGTGCTCACCGTGCTGATCTGGGAGATACTTGAAGAAAAACTCATCAATATTACCAACAGAGAGCTCTCTCTCCATGAAGTTAAACTCTATGAAACAGGAAAAAACGCCGTCCGCTACAAGGGAGAATAAAAGCCTTGCTTCCGGCCGCGCAAGCTGCTGCGACGATGACGATTGCTTGATGAAAATGCCGGACACCAATCCGGCCACCATGACGCTCTTGACCGGTGCGGTCTCATCCCTCTTGCAAGGTATCGGAGAGGATCCCGAGCGTGAGGGCCTGTTGAAAACCCCCGAGCGCGTCGCCCGCTCTCTGCAATTCCTGACGAGAGGCTACAGCCAGGACCCTGAGGAGATGCTGAAAAACGCAGTCTTTACAGAGTCCTACGACGAGATGGTGCTGGTGAAGGATATCGACATCTTTTCGATGTGCGAGCACCACATGCTCCCCTTTTTCGGCAAGGCGCACATCGCCTACATTCCCGACGGCAAAATTGTAGGTCTTTCAAAACTTGCGCGTGTGGTTGAGGTTTTCGCCCGACGCCTGCAGGTGCAGGAGCGACTCACACAGCAGATCCGCGATGCCATCCAAGAGGTGCTTAACCCGAAAGGGGTCGGCGTCGTCATCGAGGCACGCCACATGTGCATGGTGATGCGGGGGGTCGAAAAGCTCAACTCGGTGACGACCACTTCAGCCATGTCGGGGCAGTTCATCACCTCGCAACCGACCCGGAGCGAGTTTTTACGACTGATCAAACCGTGATTTGAGTGCTGAGTGCTGAGATCCCTCACCCGAAGAAGTCGGGTGAGGGATCTCAGATCAGATTATTCGGCGGCGAGCCATTCGTCGACGAGGGCTCTGCCTGCTTTCACGGCTTCGGGGAGGAGGAGTTCGAGCTCGGGGCTCAGTCCAAGACCCAGCTGGAGGTCATGGGGCGGAGCACCTATCATGACCAGCTCCCTCGGCACTCTCCCGTGCAGTTTGGCGACGCCGATCAGCTCGCTGAAACCCATCTGATGCGACGACATCTTCCGGTGGATGAAGTCCGGAAGCTCTTCGTTGCGGTAGACATAGACCTTTCTTTCATAGTCAAGAGGAATAAGCGCGTCGAAGACGATGAGGGCGTCGCACGACTCGATATAGTCGAGCAGATAGATTCCCTGCGTGCCCCCGTCAATAAAGTTGACCGTGTCGGGGTAATTGGATGACTCCATGAAACTGTTGACTGCCGCGACACCGAATCCCTCGTCGGTATGGAGAGTATTGCCGAGGCCGATAACGTTGATGCGATTGTATTTCACTCTTGAACAGAATTAAATGGATAATTGAAAAAAGCCCGTTGCAGGCTTTTTATCGCGTGCAACGGGCCATCGTTCCCGAAAGTTACTCTCCCGCTCCCTCCTAGCAGCCCGGCTCTTCCTCTACCTTGTGCTTGAAGCCGGTGATGATCGAAGAGGTGACGCTTGTGCGGTCCACCACATCATGGCGCAGAACGGCGTAGATGTGCATGATGAAGTAGAAGGGAAAGATCCACGCCATCAGATGGTGCAGGAAGTGCAGGGTGTAGCTGCCGCCGAACAGCGGTATCATCCAGCCGAAAAGATGACCGTTGAAGCCGGCGGGGTTGTTCTCGCCGTACATCGCCAGACCCGAAAGAATCATGAAACTCGACCCGCAGAAAATAAAGATAAAGTGGGCCAGAGCCGCCACCGGGTTGTGGCCGACATAGTTCGGCTCGTCACGCCGCAGAAAGAGATAGGACTCCATCTGCTCGCGGAAAGGCTTGCCCCACCAGTCGGGGGACCATGGCCTGAATCCGCCGAAGCGGGCATACTTGTCTTTTCCCATAAGCGCCCAGTACATCCTGAACAGGAAGTTTGCAACAAAGATAAATGCCACGGCAAAATGGATGTACCGCCACCACGCCATCCCCTTGTGCAGCGCCGCCTCACCGAGAGGAGGACTGAAAAGAGGGGCCGCGATATAAAGGCCGGTGACAAAAAGCACCACGGTACACAAGGCATTTATCCAGTGATAGAGCCTGACCGGCAGCCTCCATACATAGATTTCCTCAATAATTCTCCCCATGACAACTCCTTTTAGACGATTTTGACCGTTGTGATCTCGTTGCCGTTCATGTCGTAGAGATGAGACGCACAGGCAAGGCACGGATCAAACGAGTGCACTGTCCTGAGAATCTCGAGGGGCTGGTCGGGATTGACCACAGGGGTACCCTTGAGCGCCGACTCGTAAGCTCCTGACTGGCCCTTGCCATCCCTTGGTGATGCGTTCCAGGTAGAGGGCACGACAATCTGGTACTCCTTGATCTTTTCGTCGGCAATGTGTATCCAGTGCCCGAGCGAGCCTCGAGGCGCCTCAGTGTAGCCGAATCCCTTGCAATCCTTGGGCCATGTGCCGGGTTCCCAGCGGTCGCTGTTGAAGGTGCGCAGGTCGCCGCTCTTGATGTTGGCGAGGAGCTGGTCATAGTAGTGCGTCATGAAGCCTGCCGTCTGCTTGCACTCGATGCCGCGAGCCGCCGTACGGCCCAGGGTCGAGAAGAGTGCTTCGGGACCGACCTGAAGCTTTGAAAGCACCAGAGAAACGGTATCCTTGATCATCGGGTCACCCTTGGCGTAGGCGACAAGCACGCGGGCAAGCGGACCGACCTCCATCGGGTGGTTCTTCCAGCGGGGGGTCTTGAGCCAGCTGTACTTCTTATCGGTGTCGAGATGCTGGAACGGAGGCTTGGGCCCGGTATAGTTCGGCTTGGTCTCCCCTTCCCACGGATGCAGTCCCTTGCCGTCACCCTTCGAGTATGTATACCAGCTGTGGCTGACCTCTTCGGTGACCTGGGAGGCATCGCGAGGATCGACGTCGATGACATGGCTCAGGTCCTTGTTGAGAATTGCCCCTCTCGGCCACTTAAGCGTCTTGAAATCAGCCAGCGTGGTCTCAGGGAAGTCACCGTAGCTCATGTAGTTGCCGAGGCCTCCGCCGTGGAGCCACCCCTTGTAGTATCCTGCAATGGCGATAAGGTCAGGGATGTAGACCTGATCGATGAAGGTGTTGGTGTCGTCAATGATCTTTTTGATCATCGCGAGGCGCTCGATGTTGATGGCCGTGTCGCTGTTGGGATCGATAGCGCAGGCCATACCGCCGACGAGATAGTTCGGATGCGGATTCTTGCCACCGAAGATGGTGTGGATCTTGACGATCTCCTTCTGGAAATCAAGAGCCTCAAGGTAGTGGGCAACGGCAATAAGGTTGACCTCTGGAGGAAGCTTGTAGCCGGGGTGTCCCCAGTAACCGTTGGCAAAGATTCCGAGCTGGCCGCTTTCGACAAAGCCGACAAGCCGCTGCTGCAGATCCTTGAAGTAGCCGACCGACGATTTTGGCCACGGGGAGATACTCTGAGCGATAGCTGAGGCCTGCTTGGGGTCGGCTTTCAGGGCACTGACCACATCGACCCAGTCGAGGGCATGAAGGTGGTAGAAGTGCACCAGATGGTCTTGGGTGACCTGCGTGGCGTTCATCAGGTTCCTGATGATGCGGGCGTTGGTCGGGATCTCGATGCCGAGAGCATCCTCAACGCAACGGACGGAAGCGAGGGCATGAACGGTCGTACAGACGCCGCAGATCCGCTCGGTAAACGCCCATGCGTCACGAGGGTCACGCCCGCGAAGAATGACCTCGATACCGCGCCACATCGTGCCGCTGCTGAAGGCATCCTCAATCACATTGCTGTCGTTCAGCTTTGCCTCTATTCTCAGATGCCCCTCGATGCGGGGAATCGGATCAACAACTATTCTTTTGGCCATGAGTTACTCCTCGGTTAAGCTTTGTCGTTATTTTCACTGCCTGGGTTTACCTTTTTGGCCGCAGTCACGGCGGCATGCGCGGCAGCACCAGCCGCAGCAGCTCCGACAGCTACCATGCCAATCTTGTCGGCATTGCTGTCACTGCCGAGGAACGGAACCTCAGCAAGCCTCTTGTAGAACGGTCCTCTGTCCCAGAAATTCGGTTCGGAGCAGCCGATACATGGATGGCCGGAACCGATCGGGAAGCTCGTGCCACCGTTCCACTGAATCTTGGAGCATGAGTTGTAGGTGGTCGGCCCCTTGCAGCCCATCTTGTAGAGGCACCACCCCTTGCGAGTGGCTTCATCATCAAAGCTCCTGACAAACATGCCTGCGTCGAAGAATGCCCGGCGGTAGCACTTGTCATGGATTCTCGTGTTGTAGAAGGCCTTCGGTCTGCCGAAACGGTCCAGCTCGGGAAGAGTGCCAAAGGTATGGAAGTGGGTAATGACGCCGGTCATGACCTCGGAAATGGGAGGACAGCCGGGAACATTGATGATCGGCTTGTCCTTGATGATTTCGTGAATCGGGGCTGCACCGGTCGGGTTCGGCTCGGCATTCTGCACGCAGCCGAAAGATGCACAGGCACCCCAGGCAACTACAGCAGCGGCATCGGCGGCCGTCTCCTTGAGGATATTGAGGAAGGAGTCGCCGCCAACCATGCAGTAAACGCCATCGTCCTTGGTGGAGGCGTTACCCTCTACAGCAAGGATATATTTGCCCTTGTACTCCTTCATGATCTTCTTGCGTACATCCTCAAGCTGATGGCCCGCAGCCGCGCTGAGCACGTCATCGTAGTCGAGGGAGATCATGTTGAAGAGAAGATTTTCAATCGTGGGATGGGAGGAGCGTATGAAAGATTCGCTGCAGCAGGTACACTCAAGGCCATGAATCCAGATAACCGGAGTTCTCGTTTTCTTTTCCATGGCTTCAACGATTGTCGGCACCATCGAAGGAGAGAGCCCGAGATAGACAGACGTGAGTGAACAGAACTTGAGGAAGTCCCTCCGGCTCACTCCTCTGGCCTTGAAGACATCGGCAAAGGTCTGGTTGCTTTGCATTACTACCTCCGTTTTGAAGAAATCAGATTAGCAGGAAAAAGGTCAAACTATAAAAGAGAACAAGGGGGAAAATTCCGGCCCGACTTAAACGCACCCGGCTTCGGTCACAATCTTCCGTAAAATTAACAATTGCTTTTCAAATACCATAAAAAAACCCCGGTTCTCCATAAGGAAAAACGGGGTTTGAAATCATTATGCTGTACACCGTTACCATGTCAGGCCGAAGAGTGATGATGAGTATCGGGCAAAATCGGAGAGGGGTGTAAAGAACAGTCCGAAGTAGAGGGTCAGGAACATCAGGACTGCCATAAGCACCTGTGCGACGAGCCCGGGGTTGAAGTCCATCTCTTCAGGATGCTGGGCATCACGAAGGTACATGTTGAGCGGGATGAGCATATAGTAGTAGAGCGAGATGACGCTGGTCAGAATACCGACAAGCGCAAGGCCGAGGTAGAGCGAGCCTTTGGCGAGCAGTGAGGAGAAGATCATCAGCTTGCCGATGAAGCCGATTGTCGGAGGAAGGCCGACCAGAGAGATCAGAAATACTGTCAGGGCAGCACCTGCAAGCGGCATCCTCTTGCCGAGTCCGCGGTAGTCGTCGAGATTCTCGCTGCCGGTCTTGTTGGCAATGAGGATGACGACATAGAAGGCACCGAAGTTCATCAGGAAGTAGGAGAGCAGATAAAAGAGCGTTGCCTGTGTGCCGAGCTGGTCACGCACAATGATACCGAGCAGCAGGTAGCCTGCATGGGCGATTGAAGAGTAGGCAAGCAGCCTTTTGACGTTCTTCTGCCAGATAGCCACCACGTTTCCGTAGATCATCGATGCAACGGAAAGGACGGAGAGCAGGAGCGTCCAGTCAATACCGAGGATATCCTCGATCTTCGGCTGGCCGTGAGGCACCGAGATAAAGTAGAATCTGGTGAGGAGTGCGAATCCGGCAGCCTTGGAGGCAACGGAGAGGTATGCGGTAATAGGCGTGGGTGCTCCCTCATAAACATCGGGACTCCAGAAGTGAAACGGAACGGCACCGATTTTGTATCCGAAACCGGCAAGAATCATGAGCGTCGCAAGAATCACCACAAGGGGATCATAGCCGTGTGCGGCAAGCTCGGTAGAGATCTTGATGAGATTGGTCTGTGCCGTCAGCCCGTAGATGAGCGAAAAGCCGTAGATCATAAGGCCGGAGGAGACGGCACCGTAAACAAGATATTTCAGCGCGGCTTCAGAGGAACGGGCATTGCGCTTGAAGTATCCGGTCAGAACGTATGCAGTCAGGCTCACCAGCTCCATTGAGAGGAAGATCATCAGCAGGTCGGAGGACGAGGCCATCATGATCATGCCGATCACCATGGAGACGATCAGGGCGTAGTACTCACCGATGCTTTTGACTTCACGATTAAACTGCCGGTCGGCCATCGTGATGATGACGGCAAGCATGCCTCCAATCACTGAGAAGTACTTGAAGAAGAGCGCATAGGGGTCAAGAACGTACATCCCGAAAAAGAGCTCCCCCGCAGGCAGCGCATGCTGCTGATGGATGAAAAAGAGGCTGCCACCAAGACCCAGAAGGGTTGCGATGGAGAGCAGACTGTTTTTCCTGCCTTTGACGACCAGATCGATGAGGATCAGCGCCATGAAAAGCACAGAGAGATAGATTTCAGGCAGAAAGAATCCAACGTTTCCTTTCAGACTTGCAATGATACTTTGAATTTCAGCACCTGATGGCAGCTCGAACATAATTCTCTTCGTTTATTCTATTACCTCAGTTCAATCGGGATTAATTCATAGAGGTCAGTACGACCGGTGTCAGCACCTGAACAAGTTTGTTGATGCTCGTCGTCAGCATGCCCATGATCGGCATCGGATAGATGCCAAGGAAGATGGTGATGACGGCAAGTGGAACAAGCATCACAAGCTCACGGCTGTCAAGATCGAGCTTCCCTTTCCAGTCGTGGAAGTGGATGTGTTCGTGACCGTCTGCGCCTAACTCAAGGTCATAGGCGGCATCCGGCTTTCTCTTTCCGAGGAACATCCTCTGCAGCGACCAAAGCAGGTATGCTGCACCAAAGACGATACCGAGCACGGAGACCATGGCGATGTAGCGGGTTGTCACCGAGCTGAAGGCACCGACAAAGACAAATGCTTCCGAGATGAAACCGCTGAGGCCTGGCAGTCCGAGCGAAGCGAACCATGCAATGGTAACAACGGCAGCATAGCGCGGCATATAGGATGAGAGGCCGCCGAACTTGTCGATCTGGCGCGTATGGGCACGGTCATAGATAACACCGACAAGAAGGAAGAGCATCGCGGTGATGGTGCCGTGATTGAACATCTGGTAGAGTGCGCCAAGCATGCCCTCGCTGTTGCCGGCGGCAAGGCCGAGCAGCACGTAGCCCATGTGGCTGATGGATGAGTAGGCAACCATCTTCTTGAGATCCTGCTGGGCAAGTGCGCAGAATGCACCATAGATGATATTGATGGCGCCGAAGACACCGATCACGAACATCCCGGCATGGAAGACCTCAGGGAAGAGCGGGAAGTTGATACGCAGCATGCCGTAGGTGCCGAGCTTCAGAAGAACGCCGGCAAGAATGACCGAGATAGGAGTCGGCGCTTCAACGTGAGCATCCGGCAGCCATGTGTGGAACGGGAACATCGGAACCTTGATGGCAAACCCGACAAAGAGCACACAGAATGCGATATAACGCCACATGACATTGTCCGGTCCGAGAATGGCACCCTTGATGAAGTTGTGCTGGTCAGCCATGGCAACAAGGCTGAAGGTGTGGTTGCCGGTCATAGGGTCGATCACGCTGAAGTAGAGACCGATCATGACAAGAAGCATGAACACCGAACCGAAAAGCGTGTAGAGGAAGAACTTGATTGCCGCATATTCGCGGTTCGGTCCGCCCCAGATGCCGATAAGGAAGTACATCGGAAGAAGCATAAGCTCCCAGAACACATAGAACAGGAAGAAATCGAGAGCGACAAAGCAGCCCATCATTGCCGTAGCAAGCAGGTTGTAAAGGATGAAGTACCCCTTGACCTGCTTCTGGATGGTCCAGCTTGAGAGCACGCCGATTGCAGAGACAAGCGCGGTGAGGAGCACCATCGTAATCGATATGCCGTCAACGCCGATGAGGTACTCGATGTTGAGTGCGCCGAGTCCTCCGAGGTTCAGGCTGATCCACGGCAGACGCTCGACCAACTGGAATGAGCCGACGGGATTTCCCCCTGCGGCGGCGGTAATTCCGGCCATTGAGGGATCATAGGCGCGCCAGATCAGAACCGCAAGCACTCCCTGGGCAAGTGCCGCAAGCAATGAAACAATTCTGATTATCTGCTTTTGCGATGAAGGCACGGCAAGAATAATCAGACCGGCGATGATTGGCAGAAAAACAATTAAACTCAGCATGTTCCGTGTCTGTAAGTTTTCAGATTAAAAATAAATCCCTTAAAGCCCTGTCAGTAGACCAGTTTTGTTACGTAATAGATAAAATAGCCGAAGAGTGCGAGAATAAGCATGACGACATAGGTCTGAACCTTGCCGGTCTGCAGTTTTCTGAGAACAGCACCCGTCGTGTTGACCGAGAATGCCGTAAAGTTCACCATGCCATCGACGACATACTTGTCGAATCCGGCGTTGGCAAAGGCGAATTTGCGGACCGTGACGGCGATGCCGTTGACCAGGCCGTCGACAATATTGGTATCGAACCAGGAGAGCACTTTGGAAATGATAACCGAACCCCTGATGAAGGTCGCATCATAGATCTCGTCCCAGTACCACTTGTTGAGCGAGAAGAGGTAGAGCGGCCTGATGGCTTCGGCGGTTTTATCAGGATCGATAATCCTGAAGACAAAGACGATGAGTGCCATGCTGATGCCGAGCACGACCATGACGCTGGAAATGTAGATCGCCGTAAAGTGAGCGCCGTGCGTTGCATGGGCTATCTCGGCCTGACGCGGATCGGCGAAGGTGTGTCCGCCCTTCTCTTCGCCTTTTTCAGACGCGGCAGTTTCCGGAGAGTCTTTTTCCGCATGAGCAGCACCGGCTACGGAGGCTTCAGCAAGCAACGGTGAAGCTGCACTCCTGAGGGCTGCCGGTTTGTCATGGCTCGCACTGCCCACAACGGTTGCCGGTGTCTGGATCATGTGCATGAACCAGCCCTTTGCTCCATCGAGCGGATCAGGAGAGTAGACAAAAAAGACAGAGAGCGCTGCAAGGATGACCAGAGGGGCTCTCATGTTCCAGGAGACCTCATGGACACCGTGCTCTTCGTGATGCTCATCTCCATGCGCGGCATGACTGTCATGGGCATGGTGGTCTGCATGATGGTCATCGGCAGGCTTGAGGTGGGTGCGGCTCTCGCCGAAGAAAACAAGCCAGATCTGGCGGCCCATGTAGAAGGCTGTCAGCATGGCTGAGAAGAATCCGAGAACCGGAATAAGGTAGTAGATGCCGCCGCCTTCGACCGTGGCGAATCCTATCGCACCGGCAAGAATGGCGTCTTTGCTCATAAAGCCGCTGGTAAGAGGGAGACCGGCAAGCGCGAGCGTTGCGAGCGTGAATGTCGCAAATGTCCATGGCATGTGCTTGCGGAGTCCGCCCATCCAGCGCATGTCCTGCTCATGGTGCATGGCATGGATGATGGCACCCGAGCCAAGGAAAAGGCATGCCTTGAAGAATGCATGCGTAACGAGATGGAAGAGCGCGGCAGAGTAAGCGCCGACACCGAGGCCGAGCACCATGTAGCCGAGCTGGGAGACCGTCGAGTAGGCAAGCACCCTTTTGATATCATTCTGCGTGATGGCGATGGTTGCTGCCATGAAGGCGGTAGAAGCACCGACAAAGGCGATGACATGAAGCGCATCGGGCGTCAGGAGAACAAAGATCCTTGCCACGAAATAGACGCCTGCAGCCACCATTGTTGCCGCATGGATAAGGGCCGAAACCGGTGTCGGACCCTCCATGGCATCAGGCAGCCAGATATGCAGGGGGAACTGAGCGGACTTGCCGACGCAACCCATGAAGAGCAGGATGCCGGAAGCGGTCAGCCATGCATTGGAAAGGGTGAACTTCCCTGCCGCAAGGTTTAGGTAGATCTCGCTGAAGCTGAAGGTGTGGAACTGGGAGTAGAGAATCAGGATGCCGAGCCACATGCCGATATCTCCGACACGGTTGGCAAGGAATGCCTTTTTCTGTGCATTGGCCGCGCTGTCCTTTTCAAAGAAGAATCCGATGAGCAGATAGGATGAAAGTCCGACAAGCTCCCAGAAGATATAAATCGAAAAGAGGTTATCCGAAAGCACGATGCCGAGCATCGAGAAAGTGAAGATGCCGAGGTAGGCGAAATAGCGTCCATAGTTCTTGTCGCCAGCCATGTAGCCTGTCGAGTAGAGATGAACAAGCAGGCTGATCAGGTTGACCATGGCAAGCATGATCGCTGTCAGATTGTCGATCACCACACCCATCTTGATCTGCAGGGGACCTACTCCGGGAACATTGCCAAGATCGATCCATGTGAAATTCCATGCGACACGAAATGCAGGGTCGTAGGTCTGCACAATGACCGTCCAGAAAATATAGGCCGAAATGGCAAACGCTGTTCCAAGGATTCCTACACCCACAAAGTCGCCCCGACGAGGCAGCCTGCGGTTGAAGAATATCAGAATGACAAATGAGAGCAGCGGCAGCAGCAGTACGACTATTGATAACTGAATTAAACTGTGCATGTTCCTTTCGTTTTACAAGAAAAAATTAAAGCTGACAGGAGTTCAAATATTCTGTTACTCTTTCATGGAATCAACCTGTGAAACATCGACGGTCTTGAAAAGCTTGAAGATGTTGATCACGATTGCAAGCGCGATGGCAGCCTCCGCTGCGGCAAGAACAATGACGAAGAGAGCGAACATGACGCCCTGCATCCCTCCGTTGTACTTCGAGAACGCAAGAAAATTGATGTTGGCGGCGTTCAGGATGAGCTCGACACCCATCAGGATGACGATGGCGTTCTTCCTTGTCATCACGGCAAAGAGGCCGAAGCCGAAGAGAAATGCCGAGACGGTCAGGTAGTGATTGAGCCCTATGGTGGTCAACTGTTCCATGGTGTTTTCCTAAACTTAATGTTCGTTATTGTCGGGCTTTTCGAAACGAGCCAGGTATGCGGCTCCGATAAGGGCTGCAAGCAGCAGGATGGAAGCCATTTCAAAAGGAAGCACGTAGCGTGACATGGTCTCAAAGCCGATGCGCTGGACGATGCTGCCCTGAAGCATGGTTGCGGAAGGCATCCAGGCGTGAGTGGTATAAAAGGTGAAGAGCAGCGCTCCGATGACAGCAAGGAGCAGGAGCGTTCCGGGTACGATATTGATGATGTCGCTCTTCGGCTTCGCCTGCATGATGCTGTTGGTGAACATGACACCGAAGAGAATGAGCACAAGGATGCCGCCGACATAGACCACGACCTGGGTGACGGCGATAAAATCGGCACTGAGAAAGACATAGAGTGCTGCAGCACCGAAGAAGGTGAAGAGCAGCGAAAATGCGGAGTAGATAACGTTCTTTGAAAAAACGACGAACCCGGCCGAACAGACCGTGATAGCCGCGAAAAGATAGAAAATGACCGTATAGGTTAGGTTACTCATGGTGTTGGCGCACGTTAATTGGTTCGCTTATTCTGTGCCGTTATTTTCGGCCTTTGCGGCTTCAGCTGCCTTTGCTTCCTTCTCAGCCTGAGCCTTTGCTGCTGCCTCTGCAACCTTGCGGCGCTTGGCCTCAGCCTCCATCGTGGTAAGGTTTCCGAAATGGTAGATCAGCCCGTTGCGGTCGAACTGTGAAAAGTCGGCGACCGGAGAGTGCACGAGGCACTCAGTCGGGCAGACGTTTGTGCAGAGGCCGCAGGTCATGCATTTGGCTGTGTCGACATCGAAAACGGGAACCCAGAACTTCTTCTGCTGACCGTCACCGGTCTTGCCGCAAACCTCGAAATCATCCGCTGTGACCTTGATAGTCTCCATGGTGATGCAGCTTATCGGGCACACTCTTACACACTGGCCACAGCCGATGCAGTCATCAATATTATTGTAGAGGCGGTAACGGCCTGCTTTCGGGGTGGGGATCACCTCACTCGGGTACTGAAGCGTGCACAGCCCGTCGACCTGACGGAAGTAGTCGACATCATCGATGCCGGCATCTCCCTTGCGATGCAGTGCATTGAAAAAATGCTTCAGGGTGATTCCCATACCGGTTGCAATCGTGACTGCGCCGGTCTTAATATTGCTGAAATACTCGCTCATAATCTGTTAGGCATTACTTACCCGGAATTGACTGTTGAACTCTCTCAAGGGACATATATTTCCCATATCGCTGTCAGCACAAAGCTCACAAAGGCGAACGGCGTCAGGACTTTCCAGCAGAGGTACATCAGCTGGTCGACCCTGAGTCTTGGGAGCGTCCAGCGAAGCCACATCTGCACAAAGATGAAGAAGAACCCCTTCATGATGAGCCACATCGCGCCCCATGCAGGCCCGCTGGTCATCTCGTTCAGGGCAAAGGAACCGATATTCGGCAGCGGCGAGTTCCAGCCGCCGAGGAAGACGATGGAGATGATTGCCGATACCATGAACATGCTGCCGTACTCGGCCAGGAAAATGACGGCGAACTTCATGCCGGAATACTCGGTGAAATAACCGGCAACCAGCTCCGACTCAGCCTCGGGGATATCGAAGGGTGCGCGGTTAACCTCTGCAAGCGAGGCGATGAAGTAAATCAGAAACGGAAGCCAGGCGATTGGAGACTGGAAAAGATAGAAGTGTGCGAAGCCGAGAGAGCCCGACTGAAGCATGGTAATCTTCTGCATGTCGAGCGTTCCTGCCATCATGGCTCCGCAGAGAAGGGCGATAGCTGCGGGAATCTCGTAGCTGACAATCTGGGCAACGCTCCGGACGGCGCCGTAGAGCGACCACTTGTTGTTTGAACCCCAGCCTGCGGCAAGAATGCCGACAACCTCAAGGGCGACGATGCCGATGGCATAGAAAAGACCGACATTCAGGTTTGCGCCGATAAAGGCGGGACTGAAGGGCAGCACGGCATAGGCAAGGAATGAACCGACAAAGAGGACTCCAGGTCCGATGACAAAGAGAAACTTGTCTGCGTTGGTCGGAACGATATCCTCTTTCTGAATAAGCTTCAGAATATCGGCCAGTGTCTGCAGGATGCCCCACTTGCCAACCTCCATAGGGCCGAGACGGTCCTGCATGAAGGCCGAGATCTTCCTCTCACCGTAAACTCCGTAGGTCAAGGAGTAGAGTGCAATGAACACCAGAGGAATGGCTGCAAGAATCACCAGACCAAGAGGCAGACCCATCGGCTGGAAGGAGGCAATGGCTTGCGACCAGACATTGAGCGAGTTACCCATAAGAAACGGCATGCTAAATTGCGATAAGGCAGTTGAAGTCATCTGTCAACCTCCCCGAGAACGATGTCGATGCTGCCGATAATGGCAACCAGATCCGGGATAAGCTGGCCTCTTGAAAGATCCTTCATCGCTGAAAGATTGACAAAGCAGGAAGAACGGGCCTTGCAGCGGAGCGGCTTGGTCGATTTGCCGTCGCTCTGGATGTAGAAGCCGAGTTCGCCCCTTGGATTCTCTGCACGGCCGTAGACCTCTCCCTCTTTCGGTCTGATGCGCTTGGGAATGGCAGACTTGGGATCGAATCCTTCGGAACCGGGCATCTTGTCGATGCACTGCTCGATGATCTTGAGGCTCTCCTCTATTTCAAGGGCGCGGACAATGTGGCGTGAAAGGCAGTCGCCGATATCGGAGAAGCGGCCGTCAGGCACACAGACATTGAAATCAAGTTCAGGATAGACAGAGTAGGGATCGTTTCTGCGCAGGTCCCACTTGACGCCTGAACCGCGGAGCATCGGGCCCGACCAGCCGTAGTTGATGGCAACATCGGCCGGCATGATGCCGATACCCTTGGTGCGCTTGACGAAGATCTCGTTTTCGGTGAGCAGCCTGTAGAGCTCTCTGGCCTGTGGCCTGAAGTAGGTGACAAACTCCCTGACCCGCTTGTTGAAATCCGCAGGGACATCACGTGAAAGACCGCCGATCCAGATATAGTTATAGAGCATTCGTGCGCCGGAAGCCCACTCAAGAAGGCTGAGGATATGCTCGCGGTCACGGAAACAGAAAAGGAACGGGGTAAAGGCGCCAAGATCGATACCGTAGGTGCCGATGGCGACAAGGTGAGAGGCAATCCTGTTCAGCTCGGACACAATGACCCTGATGAACTCAACACGGCGGGGAATTTCGATGTCGAGCAGTTTTTCAACGGCAACCGAGAACGCCATTTCGCTGTTCATGCCCGACAGATAGTCCATCCGGTCGGTATAGGGAACGATTGCAGGATAGTCGACATTCTCACAATACTTCTCAAAGCACCGGTGCAGGTATCCGAGATAGGGCACCGCTTCGGTAACAACCTCTCCATCGGTAAGACACTCGAGCTTGAGAACGCCGTGAGTCGAGGGATGCTGAGGACCCATGGCGAGAACCATCTGCTCGGTGGCAAGGTCCTTTTCAAGCACAACGACGTTGTCGCTTTTCCGGGTAACCCTGACTGAACCCAGTCCGGCTGTATCTAATTCCTGCATACTTGAGCTGCTTTTACTATTTAATGCCAGTTAATAGGGCACCTTGATTCCGTGATAGGTCTCCTGAACCTGATAATCCTTGCGGAGCGGGAACCCTTCCCAGTCTTCGGGGCAGAGGATTCTTCTCATGTCGGGATGGCCGGTAAAGAGCATGCCGAACATATCGTAAGCCTCGCGCTCATGCCAGTTTGCCGTATGCCAGACGCAGGAAACCGTCGGAATAGATCCGCCGTTGCGCGCACACTTGACCTTGACCGTCAGTTTGTGACCAAGCTCACCGAGAGACTCGAGATTGCAGACAATGCCGAGCTTCTCCTCCGCCGGGTAATCAACACCTGAAAGACAGGCCATGTAGTTGAACTTCAGCTTCGCATTGTCACGCAGAAAAAGGGCGATCTCCTGCCAGCGTGAAAGGTCAAGAACCTCGAAAAAGGGCATAGTCTCATTGGCGTCAAACGCCGAAACGGCGTCGCCAAACGCTTCCTTTATGACCGCATATGCCGCAGCGCTCTGCTCTGCCGACTGCGAATGAACCTTTCCTTCTTCCATCTGAATTAAGTGGCTATTGTTGGTTATGCTCAGACCGCCTTGCGTTCCTGCTCGATAATGACTCTGGGATCGACACTTTTTTCAGCCAGTTTCTTGAGTGCGTCGGCTCTTGAAAGACCAATCTGCTCCATACGGATAAGCTCCTGAATCTTCATAAGGCCGCCGATAAGCGCCTCAGGCCTCGGAGGACAGCCCGGCACATAGACATCGACCGGAATGATGCGATCAACACCCTTCAGGACGTGGTAGCCGTGCTCCCAGTAAGGACCGCCGCAGTTGGAACAGCTTCCCATGGAAAGAACGTAACGGGGTTCGGGCATCTGTTCGTAGAGGCGGACGACTCGTTCAGCCATTTTCATGGTGACGGTGCCGGCAACAATCATGAGATCTGACTGACGGGGGGAGGAGCGGGGGAAAATACCGAAACGCTCGAGGTCGTAGTTGGAAGCGTTGGTGGCCATCATCTCGATAGCGCAACAGGCAAGACCGAAACCCATAGGCCAGATCGACGACAGACGAGCCCAGTTGAGCACATTGTCAACCGAAGTGACCAGCACGTTATGCTTTGTTATCCCCGCATCAAGTAAACCCATAGCCTTCTAAAAATAAGGTGAATAGTATTTAATCCGCGATAGAGGCCTTCTTTGCAACAGGCATTTCAGGCATGGTCGGAATATTCGGAACTGGCCTTACCCAGTCCAGGTCACCCTTGACCCATGCATAGACGAGACCGAGCACAAGAATGCCGGCAAAGACGAGCGCCTCCAGAAGGGCAAACTCACCAAGCTGCTTGAACACGGTGGCCCAGGGGAAGAGAAAGACAACCTCGACGTCGAAAATGATGAAAATCAGAGCGACAACGTAGAACCTGATATTGAAGCGGACCCATGCGCTGCCTATAGCCTCCTCACCGCACTCGTAGGTCGAGTTCTTGGCAGGGTTCGGCCGCTGGGGACGAAGCAGGCGGGCAGTAAGAAAACCTCCGGCAACGAAAACTACGCCAAGGAGAAGAAAAGCGAAAACGTTGCCAAAATCACTCAGCGTCTGATCCATGGAATACAATTTGAATTAGCCCCGATTCTATTGAAAGATATGGGAGATCCGGCAAGTAACATCTATTCCGGAGCGCAAATATAAAAAATATTTCTTTTTGAGCCAGAGAAAAAACCGGTTTTCAGTCGTTCCGGTGCTGATTTGGGGAAAAGATTCTCGCAGAGGGAAAAGTTAACAATTGTTTCATCAACCCCATAACATTGTCAGGCATCACTGGCGGATATCATGAAATTTCTCGCCAATCCGCACAAAAAACCTTAACAACAGAACTATTGCCGGAATAACACCTGCCAGAATAATGGCCTGGGTCACCACCCAGGATCCGGTCAGGGAGAAGATCGGCCTCTCGAGAAGTGAGGAAATGGTCATCCAGATTATCGGGCTCCATACAATGCCGAGCATGACGGGAAGACCGCTCTTCATGAACCGCTTGCGGCTCTCTTTGTCAGGAAATAGTTTCATGGTCATCATAAAAGAAAAGGGTTCCAATCTGGCGGGCCATATCGCGGTCGAGCGTTTTCAGCAGTTCATACTCCTGCTTCAGTCCCTTCATATCCCCCCGGGCAACGTAGTACATGGCCATCTTGCAGTGGGGCTCCGCGCCGTCCGGGTCAATCTCAAGCGCTTTCAGAAAGGCCTCCCTCGCCTTGTCATGCTCGCTCAGGTCCATATAGGCATCTCCCAGGATGCACCAGGCGTCGGCATATGCCGGGTCAATCTCAAGCGCGCGCTGGAGGGTCTTCAGGGCGGCCTCCTCCTTGCCGAGCGTCAGCTGCACAAAGCCGAGATGCTTGTATGCCTCCAGCCTTACCGGGTCGAGCGCAATGGTACGCAACAGATCACACCCGGCCTTCCTGAAGTTGCTCATCGAAAGATTTGCCACTGCCCTCGCATAAAAAGCTGACGAATCGCGCCGCCTCGACTCCAGACACCGGTCGAGAAGCTCCAGCGCCTCACTGTTGCGCTGAAGGTCAAGATAGGCAAGCGCCAGCTCATACTGCCGGTCCGGATTATCTGGCTCCTGGCGAAGCTTCTCCTCCAGCTTGGCGGAATCTCTGTAAATCATGATTTCAGTTCAAGAGGTTCAAGGGCGTTCTGAAGATTTTCGAGAAGCTGGAGCTCATGAAGAACCTTTTCGGAGAGCCACTTGCCGAATGCGGGATCATTGTTGATGCAGCGGACATACTGTGATACCGGAAATCCTGCACTGAGAAGCTTCCCGCGGGCATCAAGCTCGGTCTCGCTGTTGTCGGCAAAAAATCCGTAAGGGAACATCACCACCGCATCATACCCTTCACGCCTGAACTCCTCGAAAGCCTTTTCAATGGTGTCGGAAGTCCACTCCCCCCCTCTGGAATGATTCATGCACCCCTGTCGCACATCGGCGAAGATGTTGGCGGGCTCGGCCAGGATCTGGCGCTTCATCACCTCAAAAAACGCGTTGGTCTCTTCAAGCCCGGTAAAGACCGTCGGGGGATTGCCGTTTCGGTCCTTGACCAGAGTGCCATGGATAACGAGCACAAGACCGATCTTCCCACCCTTTCTGGCGCGAACGGAATCGGAAAGCTGACTGAAAAGATAGTCGATATAAAGGCGATGAAGCTGTTCGTCCTTCCAGAGCTTGCTCATCACCCTGACAACGCCGAAGGAGCCCTCACCGCAGGACTCCATCACCATACGGCAGGCAATTCCGCATGAAAACGCGGATTCGACCGGAAACATCGGCACCACAACAATCCCGTCATAGCGGGAGCGAAGCTGCTGGAGGGTATCATCAAGATAGGGCGGCACAAAATAATAGCTGTCAAACACATCCACGTCGGCTCTTGACAGAACGGGGCTCCCGGCAGCAGCGATGCACCCGCGAAGCCGTTCTGTCTGGGCCCGGTTTATGGATATCAACGAAGAGGCATATCCGTTACGCTTCCAGTTCAGGTAGTGCTTGGTCGAGCGGTAGTCGGCAATGAAATAGATCAAGATAGTAGGAATCCTGCTGATCTGGCTGGTAACAACCCTCAGGATCCTGCGCGAACTCGGCCACAGGCGCCTGATGGTAACCTTGTCGACCTCACCGTAGGTCGTGACAATAACTGCATACTTCTTTTTGCTCACAGCGCCGTCCACCAGGTCAGCTCCAGAAACATCACCGAAAACCCGACAAGGCTTCCGACAAACGTCTGCATGAAGTTATGCGCCTTCAGGTAGATTCGCGACCACATGAGCAGCGGCAGGACGAGCAGCATCCACAGGGCGTCACGGCCAAACTGCATGAAAAGCAGGGCCACCGATGATGCGAAGGTGAAGAGATGGATACTGATCTTCCACTGGAGGGTGATAAGAAGGATAAAAACGGTATTAACGGCATTGAAAAGCAGGATTCCCGACATAAGGCGCGGTGCATGAAGCTGCTGCATAAACTCATAGCCGAGGACATTGACGGCGACAAGTACCAGCAGGGGAAGAAAACGCTGTTCGCGGAAGGTGATATTGTAGTCGGAGACCTTCCCGATCTTTTTCAGACCATAGATCAGAAGCATTGGCGCAATCGTGCTTGAAAAGAAGAGAAAAAAGAGGTAGGAGTGCCGGTTGAGGTCACCACCATAGCCGAGAAGCACAATAGCGGCATAGGCTGCCGGCGCCACAACAATTGGACTGACAACCCATGAAATGACGTTTGCAAACCGCTGTAGATCAAACTTCATGAGCGCACTGTTTCCAATAGACGGGGGTGAAGAATTCCTGGGCCTAAAGCCTTATAACTATGCTCAAAGATAGTTTTTATTAAAATAAAAAAAACCGCGTATATTCGTACTCTCATACTGCGAGAGTGGTGAAATTGGTATACACGCTAGTCTTAGGAACTAGTGCCGTGAGGCGTAAGGGTTCGAGTCCCTTCTCTCGCACGCCTCTGTGAGCAGGCCAAAGTGGCGGAACTGGTAGACGCGCTGGACTCAAAATCCAGTGGGTGCAAACTCGTGTGGGTTCGAGTCCCACCTTTGGTACCAAGGGTCAAGAAGCAATTTTCAGGGAGCAGCCTCTGCATTATGGATAGAATGTACTCACCCTGGCGTGAAGTCTACATGCAGTCCTTCAAGGATGACAAACCCGCCGGAAAGGGCGGCAAGTCAGTCTTTGCCGATATTGCGCCCGAAGAAGACGAAAAGCGCTTTGTCCTTCATCGGGCAAAGAAATGCTTCATCATCATGAACCTCTACCCCTACAACTGCGGGCACCTGATGGTGATACCCTATCAGCAGACCCCCAGTTTTTCAGATCTTGACAGCGAGACCAAGCTCGAGATCATGGAGCTCACCGACCTTTCCATCAAAGCACTGGAGCTCACCCTGAGACCTCAGGGAGTCAACTTCGGAGCAAACCTTGGCAGGGTTGCCGGCGGAAGCGTCGACAGCCACATCCACTTCCACATCGTCCCGCGCTGGGAGGGCGACACCAACTTCATGCCGGTGCTTGCCGATGCAAAAGTGCTCAGCAACGACATGCGCTCCACCTACGCAAGCCTGAAAAAAGCGTTTGCCCGGCTCACCGGAAAGGCCGAAGAGTAGCCCCTTCCCCCGATGGAAACCGCCTCCTGCCCCATAACCGGCTCCAAGGAATCTGTGCCATTTCTGCAGGTTCCCGACCGTTTCGATCGGTCGGGTGTCGTACAATGGAAGCTCGTCCAGTCAACCGCTTCCGGGCTCATCATGCTCAACCCCAGACCTGAGAAGAGCGAAGCACCTGGGCACTACCGCAGCGCATCCTATGACCCATACCTGGAGAGCGGACAAGGGGGAACTGCCCGCCAGAGGCTTTATCTTGCCGCAAGGAAGCTTCTTCTGGGATACCGGGCATCGCTTGTTCTGAGCGGGAGCGCCCGGGCCGACAGAAAGCTCTCCATTCTTGAAATAGGGTGCTCAACCGGCGACCTGCTCAACCATCTCCACAAGAGGAGGGGCATCCCTGCCGGTCAGCTTGCAGGAATTGAGCCCGACGGCCAAGCTGCGGCATACGCACGAAACTCTTGCCGAATAACCGTCTGCAGCTCCGTCGGAGAGTCAAAAGCAATAACCGGTCCGTTCGACCGCATTGTCCTGTGGCATGCGCTCGAACATATCCAGGACCTCCATGAAACCATTGTCTTTGCGGCTGAACGGCTGAAAAAGGATGGCGAGCTGGTCGTGGCACTGCCGAACCCCGCAAGTGCTGATGCGGCGCACTACCGTGAGAACTGGATTGCCTGGGACGCGCCGCGCCACCTCTGGCATTTCACGCCGGACACCCTCGAAAAGCTCCTTGAAAGGCATGGGCTCTCTATTTGGAAGAGACTCCCCTACCTCCCCGATGCCCTCTACAACACCCTTCACAGCGAAAAGCTTCGCTCCCGGAGAGAGAACCGGCCGTTCACGGTGTTGTCGATAGGGAGATCCCTCTTGAAAGCGGCAGCATTCGCACTCAAAAGAGCAGCTGATCCGTCGAAAGCCTCAACGCTGGTTTATTGGGCCAGAAAAGCATAAATCACTGGAAGCCTCTCTTCTCTTCGCGAACACACTCCCTTCATTTCAAACCTTTCCCTGCCATTTCGAACCCCCTCTTGTCATTTCGAACGCAGAGAGAAATCTCGCTCGGTCTCTCACTGAACGGGAACCCCTCTCCCGACAAGTCGGGAGGGGATGACACCATGCCGAAATCACGTAAATCATCTACTCTCCAAGAGAGCCCGAGGGAATGCCTTCACCCCTTTGCGGGTGGTGCGGGCAGGAGCGATCGGCCGAGCGCTCGCTCAAGCTGGACGCTGGACAGAAGATAATCGTAGACGGCCTGCAGGTAGTTGGTCTTTGCCTTGTTGAGCTGCAACTCCGCATCGGTCAGCTCCAGGCGTGAGCCTATGCCCTCCCTGAAACGGAGCTGCGCGATGCGGTAGCTCCGCTCCGCGACACTGATGGTTTTCGTCTGCACCTCGATTCTCTTCTGCGACTCCCTGAAGTTTGCCATGCGCACCTCAACTTCGGCCCTGATATTGGCCCTGAGATCCTCAAGCCTCGTGCGGGTCTGCAGCTCTTCAATCTTTGCCTCCTCCACTTTCGAGCTTGTCCTGAATCCCGTGAAGATTGGAAGGGTCACCTGCACTCCGACAGCGGAAGAGAGCGGCCAGCGCGATGCCGACGGCTTGACATCATCGTTGAAGGCAGTTTGAGACTCAAGCTTTCCGAATGCGCTCACCACCGGAAAATGCTCCGCGCGGGCCGCAGAGACCTTCTCGCCTTGCGCCCGGACCTGAAGTTCGAGCTGACGAAAGTCCGGCCGTTTCTCAAGGGCTTCACGATATGCCTCGGTGATTTCTGCAGGATAACCGACTTTGGGAAGCTCAAGCTTGCCGGCAAGCAGAACCGGGCTTTCCGGGGAGAGACCCATCACGTTCTTGAGCCTTGTCATGGTAATGCCGACACGGTTTTCTGCCTGTATGAAGTCAGGGCGGAGATTCTCGACCGAGAGGAATGCCTTGAGGGTATCGATATCTGCAGCAACACCCTGGCGGAACATCGCCCTGGTGTCCTTTCGCGACTGCTCCCAGCGCGCTATGCTCTGCTCTATCAGCTTGAGCTGGTCCCTTGAGATAAGCGCATCAAAGTAGGCCATCTTGATGTCAGCAACCGTGGCCGACTCCATATTCCGGTAGGCCTCTTCGCTCATGCGGCGCACAATTCCCGCCGCCCGTATTCCTGCAATGGCAGAGCCGTTGAAGAGCGGTTGCGTGACGTTCAGGGTGGCGCTGGCGGTATTGTCGGCGCTGATTTCAATCGGACTGAAGGCAGTTCCGCTCCCGCCTTTCAACGCATCGAGAGGGAAAAAGAGTACGGATGGCTTGAGTGAACGGGTATAGGTGAATCCGGTTAAGATCTGGGGCATCACCGCCGACCATGACTCGCGGATCTTCTGGCCGGCCATATCGCGGTCCAGGCGGGCTATTTCAAGGGCGCGGCTTTTTTCGAGACCGATTCGCACCGCATCGTCAAGCGTCAGCGCGCTCGGGAGCTCTGCCGGGGCAGCATAGAGGGCTTGCGGAGTCGTCAAAAAGATGATTGGCAGCAAAAGAAAAAGAGTTGCTCGCAACCTGTTCATAACCTGATTCTGTCTTGATGAAAAAAAACGCTGCCGCACGTAAAAACCCGATAATGAGCAGTCAGGGCGCAATATACAAAGAGCTTCACGTATCGGAAAGGTCAACTGTGGCCTCGATCGTTCCACAAGCGCTCAAGCCGCTCCTTGATGTACTTCTCCCGTCCCTCTTCACCCGGACGGTAGTATGACTTCGGCTCAACTCCCTCAGGAAAATACCGCTGGCGGACAAAATGCTCCGGATAGCTGTGCGGGTAGCGATACCCCTCGCCGTACCCTTCGGCTTTCATGAGTTTGGTCGGCGCATTGCGCAGATGGAGCGGCACGGGAAGTTCCCCCGTCTCCCTTGCCTCAGAGAGCGCCTCGTTGATCCCCTGATAGCTGGCGTTCGACTTCGGCGCCGAGGCAAGATAGGTGACCCCATGCGCCAGGTTGATGCGCGCCTCGGGAAGCCCGATGGTTTCAACCGCATGAAAGACGGAGATAGCGAGGGTCAGGCCGTAAGGGTCGGCATTACCGACATCCTCACTGGCAAAAATGACCATACGGCGGGCAATGAACTTGGGGTCTTCGCCCCCTTCCAGCATCCGGGCGAGCCAGAAGAGCGCCGCATCGGGGTCGGAACCGCGCATCGACTTGATAAACGCCGAAATGATGTCGTAGTGGCTCTCGCCCCCCTTGTCGTAAATCGGGGCCCGGTGCTGCAGGGCACGTTCCAGCAGCTCTCTGGTGAGTACCGGCTCAGGTGTCTCGTCAGGAACGAGGGAGAGTGCGGTTTCAATTGCGTTGAGCGCCTTGCGCGCATCACCTGCGGCAAACTGCAGAAGGAAATCAATATCGGGAATCTCGACCTGGAGATGGCTGAACTGGCGGTCCTCTTTGAGTGCGCGACGAATCACCCGCTCTATCTCAACAGGCTCGAGCGGCTTGAGGATATAGACCTGCATCCGGCTCAGAAGCGCAGCATTCACCTCAAAGGAGGGGTTTTCGGTCGTCGCGCCGATGAGGATGATAAGCCCCTGTTCGATGGCATGCAAGAGCGTATCCTGCTGGCCCTTGTTGAAGCGGTGAATCTCGTCGATGAAGAGGATAGTGCGCACGCCGGCGTTTCTTGATTTGCGCGCATTTTCGAGCGCCTTGCGCACATCTTTCACGCCGGAATCGATTGCCGAAAGCTGTTCGAAGCGGTAGCTGAGCGAAGAGGCACAGATCTCCGCAAGTGTTGTTTTGCCGGAACCGGGAGGGCCCCAGAAAATCATTGACGGAAGCTGCCCGGAAGCAAGAAATCGGCGCAGAGGGCCGGCGGGGCCGACCAGATGCTCCTGACCCGCCATATCGTCAAGTGTGCGGGGCCGCACCCGTTCGGCGAGAGGCTGAAAAGCCCTCCCCGCATTTTCAGCATCAGGAAGCCTGAAGAGGTCGGGCTGCGTGTAGTCGGAATCGCTCATCTAAAATCCATGCTCCTCGAGCCACTTTTCGTTGATTGAGGAACTTTGCCCGCCGGATGGGGAGCGCAAAGCGGTCTGGCGGGCAACATACTTGCCGAGGATGTCGAACTCGAGGTTCACCCGGTCTCCAGATTTAAGAGCGTTGAGGGTGGTATTGGCAAAGGTATAGGGAATGATTGCGACAGCAAAGCGCAGCCCCTCGAGCCGTGCGACCGTCAGGCTGATGCCGTCTATGGTTATCGAGCCGGCAGGAACGATATAGGGCAGAAATGATTCGGGATAGCTGATCCAGAGTTCACGGCTCGAGCCGAGCTCCCTCTGTTCCCTTACCGAACCCGTGCAATCGACATGACCGAGAACAAAATGCCCCCCGAGACGGTCCAGCGGGCGGAGCGCACGTTCGAGATTCACCGGAGAGCCGGTCTGCAAATCGCCAAGGGTCGTTTTCTTGAGCGTCTCTTCGACAGTGTCCACCTCCAGCCACCCGTCGCCAGCAGCGACGACCGTCTGGCAGGCGCCGTTGATGCTGACGCTCTCGTCAATCGAAAGGCCACTGAACTCTTCGGCACTCCGGTAGAGCACCCTGAGGCGCAGGCCTCCGTTGCGCCTTGTGATTCCGGTCACCCGGCCGACATCCTTGACAATTCCGGTAAACATGGCATGATGTTTCGCGTTCAGCAAACAAGGGTGGCGTTGAGTGCAACTAACGCCAGTCCGTCAATATATAACCCTCTCCAGCAGAAAAAAAGCCGGCAGAGGCGCCGGCTTGAAAACTCAGCTCCCCAAGAAGAGCCTGCTCTATCAGGAAAAAACCATGAAAGGCTATCTCAGTGCGGCTATTGCTGCGGCATAGTCCGGCTCCTCGACGATTTCCGGAACCTGCTGGGCATGGCTCACCAGCCCATCGGCATCGACAACGATGATGGCGCGGGAAAGCAGTCCCTTGAGAGGGCCTGTGGCAATGGTGACGCCGTAATCGCGACCGAACTCAGGCGAGCGGAATACCGAAAGCGGCACAACGTTGTTCAGCCCCTCGACTTCACAGAAACGCTTGTGGGCGAAAGGAAGATCTGCGGAGATGCAGAGCACGACCGTGTTTTCAAACGAAGCAGCCTCCTGGTTGAACCTTCTAACGGAAGCCGCACAGACCGGAGTATCGAGGCTCGGAAAGATATTGAGAACCAGACGTTTGCCCGCAAAGTCGGCCGGCCCCGCTTCAGAGAGGTCGGTTTTCACCAGACAGAAAAAAGGCGCCTCGGAACCTTTTGCAGGAAGTGTTCCAACAGTCTCGATCGCATTGCCTTTCAGTGTAATTTGTGCCATAAAAAAAGCGGTTATCGGTTATGGTTGAATAGTGGAAATACACAAGCGTGACAAGATAATAAAACTTCACTGGACCTGCAGTGTCACCCATGCGGCGAAACGATCCATCCAGTTCTGCAGGAATTGCCGGCTCCCTTCGCCGATACCTCCGTCCTCCGTGAACAGCCCCTCCTTGGCCTGAATAAAGCCTTCGGGCTGGCCGAGCGTCGGCACATCGAGAAAGGCAAGGATGTTGCGCAGATGCTGCTGCGCCAGAGCCGTACCTGCCGCGCCGGGCGAAATACCCAGAACACCCGCCGGCTTTCCGGCCCAGACACTCTCTCCATAAGGACGCGAGGCGTGGTCGATGGCGTTCTTGAGCACACCGGGAATCGAGCGGTTGTATTCAGGCGTAACAAACATCAGCGCGTCGGCCTCCCTGATCTAGCGCTTCAGCCGCACGACTGATTCAGCGGGGGAAGCATCGTCATCCTGAGAGTAGAGTGGCAGATCGGCAATCTGCACCTCGGTGAACGAGAACCCCTCCGGAGCAAGCCGGATAACAGCCCGGGCAAACCTGCGGTTGAGCGAATCCTTGCAGATGCTTCCGACGATAAAGGCAATGGTATAGTTCTTCATAAAGCAAAAGCAATTAAAGTTTTTTCAAAGTAAGCCGCCCCCTCTCAGCCCAAGCGAACGGAGAGCATGGAGAGCGCACCGCCCTCAATCCCCTCAACCGGAAAACTGACCGGCTCGCCCGCTCTCTGGAGGCCAAGAATGTAGAGCAGGGGCAGGAAGTGGTCGGGCGAAGGAGCGGCAAGACGAGCATCTTCTCCCATCGTTTTGTAGTGCACGAGCTCTCGCCCCCGGCCATCAAGAATGGCCTTTCGGACTTCACCCTCGAACCTCAGCGCCCAATCGAGGGGAGAGACCGGCTCTTGGCTCCAGTTGTAGGCTCGAAGGTTGTGAACAATGTTACCGCTGCCGACAATCAGAACTCCCTCCTGGCGTAGCGGCTGAAGAAGCCTCGCAGTCTCATAATGAAAATCCGGCTCCTTTGTTTCGTCCAGACTGAGCTGGACAACCGGAATATCGGCATCAGGAAAAACGTGACAGAGTACCGACCATGTCCCGTGGTCGAGACCCCTCCTGGCATCGAAACGGACATCAAGAGGATGAAGCAGCTCACGTACCCTTTCAGCTGTTTCCGGGCTGCCCGGCGCCGGCCAGGTAAAGTCAAACAGCCCGCGGGGAAAGCCGTAGAAGTCGTGAATGGTCTCAGGAGAGAGGCTTCCGGATACCGCAATTTCAGGCCCGTACCAGTGGGCCGATATGGCAAGAACTGCCTTGGGGCGCACGATGCTCTCGCCAAACCGTCGCCACCCTTCGGTATAGGCATTCGAACCAATCGCATTCATCGGGTTGCCATGCCCGAAAAAAACCGCCGGCATTACTGTTCCCATATCGCCTCTCCGTCTAATAACAGCGTTAATAACCGCCCTACTTTGGCTGAACCTTTACCAGCTCGACTTCCAGCGTTATCTGCACCTCTTCGCCAACGGCAACGCCACCGGTTTCAAGCGCCTTGTTCCAGACAAGCCCGAACTCCTTTCGGTTAATGGTGGTGGTTGCCGTAGTTCCGCGCCTGAGGTTGCCCCATGGGTCCTTGCTCTCTTTTGAGAACGGCGCCACGTCGAGCACAACATCTTTGGTAACGCCGTGAATCGTAAGCGCCCCGCTCACCTTCAGGGCACCCTTGGCACCACGGCTCCATTTTTTCGACACAAAGGTCATGACCGGATATTTGGCGACATCAAAAAAATCGGCACTGCGAAGATGTTCATCCCGCTTCTGCACATTGGTGTTGATGGAGGCAGTCTCAATGCTCACATCGGCCTTCGACCTGGTGATATCCTTCTCATTAAGGTCGACAACACCGGAGTACTTCTCGAAGCTTCCCTTGACGTTCGACACCATCAAATGGCGAACCTTGAATCCAACATTGGAATGATCAGCGTCAATGTTCCATGTGGCAGCCGAAGCAAGTGAGGGCGAGAGAAAAAAAAGAGCGATCGCAAGCGTTCTGGAGAGGTGTTTCATTGTTTTTGTTCGTTTATTTTTTTGAGCAGACACTCTCAATCAACTACCCATGCGCTGGTTAAGTTGCAATAAGAAGTTAATTATGGGACTTTTTTTGTCCAAGACATTACTGAAATCACCCTGCCGGCAGCACCTGGTACCAGCCGTTTGCCGAGGCGACATCGAGGGGGCAGTCAAAGAGTTCGGAAAGGAGTTCGGAGGTCAGCACCTCCCCCTTTTTCCCGTCGCGGAGAGTCTGCCCCTCTTTGAGCATCACCACTCGATCAATTTCCGGAGGAATCTCATGCAGATGATGGGTCACGAGCAGCACGGTTTTTCCCTCATGCATCAGCATACGGAGTGTTTCAAGGTAGCTGGATGTCCCCTTCAAGTCGAGCCCGGTGGTCGGCTCGTCAAAAAGCAGCGCATCCGGATTGTTGATGAGCGCCCGCCCTAGCAGAAAGCGACGCTGCTGGCCGGTTGACATTGAGCCGAAAGCACGCCCGCGAAGCTCAGAAATGCCAAGCCGTTGCATGACGGCTTCGGCCTTTTCCAAATCCTCCCCGCTGAACTCCTGGTTCTGCCAGGTATCGATGCTGCCGTAGAAGCCGGAGAGCACCACATTCACACCTCGTGCTCCCGAGAGGTAGCTGTGCTGGAGGTCGTGGGAGACAATGCCAAGCCTGCAACGCAGTTCTTCCAGATTCCAGCGGTCGCGCCCGAAAACCCTGACATGGCTCCCGGGATCGGCAACCGGATAGATCTCCTTCGATATCAGCTTCAAAAGGGTGCTCTTGCCCGAACCGTTAGGCCCGAGAATTGCCGTATTGCACCCCTCATCGATCTTCAGCGACAACCCTTCGAAAACACGGGTAGATCCCCGGTATGCCGTTGCATGGCCAATATCCAGGAAGGTGCCGACCTCGGTTGCGCCTGAACTCATCGCCACAAGCCGCTTCCGCGGGAGGCACTGAAGCGGCCCGCGCCGAAAAAGAAGAGCGCAAGGGAGCCGAAGAGATAGAGTACCTGCAGCTCAAGGCCGTAGCCGCCCTGCCCGGTCAGGGAGTGGAGGTCATGCGAATGCACAAGATAGAGGGCCATGAACATACCGAATGCCTGAACAAGAGCTGCCGGACGGGTATAGATGCCCAGCACCACGAAGAGCGGCGCAAGCAGTTCGGTGAGGAGCACGCCGTGCGAAAGGTAGCCAGGAAGGGCAGCCTTCACGAGCAGAGGCTCCACAAACCCGTACCCGTGCTGCAGCTTGTGCACCCCGTGAAAGAGCATCAGCCCTCCCACAGAAACACGCAGAAGCAGCTTTCCAAAATCACTGTTATTGATAAGACGATCCAGCATGGGGGAGCTCCTTTTGCTATAATTTTTAGCCATCACCACATCAGTTATTTACCCCTCTGTCATTTCGAACGCAGAGAGAAGTCCACCCTCCACCTTACACCAAACTGAGATCCCTCTCTTCTTTCGGGATGACACAACCCGGTCAAACCAGCCTCAAATCATCCCGACAAGCCGGGGTTCGTGAACCAACCTCTTCACTCAGCACTCGCGACTCAGCGCTCCTCACCTCTTCTCTTGTCCACTATCGTCCACTTTCCTCTTCCTAATCCAAAACTCACAATCTCCTACCGGCTGACATAGGCCTCAAGCAGGAGATCATTGCCAAAAAAAACCGGCGGCTCGAACCGGAGAGTGACGGCCTGATCGGGCAGGCTGATGCCAAGCGGAGCAAAGGAGCTCAGCGCGTCGCCACCGAAAAGTTTCGGAGCGATGAACATGTAGAGCTTGTCAACCAGACCCTCCTCTATGAACGATGCCGCGAGCCGGCTTCCGCCTTCGACCAGAAGTGAAGTCACCCGGCGCTTGTGCAGCTCCTCGAGCACCTGGCGAAGGTCAAGACGACCGGCGTGTTCGTGCACAAATTGCACCTCCACCCCTTTCGCCCTGAGTTGCCCGGCTTTCGGCAGCTGCTCCCATGAGGAGGAGGCAAAAACAGTGACCGGGGAGTGGGTACTAAAAATCCTTGACTCCAGCGGAAGGTTCAGCCTCCGGTCAAGCACAACGCGCAGCGGATTGCGCCCCACGGCGTCCCTGACGGTGAGCTCGGCGTCATCCACACGCACGGTTGCCTCCCCGGCCATGACAGCGTCATAAACACTCCGAAGCCGGTGAACCTCCCTGCGCGACTCTTCACCGGTAATCCAGCGTGATGCGCCAAGAGAGGTGGCGATTTTACCATCAAGCGTTTCGGCCAGCTTCAGGGCAACAAAAGGCCGGCCGAAGGTGTGGCTCTTGATGAACGCCTCGTTGAGCTTCAGGCACTCACCCTCAAGCACCCCCTCGGTTACCGGAATCCCGGCATCGCGAAGCTTCAGAAAGCCCTTGCCTGCAACCTCTGGATTGGGGTCCCGGCATCCTGCAACCACTCTGGCGAGCCCCTTTTCAACAATCAGGTCGCTGCAGGGAGGAGTTTTGCCAAAATGAGCGCAGGGCTCAAGGTTGACATAGAGTGTTGACCCCCGGAGCCGCGACGGGTCGGCAACCGAAGCAATGGCGTTGACCTCGGCATGAGGGCCGCCGTAACGCTCATGGAATCCCTCGCCGATAACCGTTCCGCCGCAAACAATGACCGACCCCACCATCGGGTTGGGGCTCACACTGCCGGCGCCCCTCCGGGCAAGCTCTATGCAGCGCCTCATAAAGAGGGCGTCGAGCGGCTCCTGCTGTGTCATGCAGCCGGACCTTCCCCGATGCCCACCTGGACCAGCTTGATGCCCGAAAGCCTCAGCAGTTCATCGATATGCTCGATTTTATAGGGTTTGCAGTAGTAGATGGTTTTTATGCCGACGTTAATCAGCACCTTGAGGCAGTGGATGCAGGGACTGGAGGTGATGTAGATGTCGGCATCCCTGATGGAGACGCCGTGCTTTGCCGCCTGGGCGATGGCGTTGATTTCGGCATGGATGGTGTTGACGCAGTTCTCCTCAACGGTCCCGTCGGGATGGATGCTTCGGTATATTTTGCAGGTCGAGTCATTGCAGTGCGGAAGCCCGGAAGGAGCGCCGTTATAGCCCGTCGAAAGGATGCTGTTCTCCCTGACGATGACCGCTCCGATATGGCCTCGGGTACAGGTCGCCCTGCGTGAGATAAGATGGGCGACATTCATGAAATACTCATGCCATCCGAGCCGCTTTTCAGGACCGCTCAAGCCGCTTCCCTCACCGCAGGAGCAGCCGCAGCCTCCCGTCGTTTCTTCCTGCATATGCTTATTTATTGATACATTGGGAAAAAGAGTACCCGAGTCTTCCCGTAAAATAGAGAAAAAGATCCGGCTCACGCAACCTTTCGCCATTCATGCTGCGCAATTACTTTACCCTCTACCATGCTGCAAGGGAACTGCATGAGCGGCTTGCCGGAGGGCTGCTCAACAGAGTTCTCTGCCGCCAGAAAAACGAGCTCACGCTGAGCTTCATCACCCCAAATGGCGAGCCGCTGCAGCTTTTGCTTGTCACCGGCACCCCCCTGCTCTCTTTCTACACAAAGGAGGAGGCGGAGGGCACCTCACGAAACGCCGCCTCACTGATGGCGGCGGTTCACGGCCAGAGGGTTTCGGCTGTCGAGCCATCGCTCACCGACAGGGAGATCTTCATCCGTCTTGCCGACCGCCACCTCATTGTGCTGCGGCTCTTCAGCCCAAGAAGCAACGCGCTGCTTCTTCGGGATAACCATATTATCGAGGCTTTCAAGCAGAACGATGCCCTTGCCGGCACCATCCGGGAGCCCTCCTCCGCTCAGCCGGAAATTCTCAAGGAACTTGAAATGCTGGCCAGAGACAAGGAGCTCTTCCTGCAGCGAGCCGGGCAGAACATCCCCGGTTTTGACCTGACGCTTTCGGGAAAGCTCCGAGAGAAGGCGGGGCCGCAACCAACCGGCGACACCCTCTTTACCACCTTCCAGTCGATCTTCTACGACCTGCTCGACCCTGTGCCATCGGTCACCGAACTCGAAAGCGGCGAACCGGAATTCACCCTGCTGCAGAACCACGAGCAAAAAGGGCGCACCTTCGACTCCATCCTTGAGGCGCTCAACGCCTACAGCATCTCGATGCAGCGGTTCCTCGGCGTCAAAGAGGAGCTGGACTCTTTCCAGGCACTCCTCCGGCGGCAGCTCGACAAGGCAGAGAAGGAGCTGCTGGCTTTCGATCCCGAACAGCTCGACCTGCTGGCCGCCAGATATGAAACGTTCGGTCACCTGCTCTTGAGCGCTCTCTACCAGCCTGACAGAGAGCCGGCGAGCATCAAGGTCAAGAACATCTTCGATCCGCTTGAGCCGCCACTCTCGATTCCGCTGAAACCGGCGCTGAGCATTCAGCTGAATGCCCGGGAGTACTTCTCCAAAGCTTCAAAGACCCGGGGGAAGCGCACGGCAATGGTCGAGCGGCATGCCGGTCTTGAAGGGAAGATTCGCTCCCTTTCGGCACTGCTCGCCGAGTCGGAATCAATCACCACGCCCAGAGTGGCGCGCCGGTTTCTTGCAGAACAGTCAAAAAGTGGAGAAACGGGGAAAACCACAGGCCCGGGAAAAAAGCAGAAAGCCACGCCCTTCCGCACCGTCGCCATCTCCAAATCGGTGACCCTCCTTGTCGGCAAAAATGCTGCCGGCAACGACCAGCTCACCTTCGAGCACACCCGTCCAGACGACATCTGGCTGCACGCCCGGGGAGCCCCGGGTTCGCACTGCGTCCTCAAAGGCGCCTCACTCGAGGGTATCACCGAAATCAGGAGGGCCGCCGAAATCGCCGCCTGGCACTCCTCGGCAAAACACTCCTCCCTCGTGCCGGTCATCTACACCCGGAAAAAATATGTCCGCCGCTCGAAAAACCGGGCGCCCGGCCAAGTAGAGGTCGAACGCGAAAACGTCATCCTCGTCCGGCCACGCAAGGAGTAAGCCGGCACCCCGAACGTTCTTCACTTACGGTTTGTTCTCTTTATCTTGTTCCAGACTCTGAACCTAACCCTTTAGCGAAACTTTTGACAGAATGGAAACCTACAAGCTTGTCCTGCCAGAACACCTCAACCACTACGGATTCCTCTTTGGCGGGAACCTCCTGAAATGGATTGATGAGGTCAGCTACATCACCGTTTCGCTCGACTACCCGGGCTGCAACTTTGTCACTGTCGGCATGGACAAGGTGGAGTTCAAAAAGAGCATCCGCGGCGGCACCATCCTCTGCTTCGTCACCGAAAAAAGCAGGCTCGGAGAGACATCCATCGAGTACACCGTGAATGTCTTCAAAAAGAGCATTGAAACCGGCGACCGGGTGCTGGTCTTCAGCACGCACATCACCTTCGTATGTCTCGACGATAAAGGGGTAAAAAAACCGCTCTGCTGCGGATACAAAAAGAGCGGTCCTGACGGGACCTGCCTCTGAGCTTTTATGGAGCAGAACGACTACCGGGAGGTGGCCAAAACCGCTCCGGTCAGTCGAACAATGAGCAGCGTACCGATGGCCGTCATCACAAGATTCGGCAGCCACATCGAAATCATGGGGTCGAGCAGACCCCGTTCGGCAATTTTCTCACCGGAAATCATCAGCGCCCAGTAGAGCACAAAAAAGAGCAGCGACATGCCCGCCCCTATGCCAAATCCTCCCCGTCTGGCCAAAACCCCAAGCGGAGCACCGACCAGCACAAACACAAAACAGGCAAGAGAGAGCGAGTATTTTTTGTAATAGGCGGCCATGTAGCGGTTGTAGAGCTGACGGTTCTCTTTGATGGCTTTGAGCTCCCCGTCAATCAGGACGAGCTGCCCGTCGACATAGCTCTCAGCCGAACCCCTGCCCCCTTTCACAAATGCACCGCTGGCGAGGCGCTGCTCCAGCGTATCGAGAGGCATTCCTATCCTCTTTGCGGACTCAGCGATCCTCTTTTTGAACTCCCTGCCTATCAAAAGAAGCTCACTGGCGGAGAGCTCTCCGTCCCCCGAGCGCATCTTGCCCGGGGCGGAGCGTGAAAAGCCGAAACCGGAAGACTCAAAAACAAAGCGGTGCTTCCGGAAGGTCATGTTTCTGAGTACCCTGTGGTCCGGATTGCGCACCTGGCTGAGCTCACCGTTAAACAGCGTCATGACGAGGTAGTGGTTGTCGGAGCTGAATTCCAGCCGGCCCTTCTCTGCTGTCACCATGGTGCTGAACTGTGGACGGGAGGTGTCGTAGATGACAATCCCCTGAAGCTCCTTTGAGCGGTCGTCAACCTTGCGGACAAGAATGGAATAACCCTCCACCAGCGTCGAAAAAGCTCCCTCGGTGAGTCCGAATGCCGGCTTTGCCCTGGCCATGTCGGTCAGGAGCTGTTGCGAATAGTAGTTCGCCCGGGGAAGCACAATATTGTTGAACCGCTCGACCAGCGCGGAAAGCAGGAGGCCGACACCGAGAACAGGAATCATGAGCCTGAAAAGGGAGATGCCTGATGAGCGCAGCACCGTCATTTCCGATGTCATCGTCAAGGTGCCGAATACCATGACCACAGCAATGAGCACCGCCATCGGGGCAGCAAGGCCGACCATCCATGCCGACTGCAGCAAGAGAAGCTCAAAGACCGCTGAAAACCCTATGCCCCGACCGATGAACCGCTCTGAAAAGGTCGCATAAAACTGGAGAATCAGTACGAACAGGATGGTAAAGAAAGAAAAAAAGAATGGCCCTGCCAGAGACTTCAGAATATATCGGTCGATAATTTTCATAACAAATCCTCTCGTTCACGCCCATTTGCCAAAGCTGAGAGCAGCCATCGCAAACAAGCATTGATGCCGGCAAAGACCAATATAATCGAAAATAACAATCACATCCCCCCAACAATCCCGCAGACAGGGGACTGGGGCGCAGCAAGCCCCGACAATTCGAGACTCTTGGAGCACCCGCTTCAACCTTCGTGAAAATTCGTGCAACTCCAGTGGACCGCTTCCAATCCAAAATCCAAAATTCAGCATCCAAAATCTCCCCGCATCCCCTACCGTCCGGTGAGCCTGCCGCGCCAGCAGCGAAGGGGGCCATCCTCAATCATGATGGCGCAGTAGTTGCACTCTATGCAGCAGGATGCCGTCTGCCGGCCCTCCTGCAGCTTCCGCACAATATTCGGCTCGATGACGAAGGGTCGCGACATGGAGACAAAATCAGCCGCACCGCTTTCGAGTGCTCCGGTAATGGCCTCAAGCGAGTGGAGGCCTCCGACGGCGATGACGGGAATCGAGACGGCCGCTCTGATCGCTTTTGCGGCATCAAGATTGTAGGCGCGCCAGGGCTTGGGGGAGGGCATTGCGAGGCGAAGCAGGGGTGCGAGAGCTTTTTTCAGAGGGGACGGCAGCATCTTGAAGCGGAAGTTGCTCTCAAGAAGCGCCTCGGAGGGAAAAACCGGACCCCGCATGATCGAAAGCCCCTCCTCCACCGTGCCTGAGGAAACCTCGATTGCCGAGCATCCCGACGCTTCAAGCAAACGGGCGATCTCCACTGCTTCAGGAGCTCTCATCCCTCCCTTCCGGTGATCGAAGCCGTTCATTTTCACCAGCACCGGATAGTCTCCCTCAGCCTCCCTGATGCGGCGGAGTATTTCAGAAACGATGCGGAACTTGTTCTCTGTCGAACCTCCCCACCGGTCGCGGCGCCGGTTTGTATAGCTTGAAAGAAACTCCGCAAGAAGGTAGCCGTGGGCCAGGTGGAGCTGGACGCCGTCAAACCCCGCCCTCCTTGCCCTTCCGGCGGCCGCAACAAAGCTGGTGATGATTGCTTCAATCTCCCGCTCGCTGAGTTGGTGAGGACGCTCCTCGTTGAAGATGAAATCCTTCAGCGGCGAAGGGGC
The DNA here is from genome assembly GCA_037142155.1 of Chlorobiaceae bacterium. Taxonomy (GTDB): domain Bacteria; phylum Bacteroidota; class Chlorobiia; order Chlorobiales; family Chlorobiaceae; genus Chlorobium. The sequence goes on from JBAXBE010000005.1 coordinate 61,358, forward strand.
GACCGTCGCCATCCCGGTTACCGCCGAACGGGTCTGGCGGCCGCAGTGGGCAATCTGCAGGATGATCGGCGTCCCGTGACGGTGCACCGCATCCGTTAGCTTCCGGTAAGGCGCAATGAGATCGTCACTGTTGATCATCAGCATGTTCTCGAGGCTGCTCTTCCCGTCCTGCTGCACGCCCGCGTAGCCGGTAATGATAGCTCCGGCCCCGCCTTCGGCAATCGCCGTGTAGAGCTTTTCATGAGCCGCACCGGGCGCCCCGCTCCCGTCGGCCAGACTTTCATGGGTGGCAGAACGGATCAGACGGTTGTGCAAGGTCATCCCCGCAAGAATCACCGGCTGGAACAGGTCAGGAATCATAGGGAGATGGGTAAATTGATTGATACAATTGTTACACGTTAATCAATCAAACCCCAAAAAAGCAAACGGCTTTCCGGCTCCTTATCACTATTTTGCAACCGTCGACCAGATACTCAACCTTCAAAATCTTTACGTAGCCATGAGCCAAAACATCAACATCAAAGAGGATCCGATATTTGCCCCCCTGCTCGCGGACCTGCAGAAGATTGCCTCCGAACTGACAGGGAACGGAGAGCTTGAACCCATCACCGGCACCGAGGAGAGCAGTGTCGTCATAGAATTCGAGATCTACGGAGAGGGAGAAGAAGCCGAACCCAGCATCCTCATCAAAATCACCTCGAAGAATGATTTCTTTGGTGATGAAGAGCTGCTTGACGAGTTCGAGGATCTGGTCATCGGCAAGCTTGAGGAGGCCTCCCGAAACTGGTCACAGGAGGTAACCGAACTGCTCGGCGACGACCGCCCGATAATCCTGCTCATCAACGGCGAAGAGTGCTGAACCTTCAAACCGGTGGCAGCTCTTCAGAGAGTACCCTCACCTTTGCTGCATTGGCAATGGCCTTGAGCTTGACGGCATCCACATCGCTTTCAGGCAAATCGGAAGCGAGCGCTACGGCCATGCGCCGGTAGGGACGGGTAACCGGTTTTCCGAAAATCCGGATGTCGGTACCGTGTTCACTGAGCGCATCCTCCACGCCGGTGAACCGGGGCTTTATTCCCGCCGCATCGGCCAGAATAACTGCACTCGCCCCTACACGCAGCAATGCAATGCCCGGAATCGGCAACCCCAAGACAGCCCGTGCATGCAGTTCAAACTCCGACAGGTTTTGCGTCCCTGCCAAGGTTACCATTCCGGTATCGTGCGGCCTTGGGGAGAGCTCCGAAAAATAGAGTCCGTCATCGGCCAGAAAGAATTCCACCCCCCAAATGCCTGCCCCCGTGAGCGATCGGGTGACCTTTTCAGCAATCTCCTGCGCCTCCCTAAGAAGCTCAGGGCTGATGAGAGCCGGCTGCCAGCTCTCCTGATAATCCCCCCGCTCCTGACGGTGCCCAATAGGCGGGCAGAACAGCGTCGGCCCGTTTTTCTGCGTTACGGTTAAAAGCGTGATCTCTGTATGGAATGGAACAAACGCCTCCACAATCACTTCCGGACTGTCGCCGCGCTTGCCGCTTTGCGAATAGCTCCATGCTTTTTCGATATCAGCCGTACTTCTGAGGGTCGACTGCCCTTTGCCCGATGAGCTCATCAGCGGCTTTACCACGCAGGGAAACCCCACCTCACCAACAGCCGTTACAAGCTCCGACAAGGAGGCCGCATAGCTGTACTTCGCTGTGCGCAACCGAAGCTCCTTTGCCGCCAGATCACGAATGGCCTTCCGGTTCATGGTGAAATTGGCCGCCCGGGCTGAAGGCACAACCTGTATGCCCTGCTTCTCATACGCATAAAACCTCTCGGTACGGATGGCTTCAATTTCAGGCACAATCACATCCGGCCGGTGCCTCGCCACAATGGAATCGAGAGCATTGCCATCAAGCATGTCAATCACTTCACGCTCATCGGCCACCTGCTGGGCCGGAGCATCATTGTAGCTGTCAACGGCAATCACGTACTGCCCCAGACGCTTGGCGGCAATAACAAACTCCTTCCCCAGCTCACCGCTGCCCAGCAGCATGATCTTTCCCATGATGGTCTTGTAAATAATTGTTTTCAGTAAAATCACCTTCAGGCCCCGTTCAGCGGGGATTCAGCGAAGAACTCAACAGAGTGATTACAACGTCTGATCCATCGAGCTTGGTGTTACGACCATAACTGCACGTGCCCATACAAATTTCGCCTTAATGGCGTCAAAATCCGGGCCAGCGCTCTCGATGCGCGCCCTGCCTTTAATCAGGAAGCCGGTGCCAGGACCCATATTTCCCGTAACCTCGCGGCTTCCCAAAGTAATCAGCACCTGATCGTTAAAAGCAATATTCGCCTCTGTACGATGCATATAGCCGACAGGAACCAATAGGTGTTCAGCACTGGAAATTTGAAGATAACTGTTCCACGTATTGACCATATGAGGCCCGTCCTCTCCCAAAGTGGCGATTGCAACCACACCCTCGTGTTTTAATACTTCCGCTAATTTTTCTGGAATCATCTCTCTTCCCAATTGAAATTGTGTAAATAAATATTCCACCGCTGACTGAGCACCGTCATTACTCTATTTACAAAAAATCGGCAAGCAGGAGAAGCGATTTAAGGGGGGGGGGGTAAAGGATAGTTTGGAACGTAGTCCCCATGTCACCAGCTCATCAACAGCGAAGAGTGCTGAGAAGCAGTTGGCTTTTGTGCTGAATTTCGGCCTCACCGCTCCACGCTCTGTCAGCAATAGAGAGCAGTCTCTCCTCTTCCCTGAGAAACTCCTCCGCCCCCATTGATTCGATGGCATCGAGCAGCTCCTGCAGTGTCCCGGTGGCAAGCCTGTTGGATTCGGTGATGAGGGCACGAAGCTCCTGGTGGCCAATGCGCCCTGCGGCTTCAAGCGCGAATGCTTCGGCAAGCCGATATTCGAAATCGGCGCTCTGAAGAGCAGCGACTCCGTCAGGACCAAAGTTGCGGCGGGCAAAGAGTTTCTGCACCAGAAATGCATACCAGTTGAGGTCGGGATCGTAAAACTCGTAATCGGGATGGGTGATGGTCCCTTTCAGCCTGCCGCTTTCAAGCAGCTGCTGCTCGATCGGAGTGCCCGCGTAGGGGAGCATTTTGCCGAAGTTGACAGGAAAGTAGCCATCCTCGCCAACCAGAGAGAGAAAGCGGATGTTCTCCGATACCGAACCAGCCGTGGACGAGGGGTCGAAGAGCATGAAGCCTATTGAAAGGGCCAGATTCAGGGCTTTGACGGCAGCAATGGCGTCGAGGTTTTTCTGAACGGTGGTCTGCTTGTTGAGCGTTTGCAGTCCGGCTGCGTTTCCGGACTCGACACCAAGATAGATGGCAAACAGCCCGTGCTCTTTCATCTCAGAGAGCAAAGCCGGCTGGATGTCGTCAACCCTGCAGGAGATCTTCCATTTTATCAGTTTGTCGAGCTTTTTTGCGCGAAGCTCCTTGAGAAACTGAGCGAGCCAGACCTTCTGGGCGGGTGAGCGGGCAGCAAAATCGTCGTCCTGAAAACTGAAAAAGCGCACCCCGCTCTTTTCAGCCAGCAACTGCATCTCTTCGGCAACATGCTCTGGCGACCGGGAGCGGCGAAGCTTGCCGGGAACCGTTCCGTAAAACTGCCTGATGCTGCAGAATGCACAGTTGAAATGGCATCCGCGGCTTGCCAGCATTGCTGCCATGCGTATCCCTCCGATGGAGGTGGGCGGCTCAGTGCGGTGAACAAAAGGCAGGAGGTCAAGATTCTCGATAAGTGGGCGGTGCGGGGTTGAGATAACTGAGTCCGACGTGCGATAGGCCAGACCGTTTATCCTCTCCCAGCTCTCGGGCTCGTCAAGATGAAGAAGCAGTTCAAGAAGCGTCTCCTCGCCTTCAAAGCGAACAATGGAGTCGAGCTCCCCAATGAGCTCAAGCGTTTCAGCGGGACGCAGGCTGGGGAAATGCCCTCCGGCAGTAAAATGAGCCTCTACCCCGCCAGAGCGCAGAAAACGCATCAGGAAAGAGAACTTTTCGAGACTGAACTGGAAGATAAGCGAGAACCCTACCAGCACAGGGTTATATGTTCTTACCGCATCAAGCACCAGACGCTCTTTTCCGGGGATAAACGCAGCAAGACTGGCATGATATCCCTTTGCTTCGAGGCAGGCAATGAGTGAGCGGAGTCCGAGATTTTCCTGGTCTTCGTACCCTACGAGCAGAATATGAGGCTTGGAAGCGGGTGCAGATTGCATAAAGGTGAAAAGTCTCCGGAGTTGAGGAGTCGCATGCATTTACCTGGGCAAGGAAGCCATGCCGGCGGATGCTGTGAAAATGCATCCGCCTGACGGCAATGGCCGAATGATTACTTGCCCAACAGAGTCTGAAGCTGTTCGAGTTTTGCTTTACTAAGTTCCAGCTCTTTCAGCCTTGTCTGGATCTGAAGCCGTCCAAACTCACGAAGACGTTGTTCATCGAGCCTCAGCCAGTCCGGAACAGGATCCCATATCGGGTAATGGAAGTGCGGATATTGTGTTTCCCCGCAGCCCCCAAGCTTTTCCTGGATGTTCGTCATCGGTCCCTCCGTTAAGTTATAGTGTTCTGCCCGGCGTTTAGCCAGCCCCCGTTTCCGGGCGGAAGTTTCATATGGTGAGCTGGCCGTTTTATTCAGCGCTCCTGAACCAATGCAAGCGTAACGGCGATTCCGGTATCACAACGGCTTGAAACATGCCGGGGGGGGGGATGCACCTGCATGCCGGAACAGACGGAAACTCCGCATAAAAAAAGCAGAAGCACCCGCACTGGCCGCTTCAAGTACATCTCTAGGGCAGGGGAAAGTCGCATGGTGTTGCCACGCGATGATGAAAGCGTTATCTCAGGGGGGAGTGAAGCAAGAAAACGCTGCTCGTTGAGTATAGATAATCGGCGGAATTAATACAAGCCGCACAAGTCACTCAATCATCAAGCGGGCATAGCCTTTCGGGGCGAAACCGCGCTTTTGGTTTTCAATCGGCGGGAGTGCGATATGATGAAAGGAGTTACGTTTTCCCAGAGAAACTCCCGTTTATAACACCACTCATTGCGGGCAATCATTCGAACCATCGCCAGTTGCTCTCATTGAGCCCCGAATCCCGGATTATCGGGGGAACGCTGGCATAAAGAGGATATTCAGTGATATATACACATATCATCATTTTATACACAAAAAGGTATAATTTTCTCGTACATTGCCTTATGGGCAACCCCCAATTCCTCACACAAGAACCCTTATAAATGAAGCATACTTGCGGGCACATCTGCTCTCCTGCACTTCATGCGCCAAGCCCAATTACCTATATGCGTACGGCCTACGCATATAGTCGAATAATTGTTGAACAGGGCTTGCCTGTTGATTTCATACATCTTGAGGTAAACGGGAGTTATGAACGACTGACAGGATTAAAAAATGTTGTCGGCCGTAAAATATCAGCCGTTTTCAAGGGGATCAATGCCTCGAATCCGGAGTTGATTGCCAAACTTGTCACGGTAGCAGAGTCCGGGATACCGGATTATTTTGAGCTCTATATAAAAACACTCGACAGATGGTTTGACATCTCGGTTTACAGTCCGCAAGAAGGTGATTGTGTTGCACTATTTGATGACATCACGCTCCGAAAAAATACCGAAAAAGCCCTGCTCAAAAGCGAAGAGCGGTTCCGTCACCTCTTTGAAGGCCACTGTGCCCCTATGCTGGTCATTGACGCCTTCACTGGCAATATCATCGATGCAAATATGGCCGCCACAGCGTTTTACGGCTGGTCGAAGAGTGAGCTGTGCAGGATGAATATTGAGGAGATCAATGCACTTCCACCTGAGGCTGTTGCGCTGAATCTTGAAAAATTCAGAGTGAACACAGAAAACAAGTTTCTCTTTTCCCACAGAAAAGCAGACGGGTCTGTCTGCTCGGTCGAGGTATTGAGCAACACCATTAAGGATAACGGCAATACGCTCTATTACTCGATGATCTCAGATGTCACCGAGCGACTGAAAAACGAAGAGGCTATCAGAGCAAGCGAAGAGCGATTCAGGATGCTTTTTGAAAAGCACTCTGCCGTTATGATCCTTCTTGACCCCCAAACCGGCAATATTATTGACGCCAACCTTGCCGCAGCGAAATTTTACGGGTGGTCGACTGAAGAGCTTCGTCAGATGCGCATACAAGAGATTACCAATGTCTCGGCTGATGAAGTGAAAATCAATATGGAAAAGTCGCGAACTTCCGAACAAAACAGGTTTTTATTTACGCACAAGAGAGCCGATGCCTCCTTGAGAAAGGTCGAGGTGTTCAGCAATACGATAAAGATTGACGGCAAAGAACTTCTCTATGCGATTATTCATGACATCACCCTGCGCGTCAATACTGAAGAGGCTCTCAAGAAAAGCGAAAAACAGCTTGACAAGCAATACCAGACGCTTATTGCCGCTTCACCGGACAGTATCATAACAACAAATCTTGTCGGGATGATTAGCAGCGTTTCGGATGTAGGGCTTGAGATATTTGGCGCAAACCACAAGTCTGAAGTTATCGGGATGCCATTTTCCATGATTGTCTTCGAGGACGACATGAAAATAATCGACGAGATATTTGAGGTAACTCTACGCGAAGGGCTTATCCAAAACAGGGAGATCCTTCTGAAAAAAATAAACCAGACGGTCTACTATGCCGAAATCAGCGCCGCACTGATCCAGGAATCCAATGGCATCCCGTCGTCCTTCATGATAATCATCCGGGATATTTCGCAACGGAAAGTTATTGAGAGAGAGCTTTTCCATGCCAAGCGCCTCATAAGCCTGGGCGAGATGGCATCCGGGATTGCTCATGAGATCTATCAGCCAATCAATAACATTGGCCTTGTGCTTGACAAAATGCTTATGACAGCATCATCGAACGATTGGAGCTGCAAGCAGGATATCAAAATAGTCTCTGAAAAAATATTTGAAAACATCCTCCGGGTACAGACCATCATTGACAACATCCGATCGTTTTCAAGTACGGATAAAAACTATATCTCTTCGGTTATCAATCTCAACAAAAGCATCCGCAATGCCCTCCTGATGGTTTCCGAACAGTGCAAAAACCGCTCTATCACCCTTGATTTCAAGCCGGAGCTCGAGAGATCTTCGGTGACAGGAAACATCTACAAGTTTGAGCAGGTTATCCTTAACCTTATCAGAAACTCTATTGATGCACTTGAAGAGAGGGCGCTGGCAAGCCAGGAGCCTTTCGACATGAAAATCCTGATACGAACCTACTCACATAACGGCTTAACCGTCGTGAGTGTCGAGGATACCGGCATAGGAATCAATGAGAGGAATATCGAGTACATCATGCACCCTTTTTATACCACAAAAGAGTCGGGGAAAGGCACCGGGCTCGGGCTCTCCATAAGCTATGGAATCATCAAGGAGATGAAGGGCGAGTTGAAAATCAATAGCGTTCCTATGCAAGGGACCTCTGTCGTTATTACGCTCCCAAATAACAACAAATAGTCATGAACAGCAACTCAACTGAAAAGATTAAAGTACTGACGCTTGATGATGAGATCGATTTTACGAGTGAGGTTAGCGACTATCTTCAAAACTCAGGGTTTACCCCTTTTGCGGCCAACACCCCGGAAGAGGGCTATGCCATACTGCGAAACAACCAGATAGATCTTCTGATTCTCGATGTCAAGCTACCTGGAGCAAACGGCCTTGATATCCTGAAAAAAGTGAGGTCGCTCTATCCTTCGATGGAGGTCATCATGGTCTCCGCGCATGGTGATATGGACACGGTAATCGAGTCCATTCGGCTTGGAGCTTTCGACTATCTGAGAAAACCGATGCGGTACATCGATATTCAGATTGCCATTGAGCGAACCCAGAAATATCTGCAGATGCAGAGAAAGCTTGCCCGTGCAGAGGAGAAGTACTCCCTTATCTCGTCGGATGTCGAGTCAATAATCGGCCGGCACTGTATCGGCAAGAGCAAGCAGATTATCCGGATCTATGAATTGGCGAAAAAAGCCTCGCAGTACCCGGATACCAACGTCCTTATTACCGGTGAGAGCGGCACCGGAAAAGAGGTCTTTGCGCGGCTTATCCACTATATGAGTCCGCAGGCAAAGAGCTATTTCGGGGCTATTAACTGCAGTGCCGTCAGCGAGTCTTTAATTGAGAGTGAGTTTTTCGGCCATAAGAAAGGCTCGTTTACCGGAGCTATTGCAGACAAGAAAGGGTTGTTTGAGGTATGCAATGAAGGGTCCCTCTTTTTGGATGAGATTGCTGATATGCCCCTTCATCTTCAGTCAAAAATCCTGAGAGCCATTGAGGAGCGTTCAATTACCCGGGTCGGTGACACGAAGGTGATTCCCACCAAATTCCGACTGATTGCCGCAACAAACTGTGATCTTCAAAAAATGGTTCATGACAAGAAGTTCCGTCTCGACCTGCTTCACCGGCTCAATACGCTCCACATCCATATTCCGCCGCTTCGGGAGAGAGTAGAGGATATCGGGCCACTGTTGATTGATTTTACCGAGGAGTTCTCGAAAAAGATAAACAAGCATGTAGAGGCTATAGCTGATGAGGTATTTGTGGCGCTCGAAAAATATCCTTTCCCAGGCAACATAAGGGAGCTGAGAAATCTTGCTGAGCGGGCGATTATCCTGTCAACAGGAAGGACACTGGCGTTGAGCGATTTCCTGCTTCCGGTCATCACAAACACCGAGAAGAAAAGAGCGTCCGGGGGTTCCAACCTCAAAACACATGAAGCCGAGATGATTCGCCATGCGCTTGAGGAGTGCGAATATAATCAGGCGGCAACAGCTGAAATGCTTGGAATCAGTCGCTATACGCTGATACGAAGAATGCGAAAACACGATATCGAAATAGAGAAAAAAGAGATGTGCAGTTTATAACAGGTTCCCCAGGGGGCCAAGGTCAAGGTTCAGGTCCTTGTCGGTAAGATTGAATATCTTTTTCAGCTCTTCCATTTTCTTCTCCAGCTTCATAAGCGTCTCGCCCAGGCTTTCAATCTGCTCTTCAGTCAGGGAGTTGCCGTCGATACGTCGCATGGCCTGCTTTTCAATGAGCTTGCGAATCAGCTCGATAAGCGTCAACACCAGCTTGGCAAGACCGGACTCCACATTTTCAGGGGTAGCATTGATTCTCGCTTGACTCCCCTGCCTGATCTTCTCAAGCTCATCGACTATCGCATCGGCCGAACCGGCAAAAAACAAAATCTTATCGTCGTCCATTATTATTGCATCCTGATTTGCGAGAAGTTGTAGGGTGGCCAGGGACCTGTCAATATCACGTCATATTCGGGATAGTTCGACTGGATATTTTTAACAATAGAGCGCAGCCTCTCTTTACTGTTCCGCTCCACCAGCAACACCATATCTGCAATAAATCCAGAGGGAAGCGGCTTCTTGAACTCTATATCCAGGCTCACCTCCCCCAAATCTTTGCGAAGGCGAGATTTAAGCGTTTCGATGTATTGCCGGTGGTGCTCTTCAGCCAGATGCACTCTGTATTTTTCGGCCAGATACCTCTTGTTTTGCGTTTCACCCTGCAAGGCTTCCGGCAACGAGTTATCTCCATCAACACCCGCGCTGATGGCGTTTTTCTGCTGTTCGGGTGAGGCGAAAAGACGCAGGGAGTACTCAGCCTTGTTATAAACCCTTTTCAGTGCGTCAATACACGATACCGCATTGAGCTGCAGCATGGAGATGACCTCAGCAGATGATGGAAGCGTTGAGCCATGACGCATAGGAAGAAGGGAGACTGCTTCTGTCAGCCGCTCAACGGTCGCCGCATAGTGCAAGAGAAGCTCTCTCGATATTGGCGGCGAAGATGCGGAAGGGTGAGCGATAATAGCCGCAAGGGGGGCCGCTGTAACCAGTTCGAATGCCTCTCCACTTTCCCGGGTGAGGGATTGAAGAAGCGCGATGAGATTGCCGTCGATCAGCCTTGATTCAAGAAGGGCGTAGAGGGTTGTCATTTTATTGAAGGCTGCGCGCGCATTTGCTCCATGGTCTCGACCGAGCTGAGGAGGAGCCTGAGCCCGAGGTAGATGAGGTCGATATCAGCTACGGAAATCACGATGTCGCCGGTGATGACGACGCCTTTTGTCAAGACCCGGTCAAGGATGTCAAGAATGGTAATCTCCTTGTTTACATCGTAGAGGTCGTCGTTCATTTTAGTCTGAGAGATTGACAAAGGTGTATGGCGGCCATGGGCCTGCCACCTCGAGAAGCAGGCCCATATTTTCATGTTCGGTAACGAGCCCGTCTGTTTTGGCTATAAAGCCCGGGACGTTGTCTTTTTGAATCAGAAATGCGGCGTTGACAATCATATCCTCTCCTCTGCCCGTAAGGTCTCCGGAGAGGACTTGATTGAGGCGATACTCCCGGGCCATGAGATTCAGTGACGAAAAAAGCTCTTTGGAGCAGGCGTTATAGATTTGACTGATCTCTTTTTCGAGGATCTCATTTTTTTTCTTGCCAAGGATATAGGCTTTGCCCGGCGAACTCTTGCTTATCTGCAGATCGATATCGGCAATATTGCGGCTGAGAGAGCTGATGTTTTGAACTATCTTTGCCCGATTGCAAAAGATTTTTACCGACCACTCCTCTTTATCGGCCAGATAATCCAGTGCGCTCTTCAAGCCGGCAGCGTGCTGGTCCAAAAAGGACTGTAAGCGCTCCCGGGTGCGGTATATTGTACCGAAGTTGAACGGGATGACCGTGTTACGCTCCATGAGGTTGCCTATCACAGAGAGATGTTCCCTGACATGAAGGTCGAGCCATGGCTCACTTGAGATGTTTTTTTTGAGGTTGCTTTCAGAAAACTCATCTTCTAAGACATGCCTCAGGCAGACAAAGAGTCCATTGTGCTCCATGATGATTATGCCATCATGGTCGCCCGACGCCCCTTTCAACGGGGCTTCAGAGGCAACACAGTAGAGATAGATGAGCCTGTCACTGTCTATTGGCATCGTGGCCGTCCTTTCATTCAATCGTTATCGCTCTCGGTGTCGTCATAGTTGTTGAGCCGGTTAAAGGAGATGACTTCCAGCTCGGAATCAACGACTACAGCGTAGAAGAGCCTGACCTTTTTAGGCGGAAGATTCATTGATTTTAAAAAGGAGTCCTCTTCGTAGACCTCCGCAACGGCTTTCCAGCTCTCTCCGTTTTTTTCAACTTTGATGACGGTGACTTCCGTTGTCTTGATGTTCTCTTTCAGGAACTTGATAACAGTGTTCCTTACCTCGATTATTTTGCTCATCACTCACTCCGATAGGTTATGTCAACGGTTTTGCTTGTCCAGTCGTATCTCTTCAAGCTTTTTCAGCAGTTCATCCTCCTCCCTGTCATATTGCTCTTCATCAATTTCATCAAGCTCGAATCTCAACTGAAGGGCCATGAGCCGCTCCTTGACTGTCCCTTCATCAGAGGTCTCTTTTTCGACAACCTCATTGATTTTTTCGGCGATAAAGATGAGGCCGTTCAATGGTGCGAAGAGTATGTCGTCAAGAATAAAAATGTCACTCTCCTTTAGTGTTAATCGACAGGTTGACAAAATTGTATGGCGGCAGGGTGCCGACGTACTTGAATGTCATGATATCGCCGTATTTATTATCGAGATTTGTGATGGCATCATCGAACTGCTGCTCTTTGCTCTCTTTTATCAGGAAGGCGGCATTGAGGATCATGAGGTTTCCGTAGTTGTCGGTAAGCTTCAAATCGTCAACCAGAGGAGAGAGCGTGTCAAGAATAGTTTTCTTGTGGCACTCAATCTCCTTTTGCAAGGCCTCGGCAACCATCTCGCCAATCTTGAGCCGCTGGTAGTGGATTTTGTCGGCGGGCTGGTTGATGAGCTTGTCTCGCAACGATCGAATGCTGTCGTACTTCTGGATGATATTTTCATAGATCTTGGCCTCATCAGCCATAACCTTGAGGCCAAGTTCCTTTTTGCCTTTCATTTTCAGGAGCAACTCATCGAACCGGCGATAGTCAGCGGTTAAAATGCGAATGGCAGCATCGTCGCTATCGTGAGGCGATATCGTTGAGAAGCGAACCGGGAGGACATTAAAATGCTTCATGACCTCTTCAAGGACTTTCTGGTGAGCTATCATATTAACGCGCCTTGCCTGATACTCGGTAATGGGGGTGGCACTGACAACGGCACAGATATCATTGTAGACAACGCCATAGACATGGTCTGATCTTTGCCCTATCCCGATTGGGCCGAAGTCAATCGCTTCGGAGTTCCGGATAATCCCGTATATGTATCGACCCTCTTTAATGCTTTCCGCTTCCATCTCTTGCCCTGTCTGAATTGCGTTTATTGTTCCCATTTTTCGGGGAGAATCCGTAAGTCTATGAAACTGAAGATTGGCAAGGGGCCCGTATAGAGATAATCGCACCGCTCCTTGTACTTTTCGCCCAAGGTGTCCATGATATTATCAAATTCGACCTCTCGGCCTCTGCTCAACAAAAAAGCCGTATTCATAAACATGCTTTCGCTTGTGATCTTGTTATGGCGATGAATAACCACCGTCTTGCGAAAGGCGCTTACGACCTCCTCGGCTTCACTCTCTTTCTTTTTTTGCAACGCCTCCGCTATGATAAGGCCGGCCTCCTGAATAAGCTCGTTTCGCTTTGCCTCGTCAGTGAGTTGATCGATCCTTGTCTTGAGGGTTTTCAGGGAGTCGTTCTCCCTGTCGATCTCCTTGTAAATCTCTGCCATATTGCGCCAGGAGGCTTTAAGATTGTATTCAACCTTGTTTTCGAACCTTTCAAGAAGCTCGGAGAGTTCGCTGTATCTGCGGTTAAGGAGATTGCGGATTTCATCAGGGGTTGCTGCAACGGTGCCGAACCGGACGGGAATGACACACGGGAACTCCTCCATAACCGCCTCAATTACCTTTTGATGCGCAAGAATATTTTCAGGATTTAATACGAAATGATTCAGAGGGTGATCGCTCACGACCATACTCAATCCTTCGAACCCGATCGTGCTGACCAGATCCCCCCTGCTGCCAATCCCTATCGGTCCAAAATTGCATTCATAGCTTGTCGATATGATGCAGTAGACATATTTGCCATCCTTTTGCATATTAATTTTTGATTTTCACCATATAGAGAGGTTCATCCGGAATATTTTCAGAAAAGTGCCTGCTGACGACGGAATAATCAAGAAGCAGCTTATAGGCGTTATGTACTGCAATAAAATCTTCGGGATTCTCGCGGGTGGTCTGGCCGGTTTTATCCGGGTGGTTCAGTGATGCTTTGGAGCGATAGATTTTTTTCAGCTCACTCTCTGAGGAAACAGCATCAATACCAAAGAGTTTTTTTGCTTTTTCAATTTCCCCCATCTCCAGCACCCGGGCTTCCAGAGTACAGAAGCTGTAGCAGGGCAAAGGGCCGACTGCCTTGAAAACAAGGCTGCCTGCATAGTGCATGTCAAGCCTGTCGAGCATATCCATAAAAGCATCACGATCATTTTTCCGGACAAGAAATGCATAGTTCAACGGCATTTCATCATTCATGGTCTCATGCTTTTTTGATTCCATAACAAAAGGCTTCAAGGCCGCAAGAACAGCTGTTGCTACGCCCTCATTCTTTTGATCGATCCTCTCTTTAATCAATCGTCCAATCTGGATGCCGTCACTCTCCTCACACCTCTCTTTATTGGCTATCGCCTCTTTGAGCGCCTTGACATCCTTTGTTTCGGAGATTCCCACAATCAGCTGCTGAAAATCATTCCAGACGATGCCCAAATCGATTTCTTCAGCATCTGCAACCTTCAGAAACGTATCGCCGAGTATATCAATGCCGTTTTTGAGAATCTTTATGACATCGTTACCCGAGCTTACGATGGTACCGAGCTGCATGGGAACAAGGCGTGAACAGCCAAGGCTCATAACTCTCTCAAGCTTTTGCTGATGATCAACAAGGAGACGGGTAAGGCGCTCCCTGTCGAGATGTTCCCGGCTTGCAGACCTTGTATCTGAGACAACGGCACAAATGCCCATATACTCTATCTGGTACAAACCCGCCCTATCAAGCTCCACGGTGAGCGTTGCAATATCACCGGCAGGAACAAATCCGTATATGTAAATCCCTTGCTTATCCATTGATCAATAATTGATGATGGTGGCATTTTGAGTGGCGACGATATCTATCGCCAGCCTGAAATGCCTCTTGCTTATGACAATTTCCCCGCTTCCCGTGGAGTCACTCTTGTCGATAATTTCACGGATAGCTGACATTTTGGCTTTTTGGCATATAAACTCAAGATCTGCCCCTGTCATATCGCCGGTCATGGCGGCGAGCTCCGCTAAACCGACATCCTCACCGAGCGGCATCGCGCGGGTATGAATGGCAAGAATCTTCTCTCTGGTTCCGAGATCGGGTGAAGGGACTTCGAAGATGAGATCGAACCGCCCTGAACGCAACATTGCGGGATCGATAATGTCTATCCTGTTCGTTGCCGCCAGAACAGTAACCCCCTTGAGCTCCTCTATGCCGTCCATCTCGGTAAGAAATTGACTGATAACCCGTTCAATGACCCCTGATTCAGTGCCGTCGTTCCTGCGGCGCGGGGTGAGGCTGTCTATCTCATCAAGAAAAAGAATCGTCGGGGCCGACTGTTTGGCGAGACGGAAGAGCTCACGGACACCTTTCTCTGACTCTCCGATAAAGCGGCTTAATATTTGCGGCCCCTTGACGGAGATAAAATTCACCCCGCTTTCACTAGCCAAAGCCTTTGCCAGATAGGTCTTTCCTGTGCCAGGCTTGCCATATAAAATGATCCCCTTCGGGGGCTTGGTGTTGGTTTTTTTAAAGAGTTCCGCATACTTCAGGGGCCACTGCACACTCTCTTTAAGAGCCTGCTTGATCTCTTCCAGCCCGCCTACATCTTCCCACTTGACATCAGGAACCTCGACGAATACCTCGCGAATAGCCGAAGGCTCGACCTCTTTCATGGCATCGAGAAAGTTATCCATACTCACTTCGAGCTGCATCAGGAGTTCGTAGGGAATCTCGGAGAGTTCGAAGTTGATCTGAGGGAGGATTTTTCTCAATGCGCTCATAGCCGCCTCTCTGGCCAGCGCCTCAAGATCGGCGCCAACAAAACCGTGAGTAATCTCTGCAATCTTCTTCATATCGACATCGTCCGACAGAGGAATCCCTCTTGTGTGGATATAGAGGATCTCAAGTCTGCCTTTTTTGTCGGGAATCGATATGGATATCTCACGATCGAATCGGCCCGGCCTTCTCAAGGCAGGGTCAATTGAGTTGGGTATATTTGTCGCCCCGATAACAATCACTTTCCCTCTCGACTCCAAGCCGTCCATCAAGGAGAGGAGCTGGGCAACCACCCTTTTCTCGACCTGTTTTTCACCCCCCAAATCCTCTCTCTTGGGGGCAATCGCATCTATTTCATCGATGAAAATAATGGAGGGCGCGTGGGCCTGTGCCTCGGCAAAAATACTGCGGACCCGTGCTTCGCTTTCACCGTAAAACTTGCCCATGATTTCAGGGCCGGAAATATTGATAAAGTATGCATCGGTCTCCTGTGCTACCGCTCTTACAATAAGCGTTTTACCGGTTCCCGGAGGGCCATAGAGAAACACCCCTTTCGGCGGCTCAACACCAAGCCTCTCGAAAATTTCAGGGTATTTCAGGGGGAGCTCTATCATTTCGCGTATTCGCTGGACCTGATTATCAAGCCCCCCGATGTCCTCATAGGTCACCTTATTGGACCTTACTTCTGTCTGCTTTGCCGTCTCAAGCTGAACGGCGGTATCGGGATGTATCAACACCACTCCCTCGGGAGAGGTGGCGGTTACGGTATAGTAGACTGAGCCGGACCCAAAAAGCGTGGCTTTTATTTTGTCCCCCTTTGTGACAGGCAGCCCGCTGATCAATGAGCCGATGTATCTGGCGTCGTCTGCCTTGAGGAGTGACGGTGATTTTGTTATCGGCTTGAGCTTTATTTTCAACGCCTGCTTCAAAGGTGTCTTGAGAATCGATATTTTTTCGTCAATACCGGCATTGGCATTCTCTCTTGTGATGCCGTCTATCTGGATGATCCCCTTGTTTCTGTCTTCAGGGTAGGATGGGAGGATTTTGACCGGAGTGGCGCGCTTTGCTTCGAGCATGACTATCTCGCCGGACTCAAGACCATAGTCAACCATATCAGCGGGATCTATCCTGGCAATAGCCCGACCTGCATCCTTTAGAATAGCCTCTTTAACTTTTAGCACCAGCTGAATGCCGCTCATTTTGAATCTCTCTTTATATCGGCCTCACCAAAAAGGACCTGTTTCAACTTCTGCAATGCAGCCATACCTTTAATCTCATCGGGGAAAACGGGCACCATAACCACCTGCAATTTTTTAAAAAGCTCCTTGACTTTGAGTATGTATTTTGACTGCGCCATTTTTCGCTGACGGCAGAAACCTGATTCATCCGACTCCATGACATTGTTGAGAATGAGCTGTCGCGAGATGATTTTGAAATTCCGCAATTCACCCAGAAGCCGCTCTGTCTCCATGATTGCCATGTCTTCAGGAATACAGACAGGGATGAACTCGCATTTCTGACTGTCACAGAGCAGCGCTGCTATGCGTTTCACGGTTTTTTTGAGGTTAAGCAGCATCACATCCGCCTCGTCATCCTTATACTCGCCTGAAAACGACTCAATCATATAGCGGTACTTCCACCTCATCTTGGCAGCCATCTTTATCCACTCGTCCAAAAGGACCGGAGAGGACAGAAGCCTTAATGCGTGACCTGTCGGAGCGGTATCGACAACATATTTCTCGAACTCATCCTCTTCAATGAGGTCAATTATGGTCTTGAAGCTCATGACTTCATCAATACCGGGAATGGTAAGACTCATCATCTGCTGAATATCCTCTTCATCAAAGCTAGTGGAGGTATCAAAGAGTTTGATGAGCTCGCGTTCGTGCTCTTTTTTAAAGCGGCTGAATGCTTTTTCGGCCGATACCTCTATGGCGGTGAGGTTCCTGATTCCGTTGACGGGCTGGAGTTTGAAGCCGATTTCCTGACAAAGACTGTCAGAAACAGAGTGAGCAGGATCGGTTGAAATGACCAGTGTTTTGAAATTTTCAGCCAACCCTATGGCACAGGCGACGGCACAACTTGTTTTTCCCACACCGCCTTTACCGCCGAAGATGACCATTTTAAGGTCTTTG
Organism: Chlorobiaceae bacterium; assembly: GCA_037142155.1. Classification (GTDB taxonomy): domain Bacteria; phylum Bacteroidota; class Chlorobiia; order Chlorobiales; family Chlorobiaceae; genus Chlorobium. The sequence goes on from JBAXBE010000005.1 coordinate 78,586, forward strand.
CTCTCTAACCCGATCAGCGGCATTTGATTACTTTTTGATTCTTATTTCCAGAATGCCATTCGTGTATTTCTTCCGGACCGGCTTACCGGTGGCATCAAAAGAGAGAAGCAGCTCTTTTCTATAGCTTTTTTGGGCATTGCCTGTCGAGATTTCAAGAATATCGGCTTTCAGGTCAAGAATAATATCTCCCTCTTCGATGCCCGGCATCTCTGCGAGGATGAGAATCTCCTCCTGTTCGTCAAAGAGATCGGTTATCGGTTCACGCTCTTCATTGACCTTGGGCCCTTGAGGCGTCTTCTTGATGTTACCGAAAGTCTCCACCCTGGGGGTGCCGCCGATGGCCGATTTGACAGTAAAGCCGTAGACCCCTTTCATCCCTTTTTTCAAATGATCAAGATTGAGCTCACCTTCACGACTTACGGCACTGGTTCCTTCAAGCTTGCCGGCAAGATCAACCAGCTTCTCGATTCCTTTGAGAAGCCCTCCCAGCCCAAAAAAGTCGGATTCAGACTCATTGTTGCCGTTACCATCCTCTCCTCGGTTCATGATGCGACCTCTTATTTAATGCTGTTCATTGCTTCGAGCTTTTCAATCCTCTCTTGCAACTCATCCTGAAGAAGTTTTTGCTCGCTATCTTTTTTGACTGAGAGATAAGGGTCCTCCTGCCACCAATTGATACCCATCTCCATAGCCTTGTCGACAGAGGCAATCAAGAGCCTGATTTTTATCGTCAACAGGTCTATATCAGCTATCTGTATTTTTATATCACCTGCTATGACAATGCCTTTATCGAGTACTCTTTCAAGTATATCTGCAAGGCCGGTTGCATTAACAGCATGTTTTAGCTCTGCCATGGCACATTTTGTATTTAGTACTCTATTTGGATTGTCGTAAATCCGGAGCTTGAATTTCGCTCGCCGTTTCGGTCATTAGTAAAGCCGTTCTGGTAATGCAGCAGGTCGGAACTGTGCAGATAAATACTCTCTATTGTCCTTAACCTGTTCTGAATAAATTCAAGACGGCTGTGAAGCTTTACCTCTTCACTCATTAGGCGATGTTTCTCTTTTTCGAGCATATAGAGTTCGAGGAAATCCGCAGTATCATTCTGCCTCGCTGCCGATTTAGTGACCGTATGCAGGGTTTTAATACTGCTGACACCCTTTTGTGGACTGAAGATCGCCATGATATATCCTGTTACAGTTTTTGCGACTATGCGTGCAGGTCAATAAGTTCACCCACGATACCTCTTACCCTCTCCTGGTTTGTCTTCGAACCAACCCTGCTGGTTTCGGAAGTCAAAATATCCTGACACACTTTTCTGAACATCTCGCTGGTTTTGTCAGGTATCGATTTCAGCACACTGAGTGTTTTGGCAATCATGATGCAGCCGCGTACTGTAGGGTCAAATTCCGTCTTGCCGGACTCACGAAGACCTCTTACGATTTTAACAATCTTTTCGGCATCACGGGGCGATATACCGGATTTCGACTGGGTAATCATGAGCTCGGTCTCATAATCGAAATAATCAAGATCCATGGTAACCATCCTGTCCCTGAGTGCGTCCTGAGTTCTGTTGACACCCGCGTACTCTTCAGGGTTTGAGGTGAAGATTGCCCTGAATTCAGGATGTACTTTCATGTAGTACTCCTCTTCGTTTGATGAAGAGGTACTGAGCATCTTTTCCTGAAGTATTGGCAGAAGGATATTGTTTGCTTCGGGCCGGGAGCGTGTAAATTCGTCATAGACGAGGGTGTAGCCTTTTTTTATAGCAATAGTCAGGCGGTTATTCACCCATTGCTTTGTCATATCCTCTTCGTACTTGTGTACCGAGTGTATGAAATTGTCATCCAGTCTTCTGTATTTATACCCCTGCTCACTGCCGATAAGATCAGATGTCTTGTACTCGGAATCACCATGGATGATAACGACGGGGCGCCCTATCTTGCTTGCCAGATGGAGGGCGACAGTGGTTTTGCCCGTACCTGACGGGCCTCTGAAATGGACAGGGAATCCGGCCTTGATGTAGGTGAGGCCGCGGCTGGTGATGTCTCTGATATAGTCTGTTTCGACAAAATTAGGCATGGCCTTGGGCTCAAGCACCGTATTCATCTCATTATCATATCCCTCTGCACGCATATTTTTTGAGCTATTTGAAATTTTGTAAAACCGGGAAAAGAGAGAGTCCCCTTCTGGAGAGGACCCTCAAAGCGAACTATGCCATCGGCCTTATTTAAAGGAGTTCTTGGCCGGATAGTAGAGATTCTCCAGCTTTGAGACTTTGCCGGCATCCAGGAGACATTTGGCAGCAAAGCCGATCTTCATCCTGCTCTCCTGCAAAGGCTCTTCCATGTCCGAAACCTTGACACCTTCGATATGATTGTTGATGTAACGAAGGATTTTCCCCTCAAGAGTGCTGTCCTCGCTGACCTTGGCCGTCACTGCTGCTGCTTCCGGAGTTTTTTCCTGAAAAGCAGGAAGCCCTTTGGAAAGTTCAGCAACAACCGGGACCTTGACCTCCGGGGTTTCTACGACTTTTTCAACTCTCTTTGGAGTCGAAACCTGCTCACCTCTGCGTATTGCCGCAATTTTTTCCTGCATCTGTTTCCAGTGGCGGGCACCCTCAGCACGGTCTTTAGATGCGTTATCGAGAAGGCTGGCTGTAGACTGCCTTAATTCGGCAACCTCACTGCTGATGCGAGAGAAGAGCACATTGTAATCGTTCATGCGCTCAGCCTCGCCATGATTCAGATTCTTCCTGAGCTTGCGGGCAGCATCGAGGTTCTCGCTGCTTATCTGAGCTATCCTCTCCTGAATGCTCTTAAGCAGAGCGTGTGTGGCGTTGAATCGTTCGTTGCGTGTTCTGCCTAGCTCCGCCCTCAGCTCTGCTGACATTTGCGTGTGCTCGGTGTCGAACTTTTCAAGCATCTCGTGGGTGTAACTAAAGATGCTTGCTACCTCATCGCTGAGCTTTCCAATAAAAACCTCATAGTCAGCCATCCGCAACTCCTCATTCTCCCTGCGTGACCTGTTTTCATCAGAGAAGAATTTTTCGAGATCAGCCGCCAGAATCTTTCTTGTTTTAGAAAAGTCTTTTATCAAAAGGTTTGTCGATGACTTGGAGGTTTTGACATCCTTTTCTATGGTCTTGATATCTTTCTGTATAGAGTCCATCAATTGGCCGTACTTCCCGAGACGATCCTTTTCACCAACGGCGAGCTCATTTTTCAGGGCGACAGCGTTTGCCTTCAGGTTTTTGGCTGTTTTATCTTGCTCGTTGCGGAACTGCTGAAGTTTTTTTGAAACGTTTGCCACCAGTTCCTCATTATCCTTCACACGCCCCTTAAAGGACAGAAGCATCTCGTCACTCAAGCTTTTCATATCATTTGCAAGTCCCATTGCTCTCTCCTTTTTTACGTTAAGTATGATTACTTCAATTGGTTGCTCATTATGCGCCTGGCATTCTTTATGTCCCTGATACTGATACTCTCTGCCTTGTGAAGAAGGGACTCCAAATACTCCATTACTTTTTTATGCGTCTCCTGGAACTCTGTCAATATCTTCATGACTGCGTCTTTTCGTTTTTCCTGCAGATCAGCAATCTGAGAGAGTTCTTCCCGTAATTTCGAATTTATCTCAAGCCCGTTGTCGGTGTGATAGTCGCCAATGTTGAGGATTATATGTTTTAGCGACTGTGCGAACTCTTTCTGGTCTTCGATGAAATTTATGAAATGGGTTTTTGCGGCGTTTTCTTTTTCCTGCAGCAGGTTATAGACATCGTCCATTATCCTGTTATAATCTTTTTTTCGGAGCGACTCCGTCTTTGCAAGTGCTTCACAAAGCTGTTCGCTTACAACCGTCCGCCTCTCTTTGAGATGCTCGAGGGAGTCCTCGACTCTGTCAACCAGAAGATGACAGGACTCTTTGATGCTTTCTGAACTCTGAAAGACATGCTGAATTTTCTGTATGCGGACCTCAAGAGAGTACCGCTTCTCTTGCTCAAGAACGGCTACGTTACTGCTTCTCTCTTCTCTGGCATCCATCTTTTTTTTTCGCCCTTTTCACAGTTGAAAAATGTGTTCTTGGTAGATCATGCTCGAGTCCCTTTCCGAGACGGAGGATGCTTTAGCAAGAACAATCATTACAGTGGACTCTGATCCTTAAGCTGCTTTTGCAGTCAGGCCGATTGCTTCAGCATATTTCAGGTATGTCTCAACAGAGGCAACGACGACCCTTGCTTCGATAGCAAGAAGCTCGATACCAACGAGTGAAACTCTTACCCATGCATCAACAACGACACCCTTATCAAGGATACGGTCAATAACCTCTACGAGGCTTGACGAGCCGATTGTTTTTTCTACTGCCATGATGGTTCTCCATTTATTTGTCTACAATCACCGTCTTATATAGGTGAGGGACGGCTTGCCTCACATATACAAGAATGCATATATCGTGCCAGTAACAAGCCAAGCCTGTCGCGACAACGGCACGAAACACTTAAATGTAAATAATAAAACAACTTAGTGTTTATTTTTTCTTTCCGGGAGAAGGAGGGAACTATAAGCGGCGCACGGCATCCTTTATATATTTTATATACATATCCGCACGAGTGTGCGGATATAATCAAACCCCGGGAAATTAGGGAATGACACTCATAACGCACACCTCGATGATCGTTGCGGCGAGAGCGGATTTGGCGAAACCGGCCCAGGGGATTCCGACTTGTCGAGTTTGTAGCGAATGGAAATGCCGCAGGCATTATATGGTGATATGGTGGCAGCCGGGGATGGCAATCGCCGGGAGCTGGGGGGATAAACGAAAAAAAGGATTTACAGGTTGCCCCGTAAATCCTTTTCTTCTATGGTGCACTCGGAAGGAGTCGAACCTTCAACCCACTGATTAAGAGTCAGTTGCTCTGCCATTGAGCCACGAGTGCGGAATCGAACTTATTTTGCAGGCAGTACCGGAATAGCTGGTGCAGCGGGGGCCTGTTTGGCCGGAGCTGCTGGAGCCGATGGGGCTGCCGGCACGCTCTGCTGAAGCACGCTTTTGGTTGCCGGTGCATCAGCCTGTCTGCCCGGAAGGGTAAACTGTGCGATAAAACAGAGCAGCATGACTATGCCTGCCAGAATTGCCGTGGTCTTGCTTAAAAAGTCACCGGTACGACGGACTCCGAGTGTCTGGACAGTGCCGAGGCTTGCCATTCCACCAGTGAGGCCGCTGCCGCTTTTGGGGCTCTGCAGGAGAATGACCCCGATGAGCATGACCGCTGCGAGCAAACCTACAATGACAATAAAAACATGCATTTGCTGCCGCTTTATTAAATTTGCAAATATCGTATCTTGATACGACAGTGGGCATAATTTAGCAACTTTTGAAAAATATCCAAACCATGTTCTCGGGTGCGGGAAAATTTGTTGTGATTGCAGGGGTGATAGCGGTTGCTGTCGGGCTCTGCATGATAGCATCGGAGAGGTGGGGGGCGTCGGGCTGGTTCAACTGGATCGGCAATCTCCCTCTGGATATCAAAATAGAGAGGGAGAACTTCCGGTTATACGTCCCGATAGGCACCTCTCTCTTTCTCTCCCTGCTATTTAGCCTGGCACTTTACCTTATCAACAAATTCTTACGCTGAACCTTCCATGCCTGAAAAAGCCAAAACAGCAGCCCGTAGCGCTACGGTAAGCAGAAAGACCCAAGAGACCGATATCACCGTAACAGTAACCCTCGATGGCACAGGAACGAGCACTGTCGACTCGGGAGTGGTCTTCCTCGACCACATGCTGACCAATTTCAGCCGTCACTCGGGATTTGACCTTTCGCTGAACTGCAAGGGCGACCTGGAGGTCGATGACCATCACACCGTCGAGGATATCGCTCTGGTGCTTGGCAGCGCCATCAATGAGGCGCTCGGTGGCAAAAAGGGCATACAGCGCTACGGCTGGGCGATTATCCCGATGGATGAGGCGCTGGCCCGCTGCGTGGTCGATCTGGGCGGCAGAAGCTTTTCAGTCTTCAAGGCAGAGTTCCGCCGCTCGGTGATACAAGGATTTTCGACCGAGATGGTCGAGCACTTCTTTCTGTCACTGGCGGGCAGCCTGAAAGCGAACATCCACGTTGCGGTGCTCGAAGGCCAGAACACGCACCACAAGATCGAAGCAATCTTCAAGGCGCTTGCCTATGCCATGAAACAGGCTGTAGCTGTCACCGGCACCGGCATCCCGTCAACCAAAGGGGCGTTTTGATTCTGGATTCTAAATTCCGGATTTTGGGAGATTGGTCAACGAATTGCGCGAATTACACGAAATTCCGGATTGAAATCAAGTGTTGCCTGTAAACAACGAAGCCCCTGACAGTGTCGGGGGCTTCGTTGTTTTATTTCGGACAGTCCGTGTTATTTGGCGTAGGCTATCGAGCGCCGTTCGCGGACAATCGACACCTTGATCTGACCGGGGTACTGAGCTTCCGATTCGATCTTGTGGGCGATATCGTGAGCAAGGACGTCGGCCTGCGAGTCGCTGACGTTGTCGCCTTCGACAATCACCCTGATCTCCCTTCCGGCCTGAAGTGCATAGGTTTTCAGGACTCCGGGGAATCCCTTTGCTATCTCTTCGAGGCTTTCAAGGCGCTTGACGTTGCCATCGGCAGTTACCGCACCGCGGGCTCCCGGCCTGGAGAGCGATATGGTGTTGGCTGCATCGACCAGCTCGGCGATGGCGGACTGTTTTTCAACATCACCGTGGTGAGCTGCAACAGCGTTGAGCACAACGGGAGATTCGTTGAATTTGCGAAGGAAGTTCATGCCGCTGATGGCGTGGGGCTGATCGCTTTCGGGCAGCACAAGACCGATGTCGTGAAGAAGGCCTGCACGCTTGGCAAGTCGGGCGTCGAGCTTGAGCTCGGCAGCCATGAGTCCGGCGAGCATGGCGACCTCGCGGCTGTGAAGCAGGAGATTCTGGCCGTAGACCGTGTGGAACTTCATGTGGCCGATCAGGGAAACAATCTCAGCCGGCATGTCGGGGATCTGCAACGATGAGAGCGCCTCTTCACCAGCACTCATGATGACGTCGTCGATCTCCTTTTTGGCATCCTGAAAGGCTTTTTCGATAGCAACCGGGTGGATGACCCCGTCAACGAGAAGCTTCTGAAGGGTAAGCTTGGCAAGCTCCCTGCGAAGAGGGTCGAAGCAGGAGAGAATGACAACTTCGGGAGTATCGTCAACGATGATATCGACACCTGTGGCGTTTTCGAAGGCTTTGATGTTGCGTCCTTCGCGGCCGATGATGCGTCCCTTAAGCTCGTCGCTCTGAATGTGAACGACAGAGAGGGCATTCTCGGTCGCCTGTTCGAAGGAGATGCGCTGAATAGCGGTGAGCAGGGTCTTCTCTGCAAGACGGCCGGCATTCTGCTCTGCCTCTTCGTGGATCTGATGGATGGTTTCAGTGGCCTCCTCGCGTGCCTTGGAAACCATGTTATCGATCAGCATCTGGCGGGCCTCTTCTGCCTGAAGATTGCTGATGCTTTCGAGGCGCTGGTTCTGCTCGAGAATGATGCGGTCAAGCTCTGCTGAACGAACGGCGACCGAATCCATGGTCTGCTCGATCTCCTTGCGCTGGCCCCGGATTTTGTCCTCTGCATCGCGCAGGTCCTGGCTCTGTTTCTTGAGCTGTCCTTCGCGGGTCTGGATCTGCTTTTGAAGCTGGTTGAACTTGTTGTTCTTGATGACCACCTCCTGATCGAACTCGCGGCGCTTCTTTTTCCACTCCTGGTTGACCTCTGTGACCTTGAGTTCCTTGTATTCGTTGGCCTCTTTCTGGGCCTCCTGCACTATCTGCACTGAGCGCTCCTCAGCTTCAAGCACTTTGGTTGTCCCAAGTCTTTCAAGAAAGAAACGACCGATAAGAAAACCTGCTACAAAACAGATGACTGACGCACTGATAATTAAAAACGGGAATATGACGTAACCCATTAACACTTCCTCCTTTTTGATGCCCTCACAGCGTGAGCGACACCTATTTTAAACAAAAAAAATCCGCACCATCACGAGATGTGTAAGATTCAAGAACCCGTTATACACGGTGGGCGCCTCCTTCAAGTATTTTGCTTCCAACGGGAGAGTGTTACCACCATCCTCAAGCTCTCTCTGCACGTGTCAGAAAAAGCCCGACAAGGCCTGCAATCAAAATGAAGCGTTGGGCTCCCTTTTCTAAATTGTTAGTTCTTTTACTTACAAACACCCCAATCAACTGGTGCGGATATTTCTTATGGTTAAATGTAGGTTTATTGCAGATTCTGTCCAATTAAAACATTAAGTGTGGAAAGTTTCTGCTTCAGCGACGCCAGCTCCTCTTCGAGCTCTATCTTCTTTTCTGCGAATGAAATTGCCGATAACACGGCAAGTTTCACGGGTTCGAATGTCGGGGCCTGTTCGGCATAACGCCGCATGGTTCCATCGACATCCTTGGCTGCCCTTTCGGTCAGCTCCCGCCTTTCGGCCCTTAAAGGATAACGGTCGCCATAAACATGTACATCGATTTTCTCCATCTCATCACCTACAAGCTCTGATCATTTCTGAGTTCCATCTCTATTTTCTGCAAAATCAGGACCAGTTTCTGTTTCACCTGAAGTTTTTCTGCATAGGAGAACGCTCCAATGGTAGGCGCCCCTGCATCCTGTCCGGAATTACCTCCTGCACCGGGAATCTTCATGGCTCTCAATACTTCCTGAAGACTTGAGAGTTCCGATCGCAGCAGCTCATTTTCTTTCCGGCAGTCATTCAACCGGGCAACGAGGAGTTCAAGATTTTCCTCGAAGAGGTTGACGTTAAAATCAGACATGAAACAAAGTGTATCAGACTTGTCGAATCACCGCACCGAGCTTACTTTCGGCATTGCTGCCGACTTTCGAGAGAATATCGCTGATTCTTTCATCCTGCAAGGTTCCGGCATGATCGGCTATTTCCAGCGAGAGTGCGACACTGCGCTCCCCTCCTTCGCTTTCAGTGCGCTCGAAAAGATCGAAGACGCACACATCCCTGATCAGGGAGTCACTGGAGCGGACGAGCTCAACAAGTGACTTGACGGTAACATTGGGCGGCAGAACAAGCGACAGATCCCTCTGTACTACTGGAAATCTTGACGGCGGCTGATAGGTGACATCCGGATTGAAGCAGCGTTCAAGAACAGCTGCATCAAGTTCCGCGACATACACCTCCTGGCTGATGTCAAATTTCCTCAAAAGGTCTGCATCGACCTGCTGAACAACACCCACCCTTGATGGGCGGGATTTCCCTTTTTCCGTCAGCTGTAAATCAACGCTGACGGCTTTTTCATTATAAATATTAACTGCTGATTTTTCAAGCAAATTCAGCTTCTCAAGAAGCATCTCGACGGCACCGGTAAGATCATAGAAATCAGCCTTCTCCTGCGACTGGTTCCAGACTCTCGGATGACGGCCTCCCGTCATGGCGATAAGCAGATATTCACGCTCGCTGTAGCCGTCAAGGGGAGAGTGCGCGCTGGAGTCGGAACCCGCCACACTGCTGAAGCCGCGGGCGACCTCAAAGAGCTTCTGGTCTTTGTTGCCGTGACGGATGTTATGGCTGATAACCTTGAGAAAGCCCGGAAGAAGCGATGGCCTGAGTACCTCGAGGCCTTCGCTGATAGGGTTGAGCACGCCGACGAGCGAATCGCTGAAAAGGGCGGCCTCCTCCCTTTTGATGAGCGGATTGGTGAGGATCTCCCTGAAATTCAGGCCGACCATGATGGAGCGGAGAAAGTCGGGGAAAAACTCGGGAAAGCGCCTCGACTCCGGATAGGTGGTCACCATCTGGGGGGAGGGTGGAATGTTGTCGTAACCGTAGAGGCGGGCGACCTCCTCGATGAGGTCGATCTCTCCTGAAACGTCGACACGGAACGAGGGAACCATGACATTGATGGACTCCCCATCAGCGTCAGTAGCTGAAAAACCTATGCGCTCAAGCATCTCCTTCATGGCGGAAGGAGGGATGGCGGTGCCAAGCATGGCGTTGGCCCTCGAGGGCCTCAAGGCAAGGCATAGGGCACTCTCCGGCTCGGAGCCGAACTCGCGGGCCTCTTCGATGTGACCACCGGCTATCTCCAGAATCAGCGCCACAGCGCACTCCGCCGCGCGCTTGACACCGCACGGATCGATACCTCGCTCGTAACGATAGGAGGAGTCGGAGGAGATAGAAGCCTTCTTGGCGGACTTGCGGATGAAGGAGGGGTTGAAGTATGCTGCCTCGAGCAGAATGTCGGTGGTCGTATCGCTCACTGCGGAATCGAAGCCTCCCATAACACCGGCAAGCGCAACAGGCTTCCTGGCATCACAGATGACCGGCATTCCGGGCTCGATTTTCAGGGACTGCTGGGTAATGGCAATAAAATCGGCAGCAACATCACTGCGAACAACAATCCTCCCTTCGGCGAGCTTTCCCAGATCGAAGGCGTGAAGGGGCTGACCGAGCCCGTGGAGGATATAGTTGGTGATGTCGACGATGTTGTTTTTCGGCCGCAGGCCGATGCTCTCAAGCTTCTTCTGGAGCCAGGCGGGTGAGGCTGCAACGGCAACACCGCGAATAACCACCGCGGTATAACAGGGGCAGGCGACCGGGTCCTGAACCTCGACCAGCGGGCCTGTTTTCGAGAATTGGAGGGTTTTGCGTTTCGGATAGCAGATCTCCTCATCACCGGCAAGCTCTCTGGCGACGCCGAGATGTGAAAGCACATCCGGACGGTTCGGCGTGACGGCGATATCGAGCATGACACCTCCATCGAGGTAGCGGGAGAAGGGAACGCCGATCTGGCAGGAGTCGTCGAGCTCCATGACGCCCGAATGATCGCCGGAGAGACCGAGTTCGTCAGCCGCGCAGATCATGCCGAAGGATTGTTCGCCGCGAATCTTCGACTGCTTGATGGTCATGCTCTCCCCTCCGGGAAGCTGAAGCTTCGCCTTTATGGTAGCCACAGGGGCCTTCATGCCCGCCCTGACATTCGGCGCTCCGCAAACGATCTGAAGCGGTTCCTCCCCGCCAACATCAACACGGCAGATGCTCAGGCGCTCGGCATTTGGATGAGGGAGCACCTCTTCGATCCTGCCGACAACGACCAGCTCGTCCGGAACCGCCTCCTGCAGCACCTCCTCCACTTCCAGACCGAGAAAGGTCAGCTTGTCAACAAGTGATGGAATATCGGAAGAGAAGGAAGGGAGAAACTCTTTAAGCCAGCTGACAGATATTTTCATAGGACAGGAAAATCTGCATTCATGAATAAAAAAAGCCCTGAGCCGACGGCTGACAGAGCTTAATAACAGAAATCACAATAGCCGTATCAGCGCGCCGGAATGTGTTGAGCCCGACAGAGGCAATGAAACGGGGAAAGAAAAGTGAATGCCGGGTGCTGAAGAGAAAGAGAGTGACCCCAACGGGATTCGAACCCGTCCTGCCACCTTGAAAGGGTGGTGACCTAACCACTAGTCGATGGGGCCTAAAAACATGGGTGAATGAGGGGACTCGAACCCCCGACCTCCAGGGCCACAACCTGGCGCTCTAACCAACTGAGCTACAATCACCATAGAAAATCTACGGACTTCCCTTTGTGCGCCCGACTGGACTCGAACCAGTAACCCTCAGCTTAGAAGGCTGATGCTCTATCCATTGAGCTACGGGCACAAACTCAATTGCTGACAGCCTATCCTGTCGGGGCGCCGAGACTCGAACTCGGGACCTCCTGCTCCCAAAGCAGGCACGCTACCAACTGCGCCACGCCCCGTTCTCCTTAACGGAAGGCTCCCAATATACCACAAGAACATTAATTCCAAAAATTATTAATTGAGAGGAAAAAGAGGGCCTGAGAGCGGTATGAAATGCGGCTGGTTTGGGCAAGATGCTACCTGCCGTTTGCGAAAAATCCGGAGATGATTCCCCTGATATCCTCGTGGCAGACCAAATCGAGCGCTTCAGCGGGAGTGACCAGCCTGCGCTGGCGCAGATGCATCTCAGCCCACCGATCGAGAATGGTTTCGACGTAGAGCGGATAGACCTGAACCGAAAACAGCTTGCCAAGCTTGCGGTAAGAGTAGCTGCCAACCGCTTCATCATGAACCGAGCCGATCAGGCCGGCCTCTTCCAGAGCCTCCTTGGCGGCTGACTGTGCAGGAGAGAGCCCTTTCTCGACATACCCCTTGGGAATAATCCAGCGATTCGATTTGCGGGAGGTAATAAGCACAAGCTTGTCATCAAGAACGGGGATAACCCCGCTCTGACTGACAACGCCGGAAGATTCAGAAGGCAAACCGGATTTCATCTTCATGCTCATAATCGGGGATACGGGAAAGCCTTTGCGTTGGAGTGTTTTTCTGCAGAAGTAAAATACAACTGATTTCGTTATTTAACAGCCAATCCTCTGCATTGAAAAATTTAGTTTTCGGACGGTTTTTCGTAACATAAAAAAAAGCTCCCTGACTGGCACATCCTGAATAAATGGTTTGACCATGAAAGCAATTATTCCTGTCGCGGGTGTAGGAACCCGACTGAGACCACATACATTCTCCCATCCGAAAGTACTGCTCAACGTGGCCGGTAAACCAATCATCGGCCACATCATGGACAAGCTGATTGATGCCGGTATCGATGAGGCAATCGTCATCGTCGGCTATCTCGGCAACATGGTCGAGGATTGGCTGAAAGCACACTACAAAATCAAGCTTACCTTTGTCAACCAGCCCGAACGGCTCGGCCTGGCTCATGCCATCTGGATGTGCCGCCCTTACGTCAACGAGGATGAACCCCTTCTGATCATTCTCGGCGACACCATTTTTGACGTTGATCTCAGCCCCGTCATCAAAAGCCCGCACTCGACGCTCGGTGTCAAGGAGGTCGATGACCCCCGCCGGTTTGGTGTTGCCGTCATGGGAGAGGGCAAGATTGAGAAGCTTGTGGAGAAGCCCGACACCCTGATCAGCAACCTCGCCATCGTCGGGCTCTATTTCCTGCGCCAGGCGGGAGCACTCTTTATGTGCATCGAGCAGCTGATTGAACGGAACATCACCACCAAGGGAGAGTATCAGCTGACCGATGCGCTTGAGCTGATGATTGAGGACGGCGAAACCTTTACCGCATTTCCTGTTCAGGGATGGTATGACTGCGGCAAACCAGAAACGCTGCTCTCCACCAACGAGACCCTGCTCCAGAAACAGCCTCCCGCAAGGCGGTTTCCCGGATGCATCATCAACGAGCCGGTCTTCATTGCCGACACGGCCACAATCGAAAACGCCATCATCGGGCCGAACACCACCATCGGCTGGCAGGCCGTCATTACCAACGCCATCGTTGAAAACTCCATTGTCGGCAACTATGCCAGGGTGAGTCAAATCATGCTCGACCACTCCATCATCGGCAACAACGCCGTCATCAGCGGCAACCCCCAGTCGGTCAATATCGGCGACTACTCCGAAATACGGGTGGGGTGAGGAAATTTTGGATTCTAAATTTTGAATTGAAAAAAATATAATCCGGAATCTTTGTGTCCCTGCTCTCCCTTTGGCCCTTCCCCTCTTTATGGCGTGTAAGAGATTTTTTGGATGAAATCCAGCGTTTTCTTACATTTGTTCTCTGTTTTCTCTCTGGCATCCCCATTACCTATGGACACGGTGCCGCAAGCTCCCACAAAAGGGTTCTGCCCCTTGAGCTTGTCGGAAGTTTTTCCGTGTCCAGGTCATTTCTCCATTGAAATCCTTTCATAGAAAAACAATCCACAGACGCAGTTTTTTCTGTAGTTGTTGTGTTATCCGTTCAACCAAAATATTATTGAAACATGTCACAGAAAAGGTATTTCTTTACCTCTGAGTCCGTATCCGAAGGTCATCCGGACAAGGTAGCCGATCAGATTTCCGATGCCGTACTCGACCAGTTTCTCATTCAGGACCCTGCTTCACGTGTCGCCTGTGAGACCTTCGTCACCACCGGCCAGGTGATTGTCGGCGGAGAGGTCACAACAAAAGGTATTGTCGACGTCCAGACCGTCGCCCGAAAAGTCATCACCGAAATCGGCTACACCAAGGGCGAATACATGTTTGATGCACACTCCTGCGGCATCCTTTCCGCACTGCATGCGCAGTCGCCCGACATCAACCGCGGTGTTGACCGCAAGGAAGAGATTGCTGACGAGTTCGACCGTGTCGGCGCCGGCGACCAGGGCATGATGTTCGGCTACGCCTGCACCGAGACCCCGGAACTGATGCCAGCCGCAATCCAGTTCGCACAGCAGCTCGTCAAGACGCTCGCTGATATCCGCAAGGAGGGCAAAATCATGACCTACCTCCGCCCTGATGCCAAGAGCCAGGTCACGCTCGAGTACGAAAACGAAGTCGTCAAGCGTGTTGACGCCGTCGTCGTCTCAACACAGCACGACCCCGAACCTGCCGGACTGAGCGAGGCCCAGTTCCAGGAGGTCATCAAGAAGGACGTCATTGAGAACGTCATCAGAAAGGTCATTCCGGCAAACCTTCTCGACGAGAATACCAAGCTGCACATCAACCCGACCGGTCGCTTTGAAATCGGCGGACCACACGGCGACACCGGCCTGACCGGCCGCAAGATCATTGTCGACACCTACGGCGGTGCAGCTCCCCATGGCGGCGGCGCATTCAGCGGCAAGGATCCTTCAAAGGTCGACCGCAGCGCAGCATACGCAGCGCGCCACGTCGCAAAGAACATTGTTGCTGCCGGCCTTGCCGACAAGTGCACCGTTCAGGTCTCCTACGCCATCGGCGTTGCGCGTCCTGTGTCGATCTACATCAACACCCACGACACCGCAAAACTCGGCCTCGACGATGCCACTATCCAGGAAAAAGCCGAGCTGATTTTCGATCTCCGCCCGGCAGCCATCATCAGGCGCTTCAACCTTGACAAGCCGCACGGCTGGAGCTACCAGCAGACTGCCGCTTACGGCCATTTCGGTCGCGATATCTTCCCTTGGGAGAAGACCGACAAGGTTGCTGAACTGAAAAAGGCTTTCAACCTGGCCTGAACAATGTCAACGCATTAAACCACGACCATCACATGAGCATTGCAGCAGAAAGACTTGATTATAAAGTAGCCGATATCTCCCTGGCCGAATTTGGCCGCAAGGAGATCGATATCGCAGAAAAAGAGATGCCGGGCCTCATGGCCACCAGGCGCAAATATGCGGGCAAATTCCCGCTGAAGGGCGCACGCATCTCCGGCTCCCTGCACATGACCATCCAGACCGCGGTGCTGATTGAGACCCTTGTCGATCTCGGCGCTGAAGTCCGGTGGGCCAGCTGCAACATATTCTCCACACAGGACCATGCCGCTGCGGCAATAGCCAAGGCAGGTGTTCCGGTCTTCGCATGGAAGGGCGAGAGCCTTGAAGAGTACTGGTGGTGTACACGCCAGATCCTCGAGTTTGAAGGCGGCAAGGGACCGAACCTCATCGTCGATGACGGCGGTGATGCGACCCTCATGATCATTCTCGGCTACAAGATTGAGAACGAGCCCTCACTGCTCGAGAAAACTCCCGGCAATGCCGAAGAGAAGGCGCTCTACCAGCAGCTTCGCGAGGTCTTTGCAGAGGACACCCAGCGCTGGCACAAGGTTGCCCGGGAGATGAAGGGCGTCTCGGAAGAGACCACCACAGGCGTGCACCGCCTCTACCAGATGATGGAAAAAGGCGAACTCCTCTTCCCTGCCATCAACGTAAACGACTCGGTCACCAAGTCAAAGTTCGACAACCTCTACGGATGCCGCGAATCGCTGGCAGACGGCATCAAGCGTGCGACCGACGTCATGGTTGCCGGCAAGGTGGTCGTCGTGCTCGGTTACGGCGACGTCGGCAAAGGTTCCGCCCGCTCAATGCGCGCTTACGGCGCAAGGGTGATTGTCACCGAAATCGATCCTATCTGCGCGCTTCAGGCTGCAATGGAAGGCTACGAGGTAGCAACCATGGAAGAGGCTGTGAAGGAAGGAAACATCTTTGTGACCACAACCGGCAACAAGGACGTCATCACCCTTGAGCACATGAAGCAGATGAAGGACGAAGCGATCGTCTGCAACATCGGCCACTTCGACAACGAGATCCAGGTCGAACAGCTCTATGCATACAAAGGGGCCACAAGACTCAACATCAAGCCGCAGGTCGACAAGTACACCTTTGAGAACGGCAACTGCATCTATCTGCTCGCAGAGGGACGTCTCGTCAATCTCGGCTGCGCTACCGGACACCCGTCGTTCGTGATGAGCAACTCCTTCACCAACCAGACACTCGCCCAGATTGAACTCTGGACCAAAGCGTATGAGGTCGGCGTCTACAGGCTGCCCAAAGCGCTCGATGAAGAGGTTGCACGCCTTCACCTCGAACAGCTCGGCGTCAAGCTCACCAGGCTCACCGACGAACAGGCCGACTACATCGGCGTTCCGCAGGAGGGCCCCTACAAGCCGGAGCATTATCGGTACTGATGGTTTTTAATCCGACGGATCAGTCGGATCGGACGGATCAAAAACAAAAGAGGCGCCCAATCAGGCGCCTCTTTACATTCTAACAAAATGCTCAAAGAATCGTAGTGAGAGGCTGAAGTGAGAGGCGGACGGAGCGGAGAAACCGGAGTGTACATGCGGTACATGAGGATTTCGAGCACCGCCCAACGAAGCAAGTCAATCGCGCAGCACGATTGTTGAGCATTTGCTGGGGCGGCAGGATTCGAACCTGCGGATGTCGGCTCCAAAGGCCGATGCCTTACCACTTGGCGACGCCCCATCACTCAGCCAAGACAACGCTCGACCGGCGTCGAATATAAGCACATTATGGCAATATCACAACCAGCAGCGGCGACCCAGCGCAGCGAGGGGATCTCTCAATAAATCCGTATCTTGCCGAAAACCGTCCACCAACCGCCCTCTCAGCCGATGACCAGAATCAAGATATGCGGCATAACCCGCCTTCAGGATGCGCTCGATGCCTGCCATGCGGGCGCTGATGCGCTCGGCTTCAATTTCAGCGGCAGAAGCCCTCGCCGAGTCACCCCTGAAACGGCAAAAGCCATTGCCAAAAAGCTCCCCCCTTTCGTAACTCTGACAGGCATCTTCGTCGAACACTCTATGGAAGAGGTCAACTCCATCTGCCGCTTTTGCGGGCTTCAGGCAGCCCAGCTCCACAGCGAAGAGTACGGCCCGGAGGCGGCACGCTCCATTTGCGAAGCAAGCGTGATAAAGGTTTTCCGGCCGGAACCGGATTTCAGAACACAGGAGGTGCGGGAGTTTGCCGAACAAAGCGGAGTCACCGCCTTTCTCTTCGACGCCTACAGGCCAGATGTCAAGGGGGGAACGGGAGAGAGCATCGAAGCCGCCCTGGCAGAAAGGATTTTTCGTGAACTTGGAAGCTCCTTCCACACCATCCTTGCCGGGGGACTGAACCCCCAAAACGTCGCGGAAGCGGTCCGTCGAGTCAGGCCCTACGCGGTCGACACGGCAAGCGGCGTCGAAATCGAACCCGGCATCAAGGATCCCGAAAAAATAAAAGCCTTCATCAAGGCCGTTGGCTCCGCCGGATAGCATCCTGAAGTTCCTCTTTGTCCCTGCCGTCCTTTTTGTCCTTTTTCCTCATCGACTCACAACACAAAGCCCCCGGCCATGCGGGGGCTGAAAGCTTTGCTCCAAAAGGCAAGAGCTTCAGGTCCCGCCATAGGCCTTTACCTGCCCGATAATCAGATCGGAAGCCGTAGCAGGGAGCTCTACGGTTATCAGGTGACCGCACTTCTGAACACAGACATAGCTCCCCTTGTTGGTCAAGTCAACCAGCTTCTTGGTGTTCTTGCAGGTCATAATGGCATCACCCTCTCCGGCAACGAAGAGCATAGGCCGCTCAACGGCCTTGACCATGTCCGGCACCCCCTCTGTGGTATCGAACGAGGTGATCTGGCGTGTGGTCTGGTCGATGGCATCGGGAGCGCAAAGGGCGAGGCTTCTGAAGCCGATGATGATATCGTGCTTCGTGATAGGGTTCTTGGCCAGCACCACCCTGGCAAAGACATATGCCGGGACCCACCAGGAGAGCTTGCGCAGGAGATTGTTAAAAACGAAGGTTATCGTTGCCGTCGAGAATGCCTGGATGAACGGGCTGTTCGGCAGATATCCGAAATTGAAAAAGGTCAGCGAGCGGATCAGCTCAGGATGCGAACGGGCATAGTCGAGCGCCACAAATGGCCCGAACGAGAACGCCGCAATGTGAAACTTTCCGAGTTCGAGCTTTCCAACAAGATCATGCAGATCGTGGGCAAAGAAATCGATATGATAATGGTTTTTGGGATCCCTGTCCGACCATCCGTGACCGCGCATGTCGTAGGCGATGGTGCGGATGCCAGCATCGTTGAGTGTTTTGATGACATGATGCCACCACATCCACCAGCAGTCCCAGCCATGGATAAGTACGACGGTCTCTGCCGCATCCTTGGGTCCGGAATCGTGATAGTGATGAACAATCCCGTTGACTTCAACAAAATTGCTCCCGTCCATAAGGGAGAGCTCGTAGGCTGCACCCTTTGCTTCCTTGCTGTCACTGGAAGACTGAAGGTCGAGAAGCATCTGCCGGTAATCGAGGAATTTCTGTGTCGGGGGTAAGGAGTTTGGTGCCATAACGCTTATCCGCTAATGATGTATGGAGGTATGGTCTGATACTTTAACGTAAATATACAAAAACATATGGTCCGCTCAACTTTCTGCGGGCGTGGCAGTCTATCAGGTCAAGAGAGCATTTTAACCAGCAGGTCGGGATGCAACGAGAGCCCGACAAGACCGGCAACTCCCATAATAATACCGAATCCCGCAAAAACCCAGGCAAGCAGAAGGAGCTTTCTCTTTCCTGTCAGAGAAGTTACCGCCAGAAGGGCAAGCGAGATGGAGACGGTTGCGTCCGAAAGGTCAAACTGGTCATCCCGGTAATTGAGGGCATCATATTGCTTTTCAAGCGCTCTGGCCTTCATTGCAAGATCTTTCTCCTCGGTCTGGTAATGGATGATGGCAGCTTCATAGCGCTCCTGCTGCTTGGCCACCTCCCCTTCTCCCCTGCCCTGAAGCATGAGTTTCTGAGATTTCGCCTGATTCACCCCGAGTTCGGCAAGATGGTGCTTGATTTTGGTCGACTGATATTCATTCCAGCTGTCGACCGCATCTGACTTTGCCTGAAGCATGGTCTGGACAATATTGTCATCCTTGACCTTGGTGATAGCCATAAAGACCGAGAGAAGGGCAACGCTGACAGCCACAATATTGTTGATCCGGTTCCGCTCCTCCGACAGATCCAGACGCTCCTGAAGGTCACTTAACTCATTCATGCTTCGTCATTTCTTTCTGAATTTATTTCAGCCAAACGCTTTATTATACCAATAAATATGCTTAAAAAAGAGAGTAGGGGGAAGCGATGAGTATAGGCTAAACAGGAGGCATCTGCCTCCGGGCAGATAAAACGGAGCATGATAATGGAACACAGGAGACTTGGCACTCGAGGCCTCATTGTTTCGGCACAGGGGCTGGGATGCATGGGAATGTCGGATTTTTACGGGGTGCGAAATGAAACGGAATCGGTTGCAACACTCCACCGGGCCATCGAGCTCGGAGTCAACTTTCTGGACACCTCCGACATGTACGGGCCGTTTACCAACGAAGAGCTTCTCGGGCGTGCAATCAAGGGAAAGCGCGACAAGCTCATTGTGGCCACCAAGTTCGGCATCATGCGCAGCGCCCCTTCAACTGACGGAGGGTGGGCGCCGATAACCGGCATCTCTGGACGTCCGGAGTATGTCCGTGCTGCCTGTGAGGCCTCGCTGAAGCGCCTGGGAACAGACCATATTGACCTCTACTTTCAGCACCGTGTGGACGGTGAGGTACCGATTGAGGAGACCGTCGGAGCGATGGCCGAACTGGTCGAAGCCGGAAAAGTCCGATATATCGGTCTCTCCGAAGCCGGAATGGAGACGATTCGCCGAGCCCACGCCGTACACCCGCTCTCTGCCCTGCAGAGTGAATACTCGCTCTGGTCGCGTGAACCCGAGGACGGCACCCTCTCCCTTCTCAGGGAGCTGGGCATCGGATTTGTCGCCTACAGCCCCCTCGGCAGAGGTTTCCTTACCGGGCAGATTAAAAGTCCGGACGATTTCGCGGCGGATGATTACCGGAGGAACTCCCCGCGCTTTCAGGGTGAAAACTTCACCAATAACCTTGATCTGGTCGCGAAGATCAGAACGATTGCCGTTGCAAAAGGAATCACTCCCGGCCAGCTTGCCCTTGCCTGGGTGCTCGCGCAGGGTGAGGATATTGTCCCGATTCCGGGAACAAAACACCTCTGCTTCCTTGAGGAGAATATCGCTGCTGATGCGGTGGTGATCAGCGATGCCGAGATGGCCGAAATCGAAACGCTCCTGCCGAAGGGAGCCGCATCGGGGGCACGCTATCCCGAAAGCATGATGAATCTCATCAACCGGTAGCCCCTCACAGCCTCCGCAAAGAGTGAAAAAAGCGGAAAAAGAGAGCCGGGAGTGCGAATTTGAGGTCGTTTGGAATATAATAGTTGGATACCACCGATAATTACGCTAAACTAGACACTGAAATCAGCCAATGGTTGGCTGAATCGCTACTCAAGTAATTTGTGCCTTGGTTACTTGCCGGTGTCTTCTTCTATCAATGCACAAGTTACATTTGACTGAACATGAATATTTACATTGGAAATCTGGCTTACTCCGTTACTGAAGATGATCTTCGTGATGCATTTTCCCGTTTTGGACAGGTCGACAGCGCAAGCATCATCATGGACAAGTTTTCAGGCCGCTCCAAGGGGTTTGGATTTGTTGACATGCCTAACGACAGCGAAGCCCGTGAAGCCATCGAATCTCTGAACGAGCAGGATCTGAACGGACGTACGGTGAAGGTAAACGAAGCCAAGCCGCGCGAAGAAAGACCAGCAAGAAGAGATCGCTACTGATCCCCTACGCTTTTTTTTCCAAAGCCGGACAGAGTGAAAATTCTGTCCGGCTTTTCTATTTATATCAAATCAGCTATCTTAGAGGCGCCGGCGAGTGCAGAAAGATCTTTTCGCACTCGCGCCTGATGATCTCCTGCTGCTCGAGAATCAGTTCCGGATCGACGGTAAAGTGGTTGAGAAGCTGCGAGAAGATCTGGATGGAGGTCTCGAATTTTTCGGTAACGACGACATCGGCTCCCGCCTTGTAGAGCTCCGCCACATCATCGAAGCTTCTTGCCCTGACAATGATGAATGCGTGGCGGTTGATTTCGCGGATCCGGGCGATGCTGTTCTCCACAGCCGTGGCATCGGAAATACCAAGCACCACCGCTCTTGCATGGTCAATGCCCGCCCGCAGCAGCGATTTTTTCTCTGTGCAGTCCCCGTAATAGATTGGCTCACCCTTCCTGCGCATGACCTTCACCACCTCGCGGTCTATTTCAAGCACCGAGTAGGAGATGTTGGTAGCATGAAGCACCGCCGCCACATTCTGGCCGTTGAGGCCAAAGCCGATGATTGCCGCATGAATCTCGCCAGCGCAGATAATGGTCGAATCAGGGGGATGCGGTGTGCGCCCTGCAGGCTCCGCTGATGCGAGCGGAATGAAGCCGAGGGCAGGAGCCAGCTGGTCGGCAAACTTGGGTGCAATGGCAATCATTGCCGGCGTCACAATCATGGTCACCACAATGATGGCAAGCATCGACTGGAAAATCTCGTGATCGATTACCCGGTTCTTCAGCCCGCTTTCGGCAAGCACAAAAGAGAACTCACCAATCTGGGCAAGCGCCATGCCGGCCATCATGCTCACCCTTACAGAGTTGCCGAGAAAGAGCGACACCCCGGTAACAAGCATTCCCTTGACGAGCAGAACAACAATGGCAATGGCGATGAAAAGGGGTAGATTGATCACCCTGACATCGAGCAGAAGCCCTACGGAGATGAAGAAGATGCTGGTGAAAGCCTCGCGGAAGGGGTCGATTGTTATGCTGATCTGGTGGCTCTCATCGGTACTGGCAATGACCATTCCGGCGACAAACGAACCAAGGGCGAGCGAAAGACCGACCAGTGCGGTCAGATATGCCGCCCCGAAACAGATAACCAGCGCTCCGATCACCAGAACCTCCCGAGCACGAAGGGATGCAATGATGCGGACCATTTTCGGCATGAAAAGCCTGAAGCCGATGAAGATGCCGCCGGCAAAAAGCCCGATAAGGCCGATCTTGTTGACAATTGCCGGGAGGGAGGGCGAAGCGGCCGGATTGAGCAGGTTGATGCCGATCATGAGCGGGACGATGGCAAGATCCTGAAAAATCAGGATCCCCAAGGCAATCCTGCCATGCGGAAGCGCCAGCTCATCGCGGTCAGTAAGGATCTTCAGACAGATGGCTGTAGAGCTCACCGAAAAGGTGAACCCCAGGAATGCCGCCGCGGAGAGAGTGATTCCCTTTCCGATGGCCAGCATGAACCAGTAGGCAAGGAAACTTATGGCCACGCCGGTTACCAGAATCTGGACGACTCCGCCGACCAGCACAATTCGCTTTAATTTCTTGAGGTCGCCGAGCGAAAACTCAAGACCGATGGTAAAGAGGAGAAGCACCACTCCGAGCTCGGCAAGCGTCGAAATCAGCTTCTGGTCATAGACAGCACCGATTCCTGAGGGGCCAAGCAGGATACCGGTAAAAATCAGCCCGATCACCGGAGGGATTTTCATCCGCTGAAAAACCAGGATGATGACAATCGCAAAAGCTCCGATGAGCACCAGTTCGCCAAGAAAATCGAAATCATGCATAACGTCGCTGCTTGATCTGAAAATAGGTCGTTATCACGGGAGGGGCTAAATTATTATTATACTCAATAGTAAAACATTCACGATGCAAATGCCAGAAGCCAGCATCCCAAATCAATCAACACCTCCGTCACATGCCTGTTCAGGTCATCTACATCACAGCCGCACTGCTTGTTGCGGGCGCGCTCCCATTGCCATTCGACTTGCATGAGATCCTCTTCATAACGGCTTTCGGCACCTTCGCCTGGGGTGCCTACACCAATTTCGGCAGGAAAAAAATTCTCTTTGCAGTGACCTGCACGCTCTTTGCTGTTCTCTTCAATCCAATCAGGGAAATCACCCTTTTCAGGGAGATATGGATTGCCGCTGATCTTGCAGGGGCAATAGTGCTCATCACCGGAAAAAAATATTTCGAAGGCTAAATCCGACCGCACCGTCAATAAAAAAGGCGGCCTTTCGGACCGCCTTTTTTGTTCAGTATTGACTGCTTGACCCTTATACCTCAACGAACTGTGAGGCTTTGGCTCCGCAGATCGGGCAGATCTCCGGTGGATTTACCAGCTCTACATGGCCGCAGAAAGGACAGAGCCAGACCGCGCCGTCAGGAAGGTCCTTCCCGCTGCGAACTGCCTCAAGGGCTTTTTTATAGAGCAGAGCATGCTGCCGCTCCGCCTTGAGCGCAAAGGCGAACATCCTTTTTGCCGGGTGGCTGTCAGCCTCAGCTTGAGCAAGCATCGGCGGATACATCTCATTGTGCTCAAAGGTTTCGCCGTCGATAGCGGCCTGAAGATTTTCCGCCGTTGATCCAATCCCGCCTAGAGCTGCAAGATGACCCTCTGCATGGATTCTTTCAGCCTGGGCTGTTGTGCGGAAAAGTTTTGCCACCGTGCTGAATCCTGCTTTTTCTGCTTCCTTTGCAAACGCAAGGTACTTCTGATTCGCCTGACTCTCGCCAGCAAATGATTCCTTCAGATTCTCAATCGTTGTAGCCATAGTTGTATTTGTGCTTTATTTGTCTTCAAAATGCGCCCGGAAAATAATCCCGCTATGAAAATAGTAGCAATGCCCCGTCAATAATGCAAGCGCAGAGACCCATTTATCCGCTCTGAGCCCAGACTTTGCTGCCAGAAGAAAGTGCGCCAGACACCCTGCAATTGCAAGAAGAAAATAAACTTATCCTCTCGTGTATTGATAAAAAACAGCAGAAAGGGTATATAGAAAGGCACGCCCGAAAAGGGCGCATCTGTTCATTTTCTTTTTCTGATACGCAATCATGTTCAAGCCCAAGCTCTTCAGTATTTTGCCGGAGCTCACTCCGGACCGCATAGCCAAAGAGATCGTCTCCGGCGTTCTTGTCGGCATCGTCGCCCTTCCTCTGGCAATTGCCTTTGCCATTGCATCCGGGGTTTCCCCTGAAAAAGGTCTCATCAGCGCTGTTGTCGGTGGATTCATCGTCTCACTCCTCGGTGGCAGCAGGGTCCAGATCGGCGGGCCGACCGGAGCCTTTATCGTCATCCTCTTCGGCATTGTCCAGCAATACGGCATCAATGGACTGATGCTTGCCACCATCATGGCTGGCGTCATTCTCATGATGATGGGAGTGGCCCAGTTTGGCTCGCTGATCAAGTTCATTCCCTACCCGGTCATCGTCGGCTTTACAAGCGGCATAGCGGTCATTATTTTCTCCAGCCAGATGAAGGATTTTTTCGGCCTCGCAATCGACAAGGTCCCGCCTGATTTTATCGAGAAATGGATCGCTTACGGCCGGAGCCTGCCGAGTTTCGACCTGACAAGCCTGCTCATCGGCATGCTGGCGCTTCTTGTCATCATCTTCTGGCCGAAAGTATCCCGGAAAATACCCGGCTCGCTCGTGGCGATTGTCGTCACGACCTTCGTTGTGCACTACTTCCATCTTGGCGTGGCCACCATCGAATCGCAGTTCGGAGAGATCCCTTCAATGATTCCCTCTCCCACGTTGCCCACCTTCGATTTTGCTACCATCCGCCACCTCCTGATGCCCGCAACAACCATCGCTCTCCTCGGCTCTATTGAAGCGCTGCTTTCGGCAGTGGTATCTGACGGCATGATCGGCAGCAGGCACAAGTCGAACATGGAGCTGATTGCACAGGGCGCGGCAAACATCATCACCCCGCTCTTCGGCGGCATCCCTGTCACTGGCGCAATCGCCAGGACTGCCACCAACGTCAAGAACGGAGGAAGAACTCCGCTCTCCGGCATGATACACGCCGTGACGCTTCTCGGTATTATGCTCCTGTTCGGCCGGTGGGCGAAACTTATCCCCATGCCCGCTCTGGCTGCAATCCTGATTATTGTCGCCTGGAACATGAGCGAAATCAAGGTTTTCCGCCAGCTGCTGAAAAGCCCGCGAAGCGATGTCATTGTGCTGCTGACAACCTTCGGGCTCACCGTCATCTTCGACCTCACCGTTGCCATAGAGATCGGCATGCTGCTCTCCGTCATCCTCTTCATGCAGCGCATGGCGCAGCTCTCGAACGTCGGCGTCATCACCCAGGAGCTCAAAGACAGGGATGAGGAGGACGACCCGAACACGATTGTGACCAGAGCCGTTCCGGACGGCGTGGAGGTCTTCGAAATCAGCGGGCCGTTCTTCTTCGGTGCGGCAACCAAGTTCAGGGATGCCATGCATGTGGTTGAAAAGGCGCCGAAAATCCGGATCATCAGAATGAGAAAAGTACTCTCCATCGATGCGACCGGACTCAACATGATGCGAGAGATGCTCAAGGACTGCAATAAATCGGGAACCAGGCTGATTCTCTCGGGCGTTCATGCCCAGCCGCTCTTCGCCCTGCAGCAGTTCGGGCTCTATGACGAAATCGGCGAAGAGAACCTTTTCGGCAATATCGATGACGCTCTCGATCATGCGAGGGAGATCCTCGGGATTCAGAAGCTTGGCCGGCTGAAAAACTTCACCCCCTCTGTCGAGCGAGAAAAAAACAAACCGTAAAAAGGACCTTCAGAGTCTCGCCTTTATTTTGTTCTGAATAATCAGGACATTGTCTGAATATTTTAGGTAAATTTATCTAATTAACTTAATCTTACAGAAGATTAGAGGGTTAACCAGAATGTGGGGACGATGTGAGCACAATAGTATTTTTCGAAAAGCCCGGATGCCAGACCAACTCCCGCCAGAAAGCTGTGCTGGAGCTTGCCGGACACTCCCTGGAAGTGAAAAACCTGCTTGAGCAGCCATGGACAAAAGAGGAGCTTGAGCTCTACATGGGAGAAAAACCTCTTGCAGAGTGCTTCAACCCTGCTGCACCCGCAATAAAGTCGGGAACTCTCGACCCGCATGGGTGCACCAGAGAAGAGGCACTCCTCTTGATGATTGAGAGCCCCCTCTTGATAAAACGGCCACTCATGAATATCGACGGCCACCGCATTCAGGGATTCGAGACCTCGATTCTGAAAAAACTGCTTTCGCTTGATCCGCTTGAAGGGGCCGAGAGGGTTATGAACTCTTTCATGATGAGCGATATGAGCTCATGCCCCCACGGCAGCGGCATTTCATGCACACAACCAAACCACTGAACCATGGAACAACCACTACGTCCGCTCGGAAGCCTCATG
The DNA here is from genome assembly GCA_037142155.1 of Chlorobiaceae bacterium. GTDB lineage: Bacteria > Bacteroidota > Chlorobiia > Chlorobiales > Chlorobiaceae > Chlorobium. The sequence goes on from JBAXBE010000005.1 coordinate 105,025, forward strand.
CAGCTTCTCGAAGAACTCGGCCACGAAGTCACCTATGCCTATGACGACCTTGTCTTCGTCAACCACAACGGCTTCATGCTCCAGTTTGAGCAGCAAAGCCCCACACTGAACATCATCTTCAACCGCGACTGCCCGAAAGAGGAGATTGAGGCCATCGAAGGGAGCATCATTCCTGCGGCCGATAAAAAAGGTCTCACCATCATCAGAAAAGGATGGTACGTGCTCATCGAACAGCCCGGCGAGCAGCTGCGCATTGAGTTTTTCGACAACTGAGGCCATTGGCCGAAACACCCATCATCTAAAACGGAAAATCCGGGCTATTTAGGGGGGAACCGCTTTTTTTATTACTATTCAAGTGTTGAATGTGACGTTGTCTTTCCCCTAACTTGACAATCTGGAAATACTATGAAAAAATACTTGCTCCCCCTGGTGGCAGCCTGTTTTTGCGCCACTCCCGCATTAGCTTCAGACTCTTATGTCAGCGGCAATATCGGTATCGCGGCCATGAGAGATGTCGCGTTCTCCGGTACATACATACACCCTGGCAGTTGCGAGCCCGTCCTATGATGCAACCCTTTCTACGGGCTCAGGCATTGCTTTGCAGGGCGCTTTCGGCCATGATTTTGGCGGTTATCGACTTGAGGGCGAAGTCGGCTATCAGACAAACACAACCAACAAGGCAACTACCTCCGTCCTGATACCTACGGCTACAGAAAACACCTTGAGTGGCAACGTAAGAGCCTTGTCCTTTCTGGCCAACGGCTATTACGACATCAAGATGGCTGGTGTTGAGCCCTATATCACTGCTGGAGCCGGTTTAGCAAAAGTCGACTACAGCGATGTTCAGGTGGTTGGTATTAATTCTGCCGTTTCTGCAAACAAGACCGCATTTGCCTATCAATTGGGGGCTGGCGTTGCAATACCGGTCAGCCGTAACGTGAAAATCGATGTTCGCTATCGCTACTTTGCAACGGCAAAATATTCCAACCCGGTGACACAGGTTGCCAATACCTCGACTTCTTCAGAGATCACCACTGGCAGTGATGTGAATGTCTCAAGCAACAATGTGCTGGTCGGAATCAGGGTCGGGATATAATCTTTACGGCTCAATCGACTATAAAAGGAGGTTCAACGCCTCCTTTTATAGTTAGAAGTCAGACTCATAAAGAGAGTCCCAATATCCTGCTTACAAGGCTCAATAATCCGGCATGAATCATCACTAAAAGAGACCCGCATGCATCACCGCCTTATCAGGAAACTTTTCTGTGCAGTTGTTTTCCAATGCATAGCCATCAATACTCTTTATGCCGATACGCCCCGGGCAGGATTGTCTGGCGAATTCGGCCCGACGATTCTTCACACGCTCTATAATGAACCCGGCGTGATGCAGGAGTCAAGCAACATGAGTGGTATTTCAGGCTCAATAACCTATTGTGGCAATCATATTATAGGCTTTATCGACATGCTGAAAGTCGAGGGCCTGGCAGTCAGTGGCAAGGCTGACTACTCTTCCCCTTTAGCCGGCACAATCAATGGCATCAATGACTCCTTGATTGAGACCAGATTGCTTATCGGCGGAAAGAGTGAGACCAGTAGACAAATCCTCCTTACTCCCTACACCGGAATAGGATACCGGCAGTTAAAGGACAATGGAAACGGAAAGGTCTCTTCAACGGGCGGTTATAAAATATACAATCGTGAGTCTAACTACCTCTATACCCCTGTAGGCCTTGATATATCCTCAGAGACAACGGCTGGCTGGACAATAGGCGGGACCATAGAGTATGACTACTTCTGGAGAGGCACTCAGAACAGCGCGTTAACAGAAGCCAACGATAAAACCAATACCTTCTCGGATAATCTGAAAAACCCTCAGAATGATGGGTATGGGCTACGGGTATCGATAAGAGCGGTCATGAAGTATGCTCATTTTTCCCTTGCACTTGAGCCGTTTTTCCGATACTGGAATCTTGACAACTCGAGGCCTTGCATCATTCAAGTAAACGGTGCGAACAGGTCCTTTATTGAACCGGCCAACTCTTCTTCTCAGTACGGGCTGACTGCATCACTGCGGTTTTAGCAAAAGTCGTCATCGATATGCCGGTTATAAACGCGATTGGAGCATATCTCCAAACTTGCTACATTTCCCTGAAAATCGGGGAAAACAAAACCAGGATGGCATGAACTATTCAGAAGCCAAAGAGGGAAGGACCTTTGTCATCAGGCTTGAAGATGGCGAGATAGTACACGAAGTGATTGAGCAGTTTGTCCGTGAGCACAAGATTGAGAGGGCCTCGCTGATTGCGGTCGGCGGCGCTGACAAAGGGAGCCTGCTTGTCGTTGGCCCGGAAGAGAGCCGCGCCACTCCGGTAAATCCGATGACACACGAGCTTTACGACGCCCATGAAGTCACGGGAACCGGAACCATCTTTCCCGACGAGAAAGGCAACCCGATCCTGCACATGCACATGGCCTGCGGCCGGGAGGAGAACACCGTCACCGGATGCATCCGCCGGGGCATGAAGGTATGGCTGGTGATGGAGATTATCCTGAGGGAGCTGACTGAAAATGGAGCTACCCGCAAGCTCGACCGGCAAAGCGGCTTCAAGCTGCTGGTACCTTAAAGAGGAAAAGGGACTCAAGGGACGGGAAGATTCTGGATTTTGGATTCCAGATTCCGGATTATGGAGTTGCAAAAAAAACGGACACCCTAAGAAGCCAAAGCCTTGAGTTGTTCTTGGTGATGCAAGTATTGCCCCGGTGATTTGTACCCTAAAGTCGAATGCTTCCGTTTCCGGTTGTAAAACACCTCGATGTATTCAAACAGGCATCTCCGGATCTCTGCATAATTTCGATAGAATGAACCGTATACCCATTCTGTTTTCAGTGTCTTGAAAAAAGTCTCGGTTATGGCATTATCGTAACAGTTGCCCTTGCCGCTCATGCTCTGAATCACCCCATACTGCTGGAGCTTTTCCCGGAATCCTTGACTGGCATACTGGATTCCCCTATCTGAATGAACAATCAATCCTGGTGCTGGTCGGCGGTGTTTCATTGCCATTTCAAGAGCAGGATTCACCGTTGTTTCCGTCGTCATTTTGCTCCTGAATGAATACCCGACAACTTCTCGATTAAACAGATCCGGCATGACGGTTAAATACTGCCAGCCACTGCCGACGCGAATGTAGGTAATATCATTCGTCCAGACCTCATTGACACCTTCAGCTGAAAACCTCTGACGCAGCAGATTCGGCGCAATCAGCTCCTTGTGATTTGAATTGGTCGTCACCTTGAATTTTCGGGTGGTCTTCGACCGAATCCCTAAAATCCTCATTAAGCGCGCAGTCCGAGGTTTACTGCATTGTTAACCCCTATCATGCAGACATGCAGCTATCCTTGGGCTGCCATAAATCTTATGATGTTCCTCATGGATCTTCTTGATTTCATCCATGAGGAACCGATACTTCATGGATCGGTTCTGGAGAACACAGCGAACGCCTTTTTTAAGATATCCCGTTCCTCTTGCACCATGCGCAGCTCGCGCTCAAGCTTGCGAATTTGTTCGGCCTCCGAATCCTTCAGATGTCCGGTGCCCGGGAAGGCGTTCTCCTTATCCTTGTTGGCGTTCTAAAGGTATTTCCACCGATAGAGCATATCTGCTTTTACGCCCAAATCTGCGGCAAGCTCTGCTATCGTTTTCTCGCTATGCAACACGAGCTCAAGAGCATCGAGCTTGAACTGCTTGATACTGACGACGTGGTTGATTCTTTTTCATTCATACCTCCCTTTGATGTAAGGCATGACTTCTTACACTGTCCACGAAAAGCTAGCAACTCCAATTATTTATTTTAAATCCAAAATTCAAAATCTCTTCAACCCGGAAAGCAGTTTGTGTAATTTGTCACTAACGTCCCCTCGGCAATTCGCGGAATTCGCAATCTCTTCAGCCTTGTCCACTTACGTCCACTTTCTTCCTCCTCAAGCAAAGGGATTTTCATGGAAGGGCTTGCCGAGTGAACGTGCAAGTTCCTCATGGGTGACCGAACCCTTCCAGATATTGAGTCCCATTGAAAGGCCGGGCATCATCACCATGGCGCTCTCGAGGCCGAAATCTGCAATTCTGCGGATGTAGGGAAGCGTTACACCGGTAAGCGCCTCAGTGGAGGTCTGGGGATAGGCTGCCGGCATGTTGGCCACGCAGTAATGGACAACCCCCTCTTCGATAAACACAGGGTCCTGATGGGTCGTCGGCCTTGAGGTGGCAATGCAGCCGCCCTGGTCGATTGCGATGTCGACAAGCACCGCACCCGGCTTCATCCGGCGAAGCATCGCCCTGGTAACAAGCTGTGGAGCGATTGCTCCGGGCACGAGCACTGCGCCGATCAGAAGGTCGACCGTTTCGAGCTGCTCTTCGATGTGCTGCTCGGTTGAATAGAGGGTATGAACCTGTGCGGGCAGGGCGGACTCGAGATAGCGCATCCGGTCCTGTCCAATCTCGAGAACCGTCACATCGGCCCCGAGCCCGGCGGCAACCTTTGCCGCATGCATTCCCGCAGAGCCGCCGCCGAGAACAGCAACCTTTCCGGGAAGGACGCCGGGCACTCCGCCAAGCAGCTTGCCCTCGCCTCCGTGATGGGCGCCCAAATAATATGCCCCCATCAGCACGCTCATTTTTCCGGCAATCTCGCTCATCGGAGCGAGCAGGGGAAGGCGTCCGCTCTCCTGAACGGTCTCGTAGGCCAGTGCCGTAACGCCGCTCTCAAGCAGCTTCAGCGCAAGAGCAGGCTGGCTTGCAAGATGGAGAAAGGTAAAGAGTATGAGATCCTCCCTGAAAAAGCGGAACTCCTCCTCGAGCGGCTCCTTGACCTTGACGACAAGATCGCTCTTCCATACCTTCTCAACCGACAGGGTCACCACCCCGCCGGCACGGCGGTATTTGTCGTCACCCAGTCCGCTTCGCGCGCCCGCGCCAGCCTGCACGACGACCCGGTGACCGGCCGCAACAAGATGGCGGACTCCGGCGGGAGTGCAGGCAACCCTGTTCTCCCCGGCTTTGATTTCAACTGGGATTCCGATATTCATAACGCAGTGCTTGATGTTGGAAATTTACGGAGCAACCGGCGTGCGCGCGGCCACCCAGGCAGGCACATATTTCCACGCTGTTTTCATCTCCCGATCGTTGCTTCTCCATAGCGGATCGTGCAGCCTGACAAGCGACCAGAAAGCCCGGGAGTGGTTCATATGCACCGTATGGCAGAGCTCATGCACCATAATATAGCGAACAAGGTAGTCGGGCAGAAAAAGCAGCTTGGCGTTCAGGATGATTGAGCGACGCGATGAGCAACTCCCCCAGCGGGAGTTCTGCAGGCGGACTCCCGCGGAGGTAAACCGGAAACCATGCGCGGCGGCAACGCTTTCAAGCGATGGGACAAGAAGTGACTTGGCACGCTTTTTCAGCCAGGTGCTGAGCAGGCTCTGGCAAAGCGCCGCGTCATCAATATCTCCCGATACCCGCAGAATAGCGGCCGCTCCTTCATCAAGGCGTACCTCACCGCTGCCCGCATGAACATACTCTACCCGCCACTCCTCCTTAAAATGCGGGAATGCAATCAGCTGCGGCAGGCCGTTCTCCCTGCAAGGCTGAGGCTCAGGACGCTCAGCCTCAAAGCGTGCCGCGGTTTTTTTGATCCATGCATCGTGATGAAGAAGCAGTAACGGAATCTGGCGTTTGTCGTAACCGCGGGGAACAACAACCTCAAGTCCCCCATGCGGCGTCATCTTCAGCCTCGCGCACTTTGCCCTATGACTGACCCTCAGGGTGTAGGGCACCGAAGGTGTCGGAGGGACCTGAGGGTCGGGGGGGGCGTTTTTCAGGCGGGAAAAGGGATCAAACATTAGCTATCCTTTTTAGCCGAGGGCACGCTTCAAGTCGGCGATAAGGTCATCCCCGTCCTCGATGCCGACAGAGAGGCGAATAACCGTATCGGTGATACCGGCAGCCTCACGATGGTCATGGTCCATTGAGGCGTGGCTCATGGTTGCAGGATGCTCAATCAGCGACTCAACGCCACCGAGGCTCTCGGCAAGAGCGAAAAGCTTGGTGCCCTTGAGCACCCGGTTGACATCTTCAATACCCCCGTCAAGCTCAAAGGAGACCATGCCGCCGAAAATCTTCTGCTGACGGCGAGCAAGCTCATGCTGCGGGTGATCCGGAAGGCCCGGATAGAAGACCCGCTTGACCTTCGGGTGCTTCTGCAAAAACCCGGCAACCGCCCGGGCATTCTTCTCATGCTCCTTCATGCGCACAACCAGCGTCTTGATGCCGCGCAGCACCAGCCAGCAGTCAAACGGCTGAGCGCAGGTTCCAAGCGCATTGACAGTAAATTTCAGGCGCGCGTCAAGATCCTCGCTGTTCGAGAGAACCGCACCGCCGACAACATCGGAATGGCCGTTCAGGTACTTCGTGGTGGAGTGAACCACAATATCGGCACCGAGCTCAAAGGGCTTCTGGCCGTATGGCGAGAGAAAGGTGTTGTCGACGATGGTCAGAAGCCCTTTCGCCTTGGCGAGCAACGAGACGGCATGAATATCAACCAGGTTCAAAAGCGGGTTGGACGGGGTCTCGACCCAGACCGCTTTGGTCTTGTCATTGACATAATGAAGCAGGTTCGCCGCCTCCTGGAGGTTGACGAAATGCACCTTGATGCCGAAATGCTCCTCGACCGTCTTCATGAGGCGCGAGGTGCCGCCATAGCAGTCGTCGGTGCAGATGATCTCATCGCCGGAGCTGAAGATGCTGAGGGTTGAAGTGATGGCCGCCATGCCGGTCGTCACGGCGACGGCGGACGAACACCCTTCAAGCGCACAGAGGTTGTCCTCGAGAGCCTTGCGGGTAGGGTTGCCGCTTCGGGTATAATCAAACCCCTTGTGTTTTCCGATATCCTCGAAAACAAAGGTCGAGCTCTGGTAGATCGGAGTCATAATGGCGCCGTAAGCCTTGTCGGGACCCACGCCGGCGTGAATAGTGTCAGTCTGGAAGGTCATGGAGAGCCTTGGTTGAAAATTAACGATACGTAAAATAAAAAAACCTCTTCCCTGATGAGCATGGAAGAGGCCTTATTTGTATCTCTGTTTCGCGGCGGCAGATGCCGAAAGGCAGGATACCTGTTTTGAAAAGAGAGAGAAGAAAGCTCTTTTTCACTCATCATTCTTCAGCTTCATCCCGGGTAAAATCGGAAATGCATAGGGTGCGGAAGTAGAATGTGGCACCGTGTTCCACCGTTGGCTGGAATCGGTTGTCAAGGCGTCGCAGGGTCTATTCCCTCAGCCTTTCTTGATGAACAGCAATGGAAGAAAGAACGTTTTAACAATCGTTAAGGTACGATTCCAGAGGGAATAATGCAAGCCCCGACCGGAGAATGGCACCATTACTGAAGGCTCCACAGCAGTGCTGCCACCACTATGGCGGGACCAAATGGCCATTCAGCTTCGAGGCTAAGACCCCTGAAGCGGCGCCACACCAGACACCAGACCACGCTGCCCAAACTGGCCCACAAGAGCACGTAGAGCACACCAAGAACACCAAACCATGTGCCGAGGGCAGCCAGGAGCTTGAGGTCACCGCCACCAATACCGCTCTCGCCTTTGATGCGCAGGAACACCCAGGCAAGCCCTCCCATCAGGGCCAGCACCACAGCCGCAGATGCGCCACTAACGAAGAGGCTCTGCGAGGTAAAGCCGGCGTAGCTGCTGAAGAGTCCCGCCATCCCCAGCGGCAAGACCACCCGGTCCGGCAGCATTGTGGTGTCCCAGTCAATGAGGGCGAGCACGAGCAGTGTACTGGCCAAACCGGCACCTGAGAGCGCGACCCAGAATGCCGGTTGGCTGGCGGTATCGGCCGCATAGGCCCACAAACAGGCGTTGAGTGCCGGCACCCAAATGCGCCTGGCCAGCGGAACGGGCTCGCTCAGGCCGCCGCCGGGCCCCTGCCATTCAGAGAGCGGGGCCCGGGCGAGCTGCAACACCTTGCGCGGAATAATGCGGCCGAGGGGCACCAGCCACACTCCTGCCAGCGCTCCTGCCAACAACCACGACCAGTGTATCCGAAGGAGATGCAGAATGTCGCTGTGGCTCATAGCTATGGCCTGTTGGCGAAGACCTGCATAAGCTGAATGATTGCCGGTCCCAAGAGCACCATCAGGAGTGTCGGGAAAATAAACAGGATGAGCGGCAGCAGCATTTTGACAGGGATTTTAGCGGCAAGTTCTTCGGCACGTTGGGTGCGGCGTGAGCGCATCATGTCTGACTGCACGCGCAACGATTCGGCCAGGCTGGTGCCGAATTGGTCGGCCTGCACGAGCATGGAGACGAGGTCTTTCAGGTCTTCGAGACCTGAGCGCAGTGCCAGGTTCCGGAATGCTTCGATGCGGGTTGCACCGGCGCGCATCTCGAGAGCCGAGAGATAAAACTCATGGGCCAGGTCGGGATAGGTGCGGACCATTTCGCGGGATATGCGGGCAATGGAGGCATCGACGCTCATGCCGGACTCAGTGCAGATGACCATGAGGTCTATCATGTCGGGCAGGCTGTTGCGCATGCGTTCAAGACGTTTTTTTGTGATGAAGTGCAGCAACATTTCAGGCAGATAGTAGCCTGCTGCACTTGTAAGCAGCACCAGACTCATGGCATGAGCAACGGGGATGTGGGGTTTGGTCAAAAAGAGAAACAAGGCCAGCACCACCGGCAGCACCAGCGTAAGCAGGGTTTTAACGGCAAAGTAGTACTGAGGCGCGTTTTTGTTGCGAATGCCTGTTTGCAAAAACTTGATCGAAACGCTGGAGTTTTGCCACCCCTCTTCCGGAAGCGAGAGCTTGGAGAGGATGCTGATGACGCCGGCTACTTTTTGGACGTTCTGCGTCTTGGACAAGGAGATGCCGCTTGTGCCCAGACCTTTGAGCACGATGTTGGTGATGCGTTTTTTGAGGGCATTGTTGACCGCCAAATTGTACAACATGATCACAACCGAGGCAACAGCAGCTCCCGAAAGCGCGATGAAGAGAAATTGCAGGATGGCTTGCATGGCGGTTGTGACTAGGGTTAAACCTTGATTTGAGTGATGCGGTTCAGGAAAAAGAAGCCAACCCCCATGAGACCAGCGCCGATGAGGAGGAGGTTCTGACCCTGGGGAGTAGTCCAGAGCGGCGTCATGTAGTGGGGATTTATGAGCGAGATGATGCCGGCGAACGCGAATGGCATAAAGCCCAGTATCATTGCTGATGAACGCCCTTCGCTTGAGAGCGTGCGAATTTTGCCGCGCAGTTTGACGCGTTCGCGCACGGTTCTGGCCAACTCATCGAGCACTTCAGTGAGGTTGCCGCCTGTTTCGTGCTGGATCAGAACCGAAATGACAAAAAAATTGAGGTCGGTGCTTTGAACGCGATCTCCGAGCTGGCCGATGGCGTCTTTGAATGGGATGCCGAATGAGATTTCATCGAAGACTGTCTTGAATTCGTGTCCTATAGGGTCCGCAAACTCCTTGCTGACCATGCCGATAGCCGAGGTCAGGCCGTGGCCGGCGCGCATTGCGCGCGAGATGTAGTCGAGCGTTTCCGGGAGTTTTTCTCCGAAGGTTTGGCTTCGGAGGTTGGCTTGTCGGGATAACCAGAGAAGCGGCGTGCTGGCCATAATGAGACCCGGCACTATCAGGAGCAGCAAACTGCTATGGCGCAGCATACCCAACACCATAACCACCGCAAACAAGGCGAGCATGATGCCCATTAAACGCACAGCTGTGAGCTTGCTGTGGGCACGCTGGACGAGACGTTCGAGTTGACGGAATGTTCTGAAGCGTGAGCATAGCCAGGTTTCGAGTGCACTCTTCTCGGCGTTTCTGAGGCGTTGCCCGCCAGAGTGAACGGTGTCCCCAATGGCCTGCAAGCGCTGTTGTTTCGCCTTGGCGCTGCGATCGAAAAAGCGGAACCACACCGCGTAGAGCAGCAGTATGATCAGCATGACTGTCATAAAAGCAAAGAGAGGGATCAAAAATGTCGTCATCATCTGCCCGTTGGTTAGTCGTTGGCGGGGGGGTCAAAAATGCCTTCACTTAGGGTGATGCCGTACGTACGTATTTTTTCAGATATCTTGGGACGCACGCCCATGGCTCTGAACACTCCTTGGACCGTACCGTCCGGGTTGGTGCCGGTGCGCTTGTAGGAAAAGATTTCCTGAGTGGTAATCATGTCGCCTTCCATTCCGCTGATCTCCTCGATGCTCGTGATCTTGCGACTGCCGTCATTTATTCGCGTAATCTGGACGATAAAGTGAATCGACGAAGAGATGAGCTGGCGGAGGGCTTTGCTGGGAAGCGTGATGCCACCCATGCCTACCAGATTTTCGAGCCGGGCCAGCGCATCCCGCGGGCTGTTGGCATGAATGGTGGTAAGCGAGCCCTCGTGCCCGGTGTTCATGGCCTGCAGCATGTCGATTACCTCGGCGCTGCGGACCTCGCCGAGGACGATGCGGTCGGGACGCATGCGCAAACAGTTTTTCACCAGTGCGCGCATGGTGATTTCGCCCTTGCCTTCAATGTTTGGTGAGCGCGTTTCCAGACGAATAACGTGATCCTGCTGAAGCTGCAGTTCGGCAGTGTCCTCAATGGTGACGATGCGTTCGTTGGTGGGAATACAGCTTGAGAGAATGTTGAGCAGCGTGGTTTTCCCCGTACCAGTACCCCCGGAAATGATGATGTTGCACTTGACTTTGACCAGAGCTGACAAGAGTTCGGCCATGGGAGGGGTGAGCGTGTTTTTTTTTATAAAGTCATGGATTTGCAGGGGTACAACCGCAAAGCGGCGAATGGTGAGGACCGGCCCATTGAGAGCCAATGGAGGAATGATGGCGTTGACGCGCGAGCCATCCGGAAGGCGGGCATCGGCCATTGGGCTGGATTCATCGATGCGCCGCCCCACGCGCGAGACGATTTTGTCGATGATCTTCATGAGATGTGCGTCATCGTTGAAGCGGATGTCGGTGAGCTGAATACGGCCACTTTTTTCCACATAGACATTTTGGTAACCGTTGACCATAATCTCGGAAATGGTGGGGTCGGCCAGCAGGGGCTCCAAAGGGCCCAGCCCCATGATTTCGTTTTTTAGGTCGGCCACCAAGCTGGTGCGTTCCTGATCATTCAAGCGAATGGCCTCTTCTTCGATGAGCGCGACAAGCAGGACCCCGAGCTCGTTGCGCAGCTGCTCGGGGGTCAGGCTTTCGATGGAGTTGAGGTCGATGCGGGTAAGCAGCTTTTGGTGCAGCTTCACTTTGGTCGCGTAATAGTCAACCCCCGGGGATGCCTTGGTTTTTATCGGCGGAGCTGGGGCGGGCGAAATGGCTGCGTCAACGACAGCTTGCTGTGCCTGCGCATCATTGGTCGCAGGCGCCGCTGCAGGGGTAGGAACAGTCCGTTTGGTGGAGAGGTTCCAGTGAGCTATTTGATCTTTAAGCGTTGCCATAACGAGGGGTTAGGCTGACTTCTGCCGGTAAGGTGGGCGGCCCAGTCAGTGATGGTTTTGGAAAGTTTTGAGCCGGGTGCCACCTGCAAAAAGGGCTGACCAATCAAAAGGGATTTCTGGACGGCTTCGACGTCGGAGGCAAAGCGCCGGTTAATTTGCCTGCCGATGACTTTTTCGATTTCACTAATGGAGATGGGAGCGCTTGTGTCAGCACGGTTGAGGATGATTTCGAGGTGCGACACGGGTTTTTCGAACTCTTTCCAAAGTTTGAGCAGCTGGGCTGCCCGACGCAGCGATGGCAGCGATGGGGTGACGACGATGCAGAATTCGTTAAGGTGCTCAAGAACCCATATGCCTGCTTCGTCGAAAGAAGAACCAAAGTCGACCAGAATGTAGTCGTAGAAGTTTGTTGCAATGTGAATGAGTTCGCTCACGCGCTCGGGTTCGATATGGACAATTTTTTCAAAGGTGACCGGCGATGGGATAAGGTCGAGCGTGGGGCTGAGGTGCTGCACCATGCTGTCGAGGAGGGAGAGGTCAAGCCTGTCGGATTGACTGGAGATATCCGCCAGATCCTGAGGGTGGTTATCTCCGGTGAGGTACATGTCGAGATCGCCAAAGGGCAAAGAGATATCGACCGCCAGCACTCGGGTATTGGGCTCCCGAGAGAGCGCAAAGGCCAGGTTTGCCGCTATGCAGGTACTGCCATCCCCCCCTTTCGAAGAGACAAATCCTAAAATCCGGCCCTGGCTGATGCTTGACCCTTTGGTACGAAGGTAAGTGCGCTCGATGACCTGTTGCAGGGCTTCGGAGGTGCTGTCGACAATGACTTCACGAACACCGGCACGCATAAGAGATAACAACAGTTCAGGATCTGCGTGCGGGTGCAGGGCGACGATGGCGGTATGCGGCAGAGCGAGGCAGAGTTTCTCAACCTCTTGAATGTAATAAAGTTCAGCGCCTTCAAATCCCGCGAGAATAACAAGGTCGGGGTTCTGGGCTGCGAGTTGGCGTACCATCAGACCAAGCTCGCCAACCATTCGGACCAGCTGGTGTTGACCCAGTTCAAGCCGGGTATCGGGAACCTCCCAGGGCAGTGGAGAGTATGAAACAATGTTCATGTGTGTTTATTCGACCAGTATGGGAGGGGTGTATGCCCCGAGTGGCAAGCCGTTGCCGCTGCCTGGATTTGTGGTACCGAAATCCGCATTGCTGATGAAATGGCCAGTAATGTAGCTTTTGTTTCCCTGTTTTGTAGAGGAGTCAATATGAAAACCGGCAATCGCGACAATCTGCTGCCAGGAGCCGGGATTCATGGCGTTAACAACCGGTATTGCAACATCTTTACCGATGAGGCTATTGATTTTGCCATACAAGTTGGTCATAGTACCGTTTGCTATCCAAATGTTGTCGCCTATGGCAACAGGGTTGGCTGAGGAGTTGACCCCTGAAATGAGTCCGCTAACGTATGAGTCGGCGTTGCTTGCTGTCGTCAAGCTGGTCCATGTGCCCACACCGCCCGTTGGGTAGAAAGAGTCAAGATTGACTTGAATGGAATAGGGCTTGCCTGTTTGAGGATTTATCTTCGGGCTGCGAGTGATTTCGTCCCACCAGGCAGGGTTGAAAATGCTTTTTTGGACGACAAAGGGGAAAAGGCCCGTACCGCCCCCTGACGGGGCTATCATGGCAATGGCACTTGCATGAACGTTGCTCTGGGCAATACCCAGAATGGGGCCGAAAAAAAACGGGAAGGGTCCGCTGTTTTGGGTGCTGGAAATAGCAACCGTGACGCGGACGGCGGGCACGTCTCCTGCCCCGGGGGTGCCGGGGTGATAGAGACCGAGCGAGGGGTCATTGAGGTTCCAGTAACCCGTCTCAATCTGCGCATCCTGAATCCGCCGGGCATTGGCGAAGTTGCGCTGTACGACATACCGCGCAGTGTCCGCAGCCGCGGTCCAATTGTAAGGCTTGTCCGTCGAGAGAAGGGAGTTCGTGGAGCTCAGTGAACGAGCGCCCGCCACAGCAGCAGCGTCGGCAGCGTTTTGAAGTTCGACCTTCGTGAGGTTGAGCCGGGCCAGGTCAACCGCCAGAGCGGCAAAGCCCAGGAGCACAGGCAGGCACAGGGCAAACAAAATTGCCGCGCCGCCACGCTGGCTGTTCAGCGGTTTGATGCTATGGTGTGAGGTCACCATGATTATTCGAGTCTCATACTGGTTTGTGCCGAGATCAACAGGTCCCCAAAAACATAGAGCCCGGTGTAATTGACATTGGCCGTGACGGTGAGGATGTTGTTCTGAATGACAGGAGCAGGGACGTTGCAGGTCATGCCGGGTCCAAAAGAGATGAGGTTGTTTTGACAGAGCTGCAAGGCAGCGGCGGCGGCGCTGCTCTGGATGATGGTGCTGGTCCGGTTTTTAACGTACTTGGCTCCAGCACGCGCGCCCTCCCGGGTGGCCATGGTGAGGACGGTTTTGTTGTAGAGAGCCACAGAAAAAGAGATTACACCAAAAAGGAGAAGCAGAAACACTGGAAGAATGAGCGCAAATTCGACCAGCACACTGCCCTTTTGGCATTCAGCCGGCGGTGTTATTGGGGAGTGACGCCTAGCTGCGTCTTTGCGCATGGTGGTCATTTTACCTGTGAGCCTTGAAGCTTTCCGTCGATGAAAAGCTGTTTTCGAGTAGGCGGCAGAAAGCTGTCGGTGGGAAGCTGTGGCACGGTGGTGCTGGCCTTGACCAGAGTAGGGCGTATAATAACCATGAGTTCAGTGGTTTCAGCACTCTTCTCGGTGCGTCGGAACAGCGCGCCAAGAATGGGAATATCGCCGAGCAAAGGCACTGCCCTTATGACTTCGGTGAGATTGTCGCGCAGAAGGCCGCCAATAACCAGATTCTCACCCTCCTTCATCTGGACTGTGGTGGAAACGGTGCTGGTTTTAAATGCAGGTATAGTGCTTGCGGTCCCAGCGGTGACAGGCTCAGAGACCTCGGGGGTAACCTTGAGCGAAATGCGGCCACCATCAAGTACGGTGGGCGTAAATCGCAAACCCACCCCGTAGGTGCGTTCGACGTAGTCGACTGAACCGTTGCTGCCAAGAGTGGGGGTATAAATTTTGCCGCCAACCAGGAAGTAGCCGTCTTGACCGCTCATGGCGACAATGGTGGGTTCGGCCAGAATCTTGATCAAACCAGACTTGCGCTCGGCTTCAACCTGAAGCCGGTTGCCGGCAGTGGCATCCTTAACATGGGATATGCGGTCAGTCTTCAACAGGAGGTTGACGGTGGCGTCGCTGACAAACCCTGACATGATGCCCCCTTTGATATCGCCCAGTCCTTGCGTCCAGCCGATGCCGAAATTTTCGATATAGGACCTGGAAACCTCGGCAATACGGACTTCGAGGCGGACTTGCTGCGCATCGCGGACTCTGAGGAGATTGACCACCCCGGGCATGCCAGCCATGGCCGTAGAGCCAGTGGCAGAGGGAGCGGGGGAGGCAGTGCCGGCCATGCCGGATATGCTGGCAGGTGCCGCGGAGCCGGAAGCAGATGCGCTGTAGGCCAGTGCAGCTTCGGGGTTGAGACCCGAAACCGTGCCACCCATATACGCCCTGACCAGGCGGTTGACGGTTTCCGCCGCCAGAGCATCGGAGACAGAGCCGGCAACTACCAGCGCCGGCCCCCAGGCGAAGATCTGAATATCGCTCTCATTCGGCAAGACGACTTTCAACAGCTCTCTTATGGGTTTGATGTTGCGGCTGACCTGCAGCGGTGTGGAGGTGAAGTTGCCTTTTTTGTCCCAAAGAATAAGATTGGTAGCACCAGGTTTTTTACCCAGCAGATAGAGCTCGGAGGGATTAAGCATAATATAGTCAGCCACATCGGGGTTGCCCACAGCAACACGGGTAGCGGGTTGCTCGAGGCGGTAGACTCTGGATTCACCCACAGGCACAACGTAGGTCAAGGCAGAGGCCATTGCCTGCCCGGGCAGAGTTCCTGCCAGTGCCACAAAAGCAGCCATCCTGCTGGCACAACGCATTAGGCATGTCAAATTCATGTGCATGGGAGCTAGGGTTTGGCAACAGGTTGGCGACTGGTGCCACGAATTTCTTCAGGTCCATGGCTTTGACGCGAAGGTGCCGACACAGGACTGGTCGCCGGTGCCGCTTGTGGTACAGGTGAAAAGGTGGATGCAGGAGAGGACTGTGAATGCACAATATCGGTCAGTCGTACCCCTGCCGAGTTTATGACGCCGGTATCGAGTTCGTTACGCAAGACCAGAGAAAGCACCCCGATATTGCGCGCCAGATCGAGCTTTTCGGATTCGTGTGGCGTAAGCTCGAGAGTCACGGCATTGACCACTTTTGGTTTGGCCGGGTCTGCTGTGGTCTCTTGGGCGACGGCCAATACTTTGATGCGCGACAGCACTGTTCGCGAAAAAGGCTGCTGGTTGGCGTCTTTGCTGCTAACCAAAACATCCACATAGCTGCCCGGCAGGGCAAATCCGGCAACCGCAATCACCTCGTTTACGCGAACGGTAATAGCCCGTTTGCCCTCCGGGATGGTCGAGGATAACCCCCCGGTCGCGCTTATTGGGGCCAATTTGCCAGGTAAAACCGGCTCACCCGGGATCATCGAGACGCGGGCAATCCGGCCAACGACGTTGGTGGTGCGAGTGGCTGCATCGAGCGGAACGGTCGAACCGGGCCAGTCGATGGTCTTGATTTGATTAGCTGCAATAGCTTTTCCAGCTTCGATAGGCTGCT
The DNA here is from genome assembly GCA_037142155.1 of Chlorobiaceae bacterium. Taxonomy (GTDB): domain Bacteria; phylum Bacteroidota; class Chlorobiia; order Chlorobiales; family Chlorobiaceae; genus Chlorobium. The sequence continues at coordinate 121,294 of JBAXBE010000005.1, forward strand.
CGACAATGACGACCCTGGTCACTGAAGTTTGAGCAACGCTCGTCCATCGGATGGCGATAAAAGCTGCCATCGCCCCCAGAGTGAGTGCGATGGCAAGAACTAAAACCGGTAGTTTCACTGCTTAAGCTGTAAAAGGGTTTTTACGGAGTAGTAGTAGTAGCGCCCTTGATGGCGGTTGAGATACTCTCAAAAATTCCGGTCAAACTGCCTCCAAGAGTAGTGAGTGTAGCAATCACAACAACGGCAACCAGTGCTGCAATCAAGGCGTACTCAATCATGGTCACGCCTTTTTGTGATTTGATGGAAAAGATTGTGTAGAGCATAGCGTTACCTCCCAATGAAATTAGTTAACAGTTACTCCCGCATAACCACCCCGCCTTATGGGCGTGACCTTATACACTGCCACGTATTGGGCGGAGAACCTATTGAACGCACAATCAAATATTAGGGGGTTAGGGGGTTTGCATTACCGTGGCATATATGTCAACCACTATTAAATGTAACTATCGCATAGATTTTTCCAATATTTTTCCTAATAAATATATAGATAGTATATAAGAAAGGATCGAGGGACAAAGGGGGAGGTGGCACGACCCCGCATTCAAGCGCGCTACCTGATGCCAGATTATCCTGCGCCCTGCCCGGGCGGCTTGCTTCAGTTCGGGAGTTGATAGCCTTTTTGGCGAAACAGGCGGAGCATGGCATCAACCACATCTTTGTCTAACAGGCTGCAACTTTGTGACTCAATCTCTTTGATTGCAGCGTCAATGCCCAAGGCAGAACGGTATGGGCGATGTGAAGCCATGGCTTCAAGCATGTCGGCAACGGCCAGTATACGAGCTTCAAGAAGCGTCTCCGCTCCTTTCAGACCCTGAGGATAACCGCTGCCATCCATACGTTCGTGGTGCTCCCGGACGATTTCTGCAATCGGCAGAGGGAATTCAATATCCTTGAGAATTTTATAACCCTCTTCGGCATGAGTTTTGACGAGCTCAAACTCGATTGTTGACAATTGGCTCGGTTTGGAAAGTATCTCGGTAGGTATGCTCATTTTGCCGATATCGTGCACCAGTCCGATGAGTTGCAGATTGTCACACTTCTCTTTGCTCCACCCCATTTCCCCTGCTATATCGGCCGCAATGATACCAACCCGCCGCTCATGGCCAGCCGTGTAGGGGTCATGTGCCTCCACGACGCTTGCCAGCGCCTGGAGCGTAGCCGGCATTGAATTTTCCAGCTGTTTCACATAATTCTTTATCATTTCCTCTTCAGCTTTGCGGACACTGATGTCTCGGGCGGTGACTACCGAACCGACAATATGAGCCTCCTTGTCGAATATGGGCGCATAATTATAGCTTCCAAACCATGTTTCACCGCTATCCCTGCGGAGCAGCCTGAATTCCACTCCTGTACCGGTCTCACCTCGCAGCGCCCTTGATACCACCCAATTTTCCAGAGGAACAAGTTCTCCGGTGATCAGGTAGAGGTCGATAAGCTGTGGGTACTCACCCAGCGTTCTGGCGCACTCCTTTTTACTCCTGAACCGGTGAAATCTTACGAAAGCGTCATTAAAATGAATGAATCTTCCCTCGGAATCAGAGATAAAAACAGCATCGTTCATACTTGCAAGAGCCGCTTCCAGTTTCGCTCTGCCTTCCGCAATAAGCTGTTCCTTAGCCTTTCGTTCGGTTATGTTGTCGAAGACGGCAACAAAGTGCCCTTTTTGCACACTGTAGACAGAAATTTCAAGCCAGATCATCAATGGCAGAAATTGAAACTGAAATCTCTCACTGCTGCCCGTTGCTGCAACTCGTGCATAGATTTCAAGCAGCTCAGGCTGCATCTGATGGATGTCGGGGATAACGTCTGAAACTCTTTTGCCCTGCACCTCTCTTAGCCCGGTAAGTTTTTCGAAACTTGGGTTTACCTGTTCGTAGACAAAATCAACCGCCAGATTATCCTCGAATATTACACGGCAATAGGCGATGCCGTTGAGCATGTTGTCAAAAAGTGAGCTGAACCGTTCTTTTTCTTTCTTGAGTGCTTCTTCTGAATACTTTCGTTCAGTTATATCGATAACCGTACCGATATACCGATCCACCTCTCCCTGTTCACTGTATAAAGGTTTGCCTCGGGACATATTCCAGCGAACAGAGCCGTCGGGATAGCAGTGGCGATACTCAAAATTCAGCTCTGCATCCATTTTAACAGCTGCTGTAAGGGCGTGGATTACCAACGCCCTGTCATCAGGATGAACAGAGTCTTCCCATAGTTTGAACGATGGTTTTTCACCGTTATTTTTCAGGCCGGATAACTCCCATACCTCGTTTGACCAGTAGAGCTCATTGGTTTTCAAGTCCCACTCCCAAATGCCAGCATGCGCAGCCTCCAGTGCCTGGTTAAATATTGCTTGCCGCTTAACAAGCTCCTCCTCTTTGAGTTTCAGCTCCGTAATATCAAAGACAATAGCCTGGCATGTGTTACCAGTATCACTAAGTCTGGCATTGATACGAAGAGTGCGGCAACAAAGAATCGGACGAGAAAAGGAAAGCTGGGCAGCTTCGGCCAAAAGGGTTACCTCACAGTTTTCATCTGCTCTTTTAGTGAATACAGCTTCAAGAAGATTATCGACTGCCTGACGGTCCCCGGGAACAACAAACTCTTTGAAGTGCATGGCAACCAAACGAGAGCAGTCAACTCCAAGCAGCCTGGAGGAAGCCATGTTCGCTTGCAGGATTCTGCCGTCCCTCCCCAAAGTCAAATACCCTGCCGGTGCAAAATCATATGACTCAATGTTCATGCTGAGAGCATCTTCCAGCTCCACCTCCAGTTCAACCTGATTAACTTCGAGCTCATGGACATGCTTGAGCATTTCTTCAGGTGAAGAGAGTGGGCCAGAGGCTGAAGTGCAGGCGCTGAGATGCCGGTGTTTCAGACGCGCCTCAGCCTGAGCACGTAACTCTTTTGAGGTTTGGGAGTTAATGCTTTTCTGCTTTTTTGCCATATGGAAAACCCTCTTGTAAGCTATAAAAAGTCTGCGTAACCACTGTTGCTGCAGAAGACAGGGCGCCAGCCCGTATCTTCTTTTTTTTCAAAGGATTACTTTGAGAAACAAACCTCTGTTTGTTAGAACCGGTTGGCTTTTTCAGCTCTCTCTATACGATGACCCGGGGAATTATTTGCTGAAAGTTGGCACTGCCATCAAAGACTTTGACGAGATTACGTCCTTCGCTTTTTGCCTGATACATGGCGGCATCGGCATTATTCAGCAAGGTTTGTTCGTCCTCCCCGTGGTCTGGAAAGAGGGCTATGCCGATGCTGCATGTAATGTTGATTGTATGGCCCTCAATATCAAAAGGCTGAAGAATCGCCTCTTTGATCTTTTCGCCTATACCAAAAGCATCCGTCAGTTTGAGAATCTGTGGCAGCAGGACTGAAGTACTCCCCATCTATAGGGCAGCTATCGAGAGAAAATAAGTTTGCTCATGC
>JBAXBE010000006.1:0-114682 GCA_037142155.1 Chlorobiaceae bacterium
TTTAAGGGTTTTAACCAATTTAACCAGCTGTCCTATTTTTGGGGAGTATTTCAGATCTACTGAAATCAAGTGTTCACCAAACCAACACTGCTGCAAATTGTAGGTCTCGATCTCCATTATCTTATGAACCCAATGGATGTGATTGACTGGCTCTTTTACCCTACGGCCTGTTTCTGCATTGTAAAGCATAACTTTGCCGCCCCTAACCATGTTGTCTCTGTCTATCTGCCAAAACACACATGATCCATGCCAGTACTTTGAAGTGCCGATCTTGTAGACATCAATAAGCAGCATAGCTTGTTGATCTCCGAACACCGAGCACAACCAGCAGTAGAAATTATTCCGATGATATCCTGTAAGGCTGGCTTGCATGATCTCATGTGGGGTAAAAGATGAATCATGCCTTGGCTGCCGTTTTATTTCTGCCCTCACACCGATACCTGGCTTGGTTCCACTTTGTGCATAATACTCTCTTGGTGTTAGATGATAACCGCATGAATCCTCACGGTCACAACGACCGACCTCATCAGCGATATATGCTCCTGTCCAGGTGTCTACATATCGGACGAACCTGCGGCACTTGCAGGCAGGGCAGAAATGTTTTTCTCCACCTTTTTGGAGTTCAAACCGGTATTTCATCGCATCAGAAAAAAAATGTTATGACAGCTTCACCTTTTTCACTTTTTGCACTCAGAACGGGCCTTGAGTTTCTTCTCCCATGGACATACTGGAGCGTAAAATGAATGCTCGCATACCTGAATTCAATTTTCTGACATCAATGCCTGAAGTTTTCAACCGTCCAGAAAACTTTGTTTTTCCGAGTGCTCTGAATCCATCGTCAAGACAGAACGTCCTGTATTCCTTATACAAGTCCCCAAGAGCTTCATGATGTTCTGCTGAGCGTTTATATCCCCTGTCCTCAAGAAACATGGCCACACTGTCCGATTCTTTTTGGTATTGGAACAGCACCCGCTCAGCTGCCTTGCATTGGCTGAACCTCCTCTGCTGAAGCAAACGGTTCAACCCCTGCAACACCCAATTGAACACTCCCGGTAGTTCTTTGGATATGATCTTTCTTGGCAAATCAATATCCTGTTCGTCTGCAGGTATAGTTTCTGTAAACGGGATTATCAGAAACCGCCTAAAAAAGGCATGACTGTGTTCAACGTCTCTGGGTAACTCATTGGCGTTGAAAATGAGCCTTGCGTAATTGGTCATGATAAATGGGTGTTCATACGGCAGGCGCGCTTCAACCGGTTCACCGGACGCCAGCTGTTTGAATATATCGGCCTGAAGGTTCCCGTGAATTTCGCTCGCATAATTCACCAACTTGTCTGCCAGTTTCGCCCGATGATAACCGCTTCGGCTATCGGTCAAGCTGCTGAGGCTATAGCCGCTGCAATTCTGAGGGCCAAGCAAGGCAGTAAGAACTTCATAGAACACTGATTTACCGTTGGCACCCGACCCGTAGAGCAAAAGCACCTTTTCGAGCTTCAGTCGGACGAAAATGTAACCGCAATACTCGGCCAAGGCCATCTGACTTTCACGGTCAGGCAATACTCTGTTGAGATAGTCTTTAAACAGAGGACATTCCGCACCCTCATCAAATGCAAACGGAAGGCAGTACGTCATGAAATCCGAAGGCATGAACTCCCGTAGCATATGGCCGGCCATCTTGATTTCGTAAGTACCGTTCGCCAGATTGATTAAGGTTGTCTCCGGGTCGATCTCAGGGACGGAAAGATGTGCTGCGCTTTGGAATTGTTTGAGAAGTTCATCCCTGAACTTGTAATCATCGGCCCTAAAGGACGGCACACCCATTTTCAATGCGACCCGTCCAAGGAAACCGCGCATGTCATCACTTTCGAGTGACTGCCAGAACGCGCCATTGTATACATATGCCATGCCATTTCTTCGAGATAGGTTCCACGCTTTTGAATCGGCAATGCTCAACAGTTCACGAACTACCACAATCCGATGATCTACAGCCCTCGGATTGTCTCCAAAATCCACTGCTTGCACATCAGACAATAGCGCGGCCAGCACCTCATTCTTTAACGTCAGTGCAAAAGGTGAAGAATGTGCAGTTGTAGCAACATCTTTTATTGTAACCCCGCGGGTGATCTCGTTTCGTATTTCATCGATAAATGTCATCGATCACCCTCCGTCTTAACTTCCCCATAACCGGGAGGCTTGGCCAATTTCTCATGTACCGTTCATCATCAGCCATCTCACCATCTGAGTTTAAATAAACGTTGATAGACAGACGGACATCGCGGAGGTAGTTATCAATGCTGATACTTTGCTGGTCTCTGGCAGATTGCTTATGTCGTTTATGGGGGCACTCGCCATTGCTTGCTCCCACAATTCGTCTTTTTTTGCCGGTAGCGCCAACTACCGGCCTTTTTATTGCCGTTCGTTTCATGATTGCCCCCCTTCGGCCTGAGTAGCTGCCGGAGCCTGTTCGGCCATCATGTACCGGTCTATTTCCGCCGGGTCAAAAAGCAGCTTCCCGAACGGTGACCGCCGCCCAATAAACGAGCCTTTTTCAAGTGAACGCTTTTTGTACAGTGTGGCGCGTGCAATCCGAACGCCATAAACGTCCATGAAATATTTAATCGCCTGTTCTGTGGAAAGGAAGCGCTGCTTTGGCCGCTGAATGACCTGTGCTTCTGGCTGGGGTGTCGCATCAATATTGTTTCCCATGTGGCATAATGTTTTTAGGTTTTGAATCATCGAATAGTTTTCTGGATTTTGATGCATGTTACTGCTGTGGGTAGGCATTGGTCAACGCACTATTTTTTCCGGGAGGTTTGATGTGGCAAAAAAAAAGCCCCGGAGATTATCCGAGGATGTTTGCGGGGGATTTTTTTTTACGGGGCGCAATTGAAATCTGAGTATTAAGTCTAACAGTTTGTCACCCAGCTTTATTTCTGCGACAAGCCAGACCCTTCGTTTTTACGACATCAGTTCAAAACGGAGAAGAATTCATGTAGGGGGTGGTGTGTATGGACCTCTTCCAAAGGAGAAAAAAGGCGAGGTGCTTTACCAAACGGGCAACTTATCCATGGCAGCTGTTTTCGTCTGGTCGAGAACTTTGGCATAAATCTGGGTCATAGCAATTGACGCATGGCCCATCAATTTGCTCACGGTGTAAAGGTCAGTCCCCATTGAAAGGCTCAACACTGCGAACGAATGCCGCCCGCAATGCCAACCAAGAGAAAAGGGAATCCCGGCCTCTTTGCCCCATCGAGCAATAACACTCAGGCTTGTAGCTCTGACGGGAAGGGGGAATACTTTTGCGCTCTGGGCTTTGCCGTCTTTCGGTAGCTGTTTATGAAGCAACCTTGCCTCTTCCAAGTATTTCAACGCCTGCCCGCCCAATGGCAAGAACTGCCACTGCCCTGTTTTCTTCATCTTGAACCGGATTGTTACCCGGTCGCCCTCTTGCTGGAGGTCAGAAAAAAGCAACTGCTCAATGTCTGAAACCCTTAAGCCTGTAACGCATGAAAACAAGAACCCTGCCCGTACTGCTGGGTTTGTGCATGGGGTTGTTTCAAGGGTTTTCACCTGTTCAAGAGTTAGGTATTTTGGCAAAGTATCGTTCTTCTTGAACGGCTTAATCTTTCTTGCGAAATCGGCAATCAGGTTCTCTTTTGCCGCTTGGTTCAGAATAACTTTAAAGCCGGTCAAATAATTGGCTTTGGTGGTAGGCTTAAGGGGGAGGTTGTCAAGATATGCCCGAAAACGTTCTGCCCACACATGAGAAACGCTTTTCATAAAGAGCGGGCCTGTGCCATGAAAACGCCTCAAGTGAACCAAGCAGTTTTTATAGAGGTTCTCACTGTTCTTTTCTTGAGTAGTTACGGTATCAAAGTACTCGATAAAACAACTGCTGCGTTTTTTTTTACCCATAAAAACAGCGGAAGGGTCAACCTGAAGTAACCGTTCTAACTCCGCCGCCTTTGCCTCAGCCTGTCGCTTTGCCTTTAAGTACTCCCTGCCGTTTGGTCTCTCGGTCTGAATATTGGTTTTCACCTGCTGTCTTTGACCCTGATAAAAAATATCAAGGCTGAAACTCACCCCCCCCTCTTTGAGTGAAAATTCCCGAACCGAAACGCCCATAGCTTTCCCCTTGTTTGTGTAACGTTACAAAAACATTACAATTTTATTGGTAAATTACGGAAAAGAAGGGGAGAATAAAAAACAAGGAAGAATAGGAAATGGAGTTGTAACGCTTGTAATATAAACAGCTTAAGAAAGCTGTTTGGTGAGTGCCGAAAAGTGGAGAAAACCGTATATGCAAAATAAACAATTCCCCTTACAGCCGATAGCATCAAAATAGGAAAGAGAGTCCGGCCCCGGACTCTCCCCTGACTTGCTCTCACCCTGAATCAGCAAGCCTCGCATTCGCAAGTGTGAGTTATGAATGTCATCCCATGGTTTTCTGATTGCATTCCGCTTGAATTATGGTTAACATCGGGGGTGAGTTCGCTGTAGTCGCTCACGCTCATTAACCCCCTAAGGTTGTTTTACCATGAAAAAATTATTACCTGCGTTATTCGCCTTATGCCTGATTTCATCCACGGCATTTGCTCAGACTGCTCTTTCGGCGTTCGGTGGTTTCTATGTCGGTGCCAATATTGGCGCTACATTTAAACAAAGCAGTCGATTTGTCAGGTGACGTGCCGGGCGGGCTTTATGCTGCCAGCCTCAAGCCCCGCACCGGAGTTTCGGTTGATGGTGCTGTGGGATGCAATCTTGGTTCAATCCGTGTAGAGGAATCGGTTGGTTACCAGAATAACAGCATCGGTGGGACAGCCACGACTACTAGTACTGGGTATCAAGAGGGAGGTTATCAAGCGGGAGGCTATCAAGAGGCAGGCACAAGCACAACTCGTGCGTTATCGGGCGATATATCGGTATCGTCGGTCATGACCAATGTATACAAGGATTTTCAAGTGTCTGGCGTGGATACTTATGTAACTGCCGGTTGCGGTGCGGCTATTGTTAATGTCAACAAGGTCTCAGATGGCGTTACGAATATCAATCACCAAAAGACGCTTTTAGCCTATCAGTTTGGACTAGGCTGTTGCTACAGCTTTACGCCGTCGGTGAAGATGAATTTAAACTATCAATTTACTCCCGGTTTGAAAACGAACCTTCCTGAACTTGGCTCAAGTGAGTTAAAAATCACCGCTCATAAAATAAAAATCGGAATTAGTTGCAGCATCTAATTCCATCGACTTCATTTGTCGGGAGAAGGAGTCTCTTATCTCCTTTTCCCGACATCCGACTTCCGGACTTAGGGGACGTTCACAACAATTTCAACAAACAGCCCGCGTTGATTCACAATCTCAATCCGGATGTTCCCGCCGATTTTGGCTAAACACACTATTTCGCAGGCACTTAGGAAGCGCGGAGTTGTGAGTTTGGGCCGTTGTTCAATAACAGCAATAGCGAGGAGATACCAAGAGGCGCTTAAGAAGAACTCCGGGACGCCATTCATAATAATCACTTGCCAATGGCGCGCCCCATTTGTCCGAATGGAGATAGTGTTTAGGGGTCAGCGTTTAAGGGCGCTGTAAAAGTTTTCGTGTGAACCAAAAGCAACAGGAGACCGCTTGCAGCATCAGACTCGTAGGCGAGCAGAGTGAGTTGCCCGTTACACTTGAATTTGTAGACAAAAACATCACCCACATCACCCTTTTTTTTCTCGCCAACTGTCGGGTCTTTGATGAGGTCATCAATGGCTTCATCAACATCAGCCTTCTGGAGAATCCAAGGGACGCCATTCATAACACCCGCATACGAATGGCGCTTCCCATTTGTCCGAATGGATGTCGGGCGTGAGTTGAGTTGGAAACGGCGAGGGGACTTTAGGGAGCGTCTGCGTTCTGAGCAGTTAGTTGAAGCAGTTGTCAACGACCCCTAACTTGCGCGCATCTGAGATTGAGATTTCTCTCTCCGTTCGAAATGACAGATTTGGAGTTTGGAATGACAGGGAGAATTGCATCCTCGATTCAAGAGCGGCTTACACAATCAACAGCCATCGATACAGTGGCATGACCGTAACGGATATTCCATTATGCTCAGAACTCTTCTGAGCTGTTGAGTGTGATAATCAGCCCGTGCCGCAAACCGAACTTGTTACAGCAATCCGTGAGTCCGCGAAGTTCCCGCTGGCGGGTTTTGGCATCGCTGATGGTTGCCGAGACTTGAATGGCTTCAGTTATGTCGAACCCCTGTTTTACGATGAAGTCACATTCCGATTTATCCTGGAAGCAATAGATCTCCTTTGCTCTCCGCTTGAGTTCCAGAAAAACGGTCTGCTCAAGAGCTTTGCCCGTATCATCAGAAAATTTAAAGTCAAGCGCATTGAGCAGTCCGGTGTCAATCACATAAACCTTTCGCTCTCCCAGTTCCCGATCCGCAAGTGAGCTTGAATGTTTCCTCAGAATCTGTGCAAGGTAAATGTTTACAGCGGCTTCAAGGTAGTCGTACAGCTGGTTTTTGCTGATCCTGAAGCCGGATGGCTTTAGCTCGTTATAGATATTGTTGACTGAGGCCGGCTTTGTGGCCGATGAGATGATTCGCTTCAGAAAGAATTCCAGCGCAGTCAGGTTTTTGATCTCATACCGCTCAACCAGGTCCCGGTAGATCATGACATTGAAATATTCCTGCAGCACCCGGTTCCGCAAGGCATCACTGTAGGCGATTACTTCCGGAAAACCACCCTGCTTGAGGTAGTGGTCCAGATGATGGTTAATCAGAGCTATAGATTGCGTGCTTTTCAGGTCTGGCGTTACCTCCCTGAAGGTCAGGTATTCGCTGAAGGAGAGAGGAAAAACCTCCTAACTGATAGTCCTGCCCCGCAGGCTTGAAGCGATGTCGCTGCTCAGGAAACGGGCGTTCGAGCCTGTAATGAAGATGTTTTTGGTGATCCGGTCATATATCCGCCGCACAAACTTGTCCCAGCCTTCAATATTCCGGATTTCATCAAAGAAAAATGAGCACTCCTCAATGCGCATGGCGGGATAGAGTCCCTGCCACGCCTGCAGCAAAAGATCCAGTTCCTCAGTTTTCAAGTCAAGCCGTTCATCCTCAAAGTTGATATAGAGGATGGAGGTTATCGGCTGGCCATTTTCCAGCAAATTACAGATGGCATTGAACAAGAGCGATGTCTTTCCACTTCGCCTTACTCCCACAAGGGTAATGATTTTGCCCGTGTTCAGAGGTGCCTGCAACGACCGCCGTTTCAGGGCAGGCTGTGCTGGTGGCAAATTGTGCTCAGTGAGATGGAAATGAGTCATTCGCCAAGACATTTTGGCGAAGAAACCGCTGCATGCACCATCGCTCTCGGCTTGGCGGATTTCCGATTAGTTAGTTGAAATTGTTGTGAACGTCCCCTGACTTGTTAACGCGATGATTCCCGGCGGGCTTTGCGGTATTTCTTGATGTTTTCGCCGTGCTGGGCAAGGGTCTCGGCGAAGTTGTGGCCGCCGGTTCCGGTCGCCACGAAATAGATGAACCGGGTGTTGGCGGGCTTGAGAACCGCCAGAATCGAGGCGGAGCCGGGATTGCAGATCGGTCCGGGGGGAAGGCCGTTGTGGCGGTAGGTGTTGTAGGGGGAGTCAATGCCGAGGTCGCCGTAGTAGAGATGCCGCGCCGCCCCTCCAAGCGCATACTGCACGGTCGGGTCGGCCTGCAGGCGCATGTTCTTTTTCAGCCGGTTGAGGTAGACGCTTGCCACGAGGGGCTTTTCGGCATTGACGGGGGTTTCGGCTTCGACTATGGAGGCGAGGGTAAGGAGCTGCGTCTCGGTGAGCCCGCGTCTGGAGGCAACGCTCCTGAGGCTGTCGGAGTAGAAGCGACGGAAGCGTCCTACAAGAAAGCCCGCCGCTTCGGAGGGGGAGCTGGCCCAGGCAAAGTTATAGGTTCCGGGGAAAAGGTAGCCTTCGGCATTTTCTGCCTTGATGCGATATTTCCGGAGCAGGAAGGTGTCGCGGGCGGCCGCCATAAAGGCCGATGAATCGATGTCGAGCTTTCGGGAGAGAATTCTTGAGACCTTCCGGAGGTCGAGCCCTTCGGGAAGCGTCACCCGCATCTCATCCTGAGGGTGGAAGTGGAGGAAAAGAAGGAGCTGGAGATTGCTCATGCCGCCCGGAATGGTGTAGCGACCCGGCTTGATGTTGTGGATGCGGGGAATAATCCGTGCGGTAAGCAGAACCGGCCAGCGTTCCCGGATTGTGCCCTGCCGCGCCATCTCTTCAACAATTCCGATGAAGCCCGTTCCGCGGTGGATGGTCAGTTTTGTGGAATTGGACGAGGTATTGAGTCCGGGAATAAAGAAAAACGAGAGCGTGATGGCGAGCACGATGGCCAGAATGACTTTCAGTCGCTTTGTCGCGGAGGTTTTTTTTGATGATGCCATTCGAAAATCCCCCTGTTACCTGGAAGGGATATCAGGTTGGCTGTTTTTCCACTCATGCTGGCAGATTCGGGACTCTTCGAGAATGCAGCGGTAGATCTTCTCCATTGCATGGGATACAAGCGGGGAGTCGGTAAGGTTGAGAACATTGCTCAAGACCTCCTTTTCGCGCTGGGGCTGGAGGACCTGTTCGCCGATGCTTGATTTCAGTTCACTGATATTGCGGGCGCAGTCAAGCCGCTGGGAGATCAGGGCTGCAAGCTGCTGGTCGATGGCATCGATTTTCTTTCGCCACTCATCCAGTTCCTGCCAATGCGCGCTATGCTTGAGGGTGCTGTCACTCATTATGATAACCGTGGTTTAGCGTTAAGCGGATTCGGCGAAAAGGGGCGTCTGTCAGAGGGGCCCACGGGTAAAAAGCTCTTTCCAGCGGGCAACCTCCTTGTCGCTCAGCCCCTCACTGCTGAATTTTTTCCCGATTGATCCTTCCCGGGCGGAGGGGACCCTTTTGTTCAGTTCCTTCACGAATGCCTCAGATGCCATGCAGGTCGCCCCGAAGGCGGATGCGTAACGGCGGATCTCCTCGTCCGAACTTACAATAGTAACCATTTTTACTTTTGTGTTCAACGATTTTACGTATTCAATGATCCAATGGTCGGCGCTTATTGACGCCGGAGTGAAGAGAATATGGAGCGGCGAGCTCTGTGTCGAATCAAGCCGGCTTCCTTTTCCGTCATAGACGACCCTCACACTGTGGCCCGTTCTCTGTTGAAAGAGAAGAAGCTCCCGCTCCATATTCTGCCGCATTGAGTCGAGCGCCAAAGAGGCCTTGAGGGCGAAGAGCTTGTGCATAAGGTTATAGCCGTCGATAACGAACTCTCGGCGATCTCTCTTCATGGGGCGCGGGGTGTAGGGTCGCATACAAAGAACACTATAAAATAGCCGAATATTTTTTTAGTGCATCCTTTTTTAATACATTTTATAGTGGTGGAAAATGGGAAAAAATGGGGAAGAGTGCCTGGATAATGGCTGGTTTCATAGGAAAAGAGATACATGCCGTCGATGAAAAAGGGCGGCTGATGATTCCCGTCAGATTCCGGCGAAGGTTCGGCCTCCCGGCATCTGAAGGGGCCACGGGAAGCGAGCCGCAGCATGTAGAGGCGCTCTATATCAGAAAAGCCCCCGACCGCTCCATCGAACTCTATGAGCCCTTCGTCTGGGCGGGCATCAGAAAGACCATATCGGCCCTTTCCGATTTCAATCCGGAGGAGCGTCTGCTTAAAACCCTTATGTATGAAAGTCTTGAGACCGTCGAGCTTGACCGGCAGGGCAGGGTTGCTCTCTCGCGGGAGTTTCTTGAGCATGCCGGAATCGAAAAGGATGTTGTCATTATCGGAGCGGATACAAAAATGATTGTCTGGGAGCCTCAGCGGCTCACGGCTGTTCTCGATGAGAGTGCCGGGCGCTTTGCATCTCTTGCCGGCAGGTATTTTTAGTGGCAATGACGAGGGAGAGTTATCACGATCCGGTGCTTGTTGAAGAGATTACGGCACTGCTGGTCAGAAAACCGGGCATCTATGTTGACGGAACCCTTGGCGGCGGCGGCCACGCTCTCGCCATTCTCAGGGCGCTCCATGCCGCCGGATACGGCGGAGGGTCGCTCCTTATAGGAATAGACCAGGATGACGAGGCTCTGAAGGCGGCCGCTGAAAAGCTCAGCGAGTTTGAGGGTCGCACTGCGCTTGTTCAGGGGAATTTTCAGGAGATAGAGGCGATCATTAAGCGCGTCTCAGCCGAAAAGGGGTTGCCCCCCAAGGCAGAGGGAATACTGCTCGATCTGGGCGTCTCATCATTTCAGATTGATACGCCGGAGCGGGGGTTCAGCTATCTTCGCCAGGGCCCGCTCGACATGCGGATGGACAGAGGGGCATCGCTCTCTGCCAGAGAGCTTGTCAACTCGCTTGATGAGCGCGAACTGTCGAGAATCATTTTCAGGTACGGAGAGGAGCCGAGAAGCCGTTCGATATCGAGGGCGATTGTCGCCCATCGCCTGAAACATGGACCGATTGAAACGACCGGGGAGCTTGCGCTCATCATCCGCGCGATCTCTGGCCGGGAGACCGTCATCAAGACGCTCTCCCGTGTATTTCAGGCATTGAGGATTGAGGTGAACCGCGAGCTTGAGGTACTTCGTGAAGCACTCTCAGGCGCTGTCGCCTCTCTCGATGAGGGGGGGCGCATGGCGGTCATCAGCTATCACTCCTTGGAGGACAGGATTGTCAAAACGGTTTTTGCCGCAGAGGCCAGAAGCGACTGGGGGCCTAAAGGGGTCGGACTCAGGGAGCCCGTCACCCGGGGCATTATCACCGCTGTTACCCGGAAGCCGATGCTGGCCACTCCGGAAGAGATCGATCGAAATCCAAGAGCAAGAAGCGCGAAATTGCGTGTTATAGAAAAAATATAAAACGGGGAGGAGGTCAGCTTGAGCGCTATGGTGTCATCACTGAAGATGTTTCTGGGGCGTATGAGGAGCGCAGTGGCGGGAGCCCGTACTCCCCAGAGTCCCGCGGAACCGATGTATGCAGCCGCCACCGCGGTGCCGCTCTCCCCCGATGACTTTTCTCTGCAGGGTGGCGCGGATTCGGAGATTCGGGAGCTTATCGACAAGAACTTCAAGTTCGACATCACCTCGCTTCTGCAGCTGAGATCGTTTTTGTACCTTCTCGTCGCAACGGGTGTTGTTCTCTTTCAGACCAACAACACGCTGGCAATAAAAAGTCTCTCCATGCAGAATGAAAAGCTTCGTGATCAGCTGCTGATGACAGCAAGCGTGCTTACCTCGCAGGAGCTGAAGGTGCATGAGCTGCACAGCATCCATAATATTTCGCAGACTGCCGAGGGCCTGGGCCTCACCGGCTCCAGCGTTCCATCCGTCAAACTTCTGCCCTGAACGATGCCCAGCCAAATGAACGGGAGAGTCTCATGAGCTACCGGCAGCATTCCGGCAAACCGGACGACCATGAGTTCGGCAGACGGCTTGGTATCGTTGTGCTCATTTTTGGGGCATTTATAGCCGCAATCATAGGGATGCTTCTCAGTATCCAGGTCGTCAATGTCGACATTTACAGAAAGAAAGCTGCCCGGCAGTATGAGCGGGTCGTGACCGAAATCGCGCAGCGTGGAGTCATTCTCGATCGCCACGCTCGCATGCTTGCCGAAAGTATCGAGTCGGTCTCCTTTTATGCTGATCCCGTTATCGTGCGCAACTCCCCGCTTTTCAACGACAAAGGAAAGGCGGTCATCGACCGGAAGAGCGGGAAGCAGAAAACCTTTGATAACTCTGAATACGTTGCCACACTTTTTTCAAAGCATCTCGGCATCAACCGTCAAGCATGTCTCCAGGCACTCCGCCATCCGAAAGGGGTGGTTGTGCTTGGAAAAAAGATCCCCGTGTCGAAGGCCCTGCCGATTCTGCAGGAGAAGATTCCCGGTGTATGGCCCGACAAGGAGCATCAGCGCTACTACCTGAATGTCGCATCGCAGGTTATCGGCTTTACCGACAGCAGAAACATCGGGAGCAGCGGTCTTGAGCTCCAGCTCAACAAGGATCTCAAAGGGGTAGACGGGACCAGGATTTTTCAGCGCTCGGCCACCGGCGCCCGTTATCCCGCGCCAGAGGCAAAGCAGCAGGACGCGGTGAAAGGCAATACCGTTCAGCTCACCATTGACGGCGACGTACAGAGCATCGTCGAGGACGAGCTGACAAAGGCTGTCGCCAGGTTCAATGCCGACGCGGCGGCATGCATCGTCATGGAGGTCCGCACGGGCGAGATTATTGCGATGGCCAACAATCCGGCGTTTGACCTTAACCAGAGGGGGACATGGACTCCCGAACGCTCGCGAAACCGTGCGGTTACCGACAGCTACGAGCCGGGCTCGACCTTCAAGATCGTCATGGCCGCAGCGGCGACCGAGGTGCTGAAGCGGAAGGCGACCGACATGGTCTTTGCCAACAACGGCGTCCTGCCGGTCTATAACCTTTCCATCAAGGACCATGAGCCTTACGGGAACATCACCTTCCGCCAGGCAATCATGTATTCAAGCAACATCGTTGCGGCCAAGACCGCCATGGCGGTTGGCGCCGAGCAGTTCAACGCCTATGTGCACAATTTTGGATTCGGAACAAAAACCGGACTCGGGCTGACCGGCGAGTCCCCTGGAAGGGTGCGCCCATTTGGTAACTGGGACAGCACAACACTTCCCTGGATGGGTTACGGCTACCAGGTAATGGCTACGCCGCTTCAGATTCTGCAGGCATATGCGGCTATCGCCAATGACGGCAAGCTGATGAGGCCATATATTATCAAGAAGGTTATCGGAGCGAGCGGCAAGGTGCTCCGCGAGAGTGCCCCGCAAATCGTGCGGCAGGTGGTCACTCCCGAGACGGCGCGCTATCTCGGCCGTGAGTACTTCAAGGCGGTTGTCGACAGCGGCACCGCAAAAAGCGCCAGAGTTCCGGGTGTAACCGTTGCGGGCAAGACCGGAACGGCCCAGCGTGCTGCGGGAGGTTCTTATGCCAATAAAATATACGTCTCCTCATTTGTCGGATACTTTCCGGTAGAGGCCCCGCTCTATGCCATCATTGTGCTGGTGGAAAATCCAAGAACGGCCTACTATGCCGCTACCGTGGCAGCCCCTGTGTTTTCATCCGTGGCTTCGAGAATGATCGCCTGTTCTGAAGAGATGCAGAAAAACCTCTCTTTCCGCTCTCCTGAGCAGGCCATTATCGACTCGCTTCATACCGTTGCCGTCCCCCAGCTTGCCGGAATGAGCCGCAAGGAGGCAAAGCGGCTTCTGAAGTGGCTCAAGCTTGACATGGACTATTCGGGAGATGGAGATGGCGTTGTCGTCAGCCAGAGCATTGCTCCCGGCGTAAAAGTTGAAAAAGACAGGGTCGTGAAGGTGTCGCTCGCTCCAAGAATCAGGAAAAGAAATCCCTCATGACCCAATCCGATAATCACAGCGGCCGACAGGCGGTGATGCTTGACGGGCTGCTCGGGGGTATCACCGCAATTTCCCGGGTGGGCGAACCGGCTCCGGGCCAAACGGTCAGCATGGTTACCAGCGATTCGCGGGAGGTGACTCCAGGCGCGCTCTTTGTCGCAATAAGAGGGTACTCTCTGGACGGTCACCGCTTTATCTCCGCCGCAATCAAGCTTGGTGCGGTTGCTGTGGTCACTGAGGAACTTCCCCCGGACGTTGCCAGAGGGGTCATCTATATTGTTGTCGCTGACTCCAGAAGGGCTCTTGCAGAGGCATCCCGGCTCTTTTTCGAATCCGCTTCTGACCGGCTGATGATTGTCGGTGTCACAGGAACCAACGGGAAGACCACGACGGCCAGGCTGATAACGGCCATGCTCAACGCCTGCGGGATACCTGCCGGCTATATCGGCACCAATCTCTGCATAATCGGTGATCGCAAGATCCCCCTCGACAGGACGACACCGGAGGCTCACGGTCTGCATGCGCTCTTCGGCCAGATGGTCGACGCCGGATGCCGGGCGGCTGTCATGGAGGTCTCTTCCCACGCGCTCATGCTCCAGAGGGTCTACGGTATCGGCTTCTCAGTGGCGCTCTTTACCAACCTGAGCATGGAGCATCTTGATTTTCACGGGACCATGCAGGAGTATGCCCTGGCCAAAGAGAGGCTTTTCGACCAGCTCACTCCTGACGGGTTTGCCGTATTCAATGCCGATGACCCCATGGCAGGGCAGATGGCGGAGCGTGTTCCGCCTGAGAGGCGCTTTTTGTGCACGATGCAAGGGGGTGTTTTGCCGGATGTGGCGTGCCGAAGCCAGCTCAAGGCTGAGATTATCAGTGAAACACTGGAGTCGAGCACAATCAGGCTGCACTTTCCCGACCGGCAGGTGATGATGGATGTCGGCCTTCCGGGCGCCTTCAATGTCATGAATGTGCTGGAAGCTGCGGCCACAGGGTTCGGCCTTGGGCTTGCACCTGACGACATCTGCCGTGCCCTTGCCGAAGTTTCTGCTGTTGACGGACGCATGGAGAGGGTGGGGCGAACGGCGTCGGGAGCCCATCTCTTTGTCGACTACGCCCATACCCCCGATGCGCTCTTCAAGGCGCTCGGCGCCCTTCGCGCCCTGAAGCCGGAAGGGGGGCGTCTTGTGGTGGTTTTCGGGTGCGGCGGCAACCGCGACAGGTCGAAACGGCCTGAAATGGGAAGGATAGCTTCAGAAGTAGCTGACGAGGTCATTATTACTTCCGACAACCCCCGCGATGAGGATCCCGAGGCTATCCTTGACGAAATCTGCAGCGGGATAAGGCGCGGGCGCTGCAGGAGGGTCACCGATCGGGCCGAGGCCATCGGCGAGGCAGTTCAGCTGCTCCGAGAGGGAGATGTTCTTCTGGTTGCCGGAAAGGGGCACGAAAAGTACCAGGAGATATCGGGGCGGAAAGAGTATTTTTCAGATCAGGACCAATTACGCAAGCATATGCAGGAAAAGGAGTGCGGGAGATGACGGGTGTGTTGACTGTTGATGATTTCCGGAAGGTCGGGCGGGTTATCCTCTCCACCGAGGCGGCCCCACCGGAGGAGATCAGGGACCCGGTGGTGGTCATCGATTCGCGTGAAGTCAAGGGGGGCGAGCTCTTTATTGCCCTCAAGGGCGAGCGGAACGACGGGCACTGCTATGTCGCGAGTGTTTTTGAGAAGGGGGCGGTGTGGGCGATGGTCTCGAGCGAGTGGCATGAGGCCCAGGGCGCACCCCTTCCTCCTCCCGCAAAAGGGTTTATTGTCACCGCCGACAGCGTCGCGGGTCTTCAGGAGCTTGCACGGCTCTACCGTTCCAGGTTTTCAATTCCAGTGGTGGCTATCGGCGGCAGCAACGGCAAGACCACGACAAAGGAGATGGTCGCCTCGGTGCTCGCCACCGGCTTCAAGGTTCAGATGAGCCAGGGCAACAGGAACAACCACCTCGGCGTCCCCCTGACCCTGCTGCAGCTCCGTCATGATACCGGCATCGCTGTTGTCGAGGTAGGCATCAACCATCCCGGAGAGATGGAAGAGCTTGCTGAAATTGCCATGCCTACCCATGGCCTGTTGACCAACATCGGCCACGAGCATCTCGAATTTCTCATCGATCTGGACGGGGTCGCAGCGGCGGAACTCAAGCTTTTCGACTATCTGCTCCGTCATGGCGGGCGCTGTTTCATCAACGATGACGACCCGAGGCTTCGGGCCGCCGGCGAAGGGCTTCCCGGGAGCATCCGCTACGGCTCAGCCGGAGCTCCGGGTTCGACATGCCGGGCAAGCGAGCTCTCTGTTGAGGCCGACGGGAGGGTCTCTTTCCTGTTGTGGCTGAACGAAGACTCCCGGCGGGTGCGGCTGAATTTTACAGGAAAACACAATGTCATCAACGCCGTTGCGGCGGCAGCGGTGGGCGCCCATTTCGGCCTTTCGCTCAGCGAGATCGGCGCGGGGCTTGAGCGGCTTCTGCCCGCTCCGGGGTGGAAACGACTTGAGGTCATGGAGAGCGGAGGCATCATAATTTTGAACGATACCTACAACGCCAATTCGGACTCCATGCGCCTGGCAATAGCCGCCCTGTGCGATCTGCCCTGTTCTGGCCGCAGGATTGCCGTCCTCGGCGATATGCTTGAGCTTGGTCTTTCCGGAGATGTTGAACATGAACGGATTGGCAGGTATATTCACGAGCGGGCCATAGACATGGTGCTGGTTTATGGGGAGCGCTCCCGGCTGATATGCCGCGAGGCCGGTGATCAGTGCCGGGGGCATTTTGACACTCATGAGGAGCTTCTTCGGGCACTCTTCGGCCTTGTCCGGAATGGTGACGCACTGCTATTCAAGGGCTCGAGGGGCATGAGGCTCGAGCAGGTGGTCGAAGCGCTCGTTAAGGGCCGATTAACTCACGATAAAGAAACCAGATAAGAACTTCCCCCATGCTCTATTATCTTCTGCATTACATCGACCGGATCTATCGCCCCTCGGGTCTTCATGTCATCGAGTATCTGACCTTCAGGGCGAGTGCGGCAGCCATCACTTCGCTTCTGATTACGCTTTTTGTAGGGCCGGCATTTATCCGCTACCTCAAGTCCCGCTTTATCGAGCCGGTCAAGGAGGAGGCGCCGCCGGAGCACAAGAAGAAAAATGCGATACCTACCATGGGCGGGCTGCTTATCATTTTTTCAATCGAAATCTCCGTTCTGCTCTGGTCGAAATTCATCGATGCCCACGTTTGGCTGGTGATGCTTGCGGTGCTCTGGATGGGTGTTATCGGCTTCATCGACGACTACCGGAAAGTCGTGCTGAAAATCAAGGGGGGGCTTTCAGCTCGCTACAAGCTGATCGGCCAGGTGACTCTCGGTCTGGTAATCGGTATCTACACCTGGCTTGATCCGGCTTTTTCGGTGCTGCTTTCAACGACAACGGTCCCGTTTTTCAAGAACCTGACCATCGATTACGGCATTTTTTATATCCCGATCGTCATCTTTATCATTACGGCAGTCTCCAATGCCGTGAACCTGACCGACGGTCTTGACGGCCTTGCCTCTGGAAGCTCCGCCCTTGTCGTTATGGCGCTGGGAGGATTTTCCTACCTTGCCGGCAACGCTGTCTATGCGACCTATCTCAACATTCCCTTTATTCCCGGGGGCGGCGAGATCATGGTTGTCTGCATGGCAATCGTCATGGCTTGCGTGGGCTTTCTCTGGTTCAACTCCCATCCGGCCGAGATCTTCATGGGCGATACCGGTTCGCTGGCGCTCGGCAGCGCCATAGCGGTCATTGCGCTGCTCATCAAGCAGGAGCTCCTTTTGCCGGTACTTGCAGGGATATTTTTCCTTGAAACGCTCTCGGTTTCGATGCAGGTCCTCTATTTCAAGTATACGAAGATGCGTTTCGGCGAGGGGAAGAGGATATTCCTGATGGCCCCGCTCCATCACCATTTTCAGCTCAAGGGGTGGCCGGAACAGAAGATAGTGCTCAGGTTCTGGATCATTACCATTATCTTTTTCCTTACGAGCCTCATGACCCTGAAACTCAGATGATAGCCATGGACGCAGCCGGAAAAAGGGTGCTGGTGATCGGCGCCGGCAGAAGCGGTGTGGCCGCGGCGGAGCTGCTTCACCGGAAGGGCGCCGAGGTGCTTGTCACCGAACTTGGCAGGATCGGTCAGGAAGAGGCCGCCCGGCTGCGAGAGCTTGGCATCTCTTTTGAGCAGGGGGGACACTCCGGACGTTTTTTTGATGCCGATTTCGCGGTTGTCAGCCCCGGCATCCCTCCCCATGCGCCGGTGCTCCAATCCCTTGAGGCTAAGGGAGTGGCAATCTACAGCGAAATCGAGCTGGCTTCATGGTACTGCAAGGCAAGAGTTGTCGGTGTTACCGGAACCGATGGCAAGACTACCACCTCGACACTGATTCACCGTATCGCCGAGGCCGACGGCCTCCGGAAGGGATACCGCTCGTTCAGTGTCGGCAATATCGGCGTGCCGCTGGCTTCCATGGTCTCCGAGATGGCCCCCGGCGACGTGGCGGTGGTTGAGCTGAGCAGCTACCAGCTGGAGCGCTGTTTCACCTTCCGGCCCGAGGTCTCGGTCATCACCAATATCACGCCCGACCATCTCGACCGTTATGGCGGCGACATCCATCGCTACGCTGCGGCGAAGTACAGAATCTATGCCAATCAGGAGAAGGGCGACACCTTGATCTACAATGCGGATGACCCGATGCTCAAGAGCCATTTTGAAGGTGCAGCAGGAGCGCTCCCCTTCAGTGTCATTCCTTTCGGGCAGGAGCAGCCGGCATCGGGAGAGAAGGATTGTCGTGCTGTTTTAATCGAAGCCGATGCCGTTGTTGTCCGCACATCGGCAGGCAGCGAGACGGTCATCGAACTCTCCCGGGTGCTGAAAGAGAGCTTCCGGGGTCGCCACAATATTTATAATACCCTTGCTGCAGTAGCCGCCGCCAGGGCTCTCGGCATCAAGGATGACTCCGTTCGTTCCGCGCTCGAGGAGTTCAGCGGGGTAGAGCACCGGCAGGAGTTTGTCGCCTCCATAGACGGCTCCGGGTGGGTCAACGACTCCAAGGCCACCAACCTCAATGCCATGCGTCAGGCTCTTCTGTCGTCGCCAGGCAGGGTCGTCCTCATCGCCGGAGGCAGGGACAAAGGCAACGATTACTCCTCCATCCGGGAGCTTGTTCGCCAAAAGGTTTCGACCTTGATCGCCATTGGCGAGTCGAGGGAAAAACTCGCCTCGGCCTTCAGCGGCATCGTTGCCCTGAAGCAGGCCGATTCGCTCGAAGAGGCGGTGCGTTTTGCGCGTGAGGCGGCAGGAGAAGGCGAGAGTGTGCTCTTTTCACCAGGGTGCGCAAGCTTCGACATGTTCGATGATTTCGAGGATCGAGGCCGGCAGTTCAAGCAATGTGTTCATCAACTGCAGCAATGCTGAACATCCAGGACATACCGGGCGAAGGGGAGAGGAGCGGCACCCTGCAGCTTCAGGCGCCTTCTCGCGGTGCGGCTATTGCGGGCAAGCTGCTGCTCCTGATTGTCGCAATGCTCATGTGCATCGGTATTGTCGTTGTTTACAGCAGCGGGGCCGGATGGGCCGAGACGAAATATGCCAGCACGGAGTACTTCCTGTGGCGCCAGCTCTTCTTTTCAATACTCGGCATCGCCGTCATCGTCCTTTTCGGCAAGCTCGACTACCATGTTTTTTGGAAGACCAGCCGGATTATTCTCTATTTCAGCATCGCCCTGCTCTCGCTCTTGCTCGTCATGAAGGCGGTGCACCTCATTTCGGGTGCGGCACGATGGATCGGCTTCGGCCCGCTCAAATTCCAGGTTTCCGACTTTGCCAAGTATGCCGTAATCTTCCACCTCTCAAGGCTCATCACCGAAAAGCGGGAGTATATAAAGGATCTCAATGACTCCTACTACCCCCTGCTCACGAACCTGATGATTGTCGTCATCCTCGTGGCCCTTGAGCCGAACTTCAGTACCGCCTCACTCATCGCCATGATAGGCTTTATGCTGATGTTTATCGGCGGGATCAACGTCCGCCACATACTTATGACGGCGCTCCCTCTTCTTCCTCTGGCGGGGGTTTTTGCCATTGCGGCGCCCTATCGGGTCGCCCGGCTTCTCTCCTTTTTCAGCGGTGATGAAAAAGGGATGAGCTACCAGGTCGTGCAGGCTTTGATCGGTCTCGGCAACGGCGGTCTGTTAGGCCTGGGTATCGGTGCCAGCAAGCAGCGGGAACTCTATCTGCCGCTCTCCTATAACGATTTTGTCTTTGTCGTTGTTGGCGAGGAGTACGGTTTTGTCGGCGCACTTGTCGTCATCGCCCTTTTTGCGGGATTTCTGGTCTGCGGCCTGATTATAGCCAAGCATGCCCCTGACCGGTTCGGTCGATACGTGGCAAGCGGCATCACCCTTGCCATCTCCCTGTTTGCCTTTATCAATATCGCCGTCGCCTGCCACCTGCTGCCGACGACAGGCGTCGCCCTGCCGTTTATCAGCTATGGAGGCACGGCTCTGCTCTTCAACTCTCTCGGTGTCGGTATTCTTGTCAGCATATCGGGCTCCAGAAAACGGGAGGCTGGCCTTACCCTTTCGACCGACGGTGTCGAGGGAGGGAATCCATGAATATTCTTTTTGCAGGAGGGGGAACCGGGGGCCATCTCTATCCGGCAGTGGCCATGGCCGGTGAGCTGAAGAAGCTTGACCCTCAGGTTACCATCTCTTTTGCCGGAACGACGGCCGGCATCGAGGCGTCGGAGGTTCCGAGGCTCGGCTTCGAGCTCCATCTGCTTCCCGTGCGGGGGCTTAAGCGAGGCCTGTCGCTCTCGGCCATCACCGGCAATCTCGGCGTGTTTGCCGATTTCGCCCGCTCTCTCGGCCAGGCATCAGCCCTCATCCGGAAGGAGGCTTTCGATGTCGTTGTCGGTACCGGCGGGTTCGTCAGCGCGCCGATGCTTCTGGCGGCACAGCTCATGGGCAGAAAAACGCTCATCCAGGAGCAGAATGCATTCCCGGGAGTGACCACAAAACTGCTTTCGACGCTTGCCACCGAGGTCCATCTGGCTTTTGAGGAGGCCCGCGGGTTTCTCCCGAAAAAAGAGGGGGTCTTTGTTACCGGAAATCCCTCCCGTTCGTTCTCGGTGCAGGACCCCGCATCTGCAAGAAGCGCTTTCGGCCTTCAGGAGCCGCGCCCGACCCTGCTGGTTTTCGGCGGCAGCCGCGGCGCCCGCTCGATAAACAATGCGGTCCTGAAGCATCTCAATCAGATTCAGGCAAGAGCAAACCTGATCTGGCAGACCGGCGCGCTCGATTTTGAACGAATCCGCGCTCAGCTCACCCCTTCCGGATCCCTCTGGATTGCGCCCTACATCGAGGATATGGGGGCGGCATACGGCGCGGCGGATCTTGTGCTCTGCCGAGCAGGAGCCTCGTCGATAGCCGAATTGACCAATCTCGGAAAGCCGGCGGTGCTTGTTCCCTATCCCTTCGCCACCGGTGACCATCAGCGCCATAATGCCCGTGCGCTCGTCAAGGGCGGTGCGGCCGTCGTTGTCGAGGACAGCAATCTCGAAAGCGACACATCGATAAAGGAAATTCTCGGGCTGCTTCAGGATAGCGGACGGCTCAATGAGATGGGGGCGGCCTCCCTCAGGCTCGCATACCCCGATGCCGCCCGCCAGCTGGCGCTGCGTATTGTCAGCCTTGCCCAACAACATTAACCGCAGGGGATGAGCAATGGAACTCGGTAAAACAAAAAGCGTTCATATCGTCGGAATCGGTGGAGCGGGCATGAGCGCCATCGCTGAGCTGCTCCTGAAGTCGGGCTTTGGCGTGACCGGCTCGGACCTCTCGACCGGAGAGGTGACCGACAAGCTACAGGAGCATGGCGCGGTCATCTACAAGGGGCACCGGGCTGAGCAGGTCGCCTCGTGTGATGTGGTCGTTTACTCCTCCGCCATCCGGCCGAAAGAGAATATCGAAGTTGTTGCGGCTGAAAAAGCCGGGATTCCCGTCGTCAAGCGCGACGAGATGCTCGGTGAGCTGATGCGCTATAAATCCGGCATCTGCGTTGCGGGAACCCATGGCAAGACGACCACCACGGCCATGGTCGCCACCATGCTGATCGAGTCCGGGGAGTCGCCTACGGTGATGATTGGCGGCATATCGGACTACCTGAAAGGGAGTACGGTTGTCGGGGAAGGAAAGTTCATGGTCATCGAGGCCGATGAGTATGACCGTGCATTTTTGAAGCTTACCCCGACCATCGCGGTCATCAACAGCCTCGAGTCGGAGCATATGGACACCTACGGCACCCTCGAGGAGCTGAAGCATGCCTTTGTGGCCTTTGCCAACAAGGTCCCTTTCTACGGACGGGTTATCTGCTGCGTCGACTGGCCGGAGATTCGCAGGATAATCCCCTCCATGAACCGTCTCTATACCACCTTCGGCATTGATGAGCCTGCCGATGTGATGGCCTCGGACATCGTGCTTGAAAAAACCCGTACCACATTTACCATCAACGCCCCGGGCCATGAGTTCAGGGATGTTTGCATCAACGTGCCCGGGCGCCATAATGTGCTCAATGCCCTTGCCGCATTTTCCGTCGGTCTTGAGCTGGGAATCGAGCCCGACAGGCTCATTGCGGGTCTTGGCCGTTACAGCGGCATGAGGAGACGGTTCCAGGTGAAATTCGATGATAAAGAGGGTCTCCTGGTGGTCGATGACTACGCCCATCACCCGTCGGAGGTCAAGGCTACGGTCAAGGCGGCCAAAAGCGGCTGGGCGGACTCGAGGGTGATTGCGGTCTTTCAGCCCCATCTCTTTTCCCGCACAAAGGAGTTCGCCGACGAATACGGCTGGGCGCTCTCGAGGGCGGACAGGGTCTATGTCGCCGACGTCTATGCGTCCCGCGAAAAGGCCGAGGATTTTCCCGGTGTCGACGGGGAGCTTGTCGCCGCCGCTGTGCGAAAGGCTGGAGGGAAGCATGTTGAGTACATCCCGGTGAAGGAGGAGCTGATTGCCGCACTTCTTGCGGAGGCAAAGGCGGGTACTATGCTGCTCTTCATGGGGGCAGGAGATATCACGCAGATTGCAACAAGAGTAGCTGCATTCTGCAGGGAGAGGCTGGCGGGAGGGACTGCTTCATGAGTGTAACAGACAAAGTCGAGCGCCATGCCGGATTCTGAGAGCTGGAAATACCGGGATGATTTCCCGGAGCCGGAGCCTTCGCCTCCTCCGGGGGATGCTCCCGAAAAACCGCGTCCGGACGAAGCGTCGAGAGCATCGGCCGGAAGCTGGGTGGTGATGATGATCGTCTTTTTGTGTGTGGTCGCGGGCCTTGCAACGCTTGCAGACTATGCCGGCCAGTGGAAAAAGGAGCTCCTGGTCAGGGGGTTTGTTGTCGAGGGCGTCTCCAGCATCGCTCCAGGAGAGCTCTTGAAGAGAGTCGCGGACTTCAAGGGTCAGAATCTGGAGGCGCTTGACCTTTCACAGCTCAAAAGCAGGATTGTTTCGTACCCCTATGTCAGCGATGCCGTCATACAGAAGGAGCTGAACGGGATGGTCCGCATAAGGGTGGTCGAGCGTGTTCCTGTAGCCCTTACCGATATAGGCGGTACGACGATGGTCATCGACCGGGAGGGCTTTCTTCTGTCCGGAAAGCCGGAGTTTATAGAACGCATGGGGAAGCTCATGCGTGTCAGCGGTTTCACCAGATTCAAGCCGGCAGGTAACGGTCTCTTAAAGATGGATCGCCGCGAAGCGAGCCTGCTGGCAGAGTTTCTCGATGCCTTTTGGGCGAGTGAGTACGCTTCGCTTTTAATTCGGGAGTTTCACTTTTCTGATAATAATCAGAGTTACTGCATAGCGGCTCAGACCCCCACCCGTTTTATTGTCGGCAATGACGGCAACTTCAAGGAAAAGTTGAAAAAATTCGAGATATTCTGGCAAAAGGTAGTTTCAAAGAAAGGTCTTGGCTCTTTTGAGACTGTGGATCTGAGGTTCAGGGACAGAATTTTTACCAGGGATTCTGCAACTCCGGTGGCTCCGCAGGTTAACCCCCCTGTGACAATCAGGCAGGAATAGAATAATGCTGAAAAGCGATATCGCTGTAGGCCTTGATATAGGGACAACGAAAGTCTGTGTTGTCGTTGCCGAAAAGGACGCGGCAGGGAAAATCAATGTGCTCGGCAGGGGGCGTTCCGATTCCGACGGACTTCAGCGCGCTACGGTCGTCAATATAAACAAGACCGTTGCAGCTATCCGCTCGGCTGTCGCTGATGCAGAGCGGGAGTCATCCATCCGCATCAGGGCTGTCAATGTCGGTATTTCCGGTGCTCACGTCTACTGCATACAGAGCAATTCCGAGATCAGCATCAATCAGACCGGTATTGTCAATGAATCTGATGTGAAGCGGTTTCTGGAGAAGGCGAAGGCCAACATCCGCTACCTCGATATCGAGCACGAGATCATTCACGTCATCCCCCAGGAGTTCATCGTCGACGACCAGGAGGGCCTTCCCGATCCCATAGGAATGGCCGGGACGACCATGAATGGCAGCGCATATATCGTCGTCGGCCTTAAAACGAAGATTCGCAATATCCGCCAGTGCGTCGAGCAGGCCGGTCTGGAGATCGGAGCGCTGACCTTCGAGCCCGTGGCATCGGGCATGTCGGTCATGAAGGAGGGCGAGAAGAAGAGCGGTGTTGTCGTCATCGATATCGGAGGCGGAACCACCGACGTCGCAATCTATATCGACGGTGTTATCCGCTATTCCGATGTCATCAAGGTCGCTGCCAACGATGTTACTCATGATGTCGCTTACGGAGTCAGGGCGCTCAACGAAGTTGCCGAGGACTTGAAGATCAGGCATGGATGCGCTTCTGCCAGAATCAGCGGCGAGGATGAGGAGCTGCTTATTGAGGGTGTCGAGGGTCGTCCGCAGAAATCATTTCCAAAGAGCTCGCTGGTGATGATCATCGAGGCGCGCATGATTGAGATCCTGGAGCTGGTCAGGGACTCCATCAAGCGTTCCGATTATTACGAGTACATCAACGCCGGAGCTATCATTACCGGCGGTGGCTCCCTCCTGCCGGGGACAGAGGATCTTGCTCGAGAGGTGCTCGGGCTCGACGTGCGTATCGGCTACCCGGAAGGGGTTTCGGGGGGCATCAAGGGTTCAGTGAGCAACCCGATGTATGCTACAGTGATGGGGCTTGTTGCCCATGCATTCCAGAACATCCGTCCCGGAGGGCACGGGTTTGCCGTGCCGGCAGAGCCGCCACCGCCACAGGTTGTTGATACTCCCCTCAAGGAGAAGCGCCCCAAGGCAGTGAAGGATCCTTCTCAGTCGAGGGTGCCGGCAATGGACCGGGTGAAGGCATGGCTGAAGAATTTCTGGGCGCAGCTGTGATGAAGCCAAAGAACGATTGCTTTATAACGGAGAAAGTGCATCATGGCATTTGAGCTTGACCCCGGCCTGTTTGACAGCGACCAGGGAAAAGGGGTAACCATAAGGATTGTCGGCGTCGGCGGCTGTGGAGGCAATGCGGTCAACAACATGATCGATCGCAAGATCGGCGGTGTCGAATATATTGTCTTCAATACCGATCGCCAGGCACTCCTCAACTCGAAAGCGCCCCTCCGGGTGCAGATCGGCAAAAAAGCCACCAATGGCCTTGGTGCGGGAGCGGATCCTGCAAAGGGCCGCCAGGCCGCCGAGGATGACCGCGACATCATTGCCGCCCAGCTCAAGGGCGCCGATCTGGTCTTTATTGCCGCAGGGATGGGCAAGGGAACGGGTACGGGCGCTGCTCCCGTGATTGCCTCGATTGCCAGGAACATGGGCATTCTGACCATCGGTGTCGTCACCAGGCCCTTCAACTTCGAAGGTCAGGTCAAGGCGAAGATTGCCGACGGCGGCATTGCAGAGCTGCGAAAATATATCGACACCCTTATCCTGGTTGAAAACGAGAAGATCCTGAGCATTGCAGAGGAGGGGGTCAGTGCCACCGAAGCTTTCAACATGGCCAACGACGTCCTTTATCGCGCAGCCAAAGGCATCGCCGACATCATTACCCGCCACGGTCATGTCAATGTCGATTTTGCCGATGTGCGCAGCATCATGAGCGGAGCCGGCGATGCCGTCATGGGTTCCGGCGCTGCCGCAGGAGAGCGCCGCGGACTGAAAGCCGCCTCGGATGCGCTCAACAGTCCCCTGCTCGACGGCGTGTCGGTCAAGGGCGCAAAGGGAGTGCTGGTCAACATTACCGGCCAGGTATCGATGTGGGAACTCAGGGATGCCATGAGCTATATCGAGGAGCAGGTTGGCAACGAGGCCAAAATCATCAACGGCTATGTCGATGAGCCGCAGGTTTCCGGTGAAATCAGGGTGACCGTCATTGTAACAGGCTTCAAGAGAGTCTCTCCGGAGGATCGAAGTGCGCCTCCCCTGCGACCTGCCGGCGTCGCTCTGCCGGGGAGCAGGCCGGGGCATGCGGCTCAGTCGGCACTCCGGCCTTCGGCTTCAACCCTGCCCGAACGGCAGGAGGAGGATCTGCGCATTCCCGCCTATATCAGAAGGCAGATGTCCATCCATGACCCTCACGAGGTTGGAGCAAGAAAAAATTTCAGCCATGGCGGCGCCGAGCAATCGACGCAATCAGGTTTAACAGGGGATCACGAAGATAAAATCCAGAAAGGCTCCTCAGATACGCCGGCATATCTCCGCCGGAAAAACAACGGCATCTGATCGGGGGCTTTCCGATAAACAAAAAGGGTTTCATGCGTTATTGTAAGCTTTCCGCAGAAGATGCGGTGGCAATGATCAAGTCAGGTGACAGGGTTTTTCTTCATACCGCGGCAGCTACACCGCAGCGGCTGATAGAGGCGATGGTCGGAAGGGCCGACAAGCTTCGGGGAGTCGAAATAGTAAGTCTTCACACGGAGGGTGACGCCCCCTATGTCAGGCCGGAATACAGGGAGAGCTTCCGGATGAACGCTCTTTTTGTTGGCCGCAACATCAGGGATGCCGTTCAGCATGGAGATGCCGACGCCATTCCCGTTTTCCTCAGCGACGTCCCCTCTCTCTTCAGGAGCGGGGTGCTTCCGCTCGATGTCGCCCTTGTGCATGTATCGCCTCCCGACAGGCACGGCTACTGCTCTCTCGGTGTCTCGATCGACGCGACGCTTTCGGCGGTCCATGCGGCCAAGCTGGTTATTGCCCAGGTCAATCCGAACATGCCGCGAACCCATGGTGAGGGGCTTCTTCACATCAGCAAGATTCATGCGATGGTGGATGTGTCGGATCCCCTTCTTGAGACCCCTCTTCACAAGCTGAGCGATACGGAGATCAGTATCGGCCGGCATATCGCCTCGATTGTCGAGGATGGAGCGACCCTGCAGATGGGCATCGGCGCCATTCCTGACGCCACTCTGGCGGCACTCTCCGATCACAAGAACCTCGGGATTCACTCCGAGATGTTCTCCGACGGCGTCATCGATCTGGTCGAAAAAGGGGTAATCAACGGCAGTCAGAAGCGGACGCACAGGGAGATCATTGTTGCGAGCTTTCTGGTCGGAACCCGGAGACTCTACGATTTCGTTGACGACAATCCTCTCGTCGAGATGCTTCCTTCCGACTATGTCAACGACACCAGGGAGATCCGCAAGAATCCGAAAGTGACCGCCATCAACAGCGCGCTTGAAATTGACATGACCGGCCAGGTCTGCGCCGACTCGATCGGACAGAGATACTACTCCGGCATCGGGGGACAGATGGACTTTATCCGCGGTGCAGCGCTCTCAAAAGGGGGCAAGCCGATTATCGCGTTGCCGTCGACAACCAAAGGGGGGCTGTCGAGAATCGTTCCTCAGCTGAAACCGGGAGCGGGAGTTGTGACCACCAGAGCGCACGTGCAGTATGTTGTGACCGAGTTCGGCATTGTCAACCTCCATGGCAAGAATCTCCGCCAGAGGGCCGAGGCACTGGCAAGTATCGCCCATCCCGACTTCCGCGAAGAGATCAGCCGCCAGGCGCACGATCTTTTCGGCTCTTACGGCAGGCGTTTCAGCTGAACTTCTGCGAAGTGCATCCCCTTCAGGCTTCGTTTCAACCGGAACGAAGCCCGATCAGGGTGAGCATTCTGCCGGTATCGCCGTTGTCGCGACGGTAGGAGAAAAAGAGCTCCCGGTCTCGCGATGAGCACCATGAAGATCGCGCTATCTGCGCCGCCGGAATCCCCGCCTCGGTCAGCTGCCGGAAGTTCACCATCTGAAGATCAAGAAGGCACTTCTTTTCGCCTCCCGACCTCGGGGAGGGTCTGCTGAATTCGGGCCTGAACGCCTCGGCAACCGCCTTGTCGACCTCATAGGCCGCGCCGGAGATCCCGGTTCCGATATAGGCAAGGCACTCCGAGGGCTGGGTGCTGAACTCCCGGTGCATCGCTTCAACCGTTTTCCTGACAATCTCTCCTGCACTGCCCTTCCATCCAGCATGAGCCGCGCCGACAGCCGGGTGACGGGGGTCATAGATGAGAACGGGATAGCAGTCCGCAGTCAGGATGCAGAGGTAGAGCTCTTTTTCACTTGTAATGAACGCATCATAACCGTGGTAGTGGCCCGGAGCTTCGGCCTTGAGGATTTGGGTGCCATGGACCTGCACGGAGCTGACCAGCCGCTTTGGGTCGATGCCTGCATCAAGAGCCAGCAGGGAGGTGTTTTCACTGACTCTTTCAGGGAGGTCTCCGGTGTTGTTGCCAAGATTGAGCGATGCATAGGCGCCTTCACTGACGCCTCCATTTCTGGTGCTCTCCAGTGCGACCACTCCGCTCTCTCGGGCGAAGAGGGCCGGTACGGTGTATCGAGTGTGCTTCATGGGATGTTTCGAGAGGCTTTCGTTAACCGTTCGCATGCCCTGCATCGTGACAGGGGCAAGAGTGAAAATATTGTTTTTGGTGCAATGAACCGCCCCCTGTGGGGAAGAATAGCCAAAGCGGTTCATTATTTCAGGAAGAGATGGTATCTTGCTTGCTGTCGCATGCTCCGGACCAGGGCGATTTCAGAGGAGTCGAGCCGGGATCCTTTTTGCACGACTCTTAAACAGGGGTGATGAGCAATGCCGAATCGTCATGAAGAGAGCTTTCCTGATCAGTTCGGCCGTTCGGTCCGGGCGGTTTCCGACTATCTTGGCATAGGTCTGCAGATTGCAGCGAGTTTTGCCTTTTTTGTGATGCTCGGGTATTGGGGAGACAGCAAGCTTGGAACCTCACCGATCCTGCTTCTTGCGGGGGTGGTCGTCGGCATGGTCGGGATGGGGCTGGTTCTTGCAAAGGTTGTCCGCTCAGCCAACAAAAAGAGATAAGCTGGTAATTTTTTCTCGATAGTAAACACGAAAGGACGGGGTTATATGAGGCCACTCTTTGATTTTCTTTTAAAGTTCTTTATCTTGACTGTCATTTTATGGGCAGGTATCCTCCTCTTTTCGGGCATCCAGGTCGGCGGCGAGAATTTTCGTCCTGTACTGTTTGCATGGATAATGGTGGCGACAAACACGCTTGCCGGGTATCTGATCTTTGAGTATGCGTTTGACAAGGCCCCACGAATCTTCACACTATCGGTATTCGGTGGATTGACGGCCAGGCTTCTGGTTCTGATGGCGCTTGTCTTTGTTATCATCTACAGAGACCCGAAGGGATCCAATGTCTTTGTGATATCGCTTTTTGCCTTTTACTGTATTTATTTGATTGTAGAGGTTCTCGGCTACCAGAAGAAAAACAAACAGAAAAAGAATACTGCATGAAACGGTTTAACGCCAAACAGGCCAAGGCTTTATTAAGGGTTATCGCGCTGGTTCTGCCTCTTCTCTTGAATGTGAACAGTGTTGTATCGGCTTCGACAGAACCGAAGGCTCCCGCCGCCGTTACGGCTTCGGCGGAAGGCAAGGCTGCTGCCGCGGCTCCTGAAGAGGAGAAGGCCGGTGAAGTTATCATGCACCACATTCTCAACAGCAATGAGTTTGCATTCCCTCCTTTCGGCAGCGTCAAGCTTCCGATACTTCCGAAGGTTGCAGGCATTGATATTTCGATTACCAAGCATGTCGTGATGCTCTGGCTTGTGTCGGCGGCTCTTCTGATTGTTTTCAGCATCGTTGGCAGCAAATACAGGGGCATGAGTGACCGACAGGCGCCGAAAGGGCTCTCAAACGCCATGGAGGCACTTGTCGACTTCGTAAGGCTCGATGTCGCAAAGTCGAATATCGGCGCGGGATATGAGAAGCATCTGCCCTATCTCATTACGGTATTCATGTTTATTCTTTTCTGTAATCTGTTTGGACTTATTCCTTACGGCGCAACCGCCACAGGAAACATCAACGTTACGCTCACCCTCGCAGTATTCACTTTTTTCGTTACCCAGATCTCGGCATTGAAGGCTCATGGCCTCAAGGGCTTTCTTGCGCACCTTACCGCCGGAACCCACTGGGCGCTCTGGATCATTATTGTTCCCATAGAGATCATCGGCCTCTTCACCAAGCCGTTTGCTCTCACCGTTCGTCTTTTTGCCAACATGACCGCCGGTCATATCATCATTCTCAGCCTTATCTTTATCAGCTTTATTCTCAAGAGCTATGTGGTTGCCGGAGCAGTCTCTGTTCCCTTTGCAATCTTTATCTATCTTCTTGAGCTGTTCGTCGCATTTCTTCAGGCATTTATTTTTACCATGCTTTCCGCGCTCTTCATCGGTCTTGCAACGGCACATGAGGGACACGCAGAGCACGAGGCCGGGGTTGCACACCATTAATTTGGTGAGGGATTATTTGGGAATTAGTTTTATCT
Organism: Chlorobiaceae bacterium; assembly: GCA_037142155.1. Taxonomy (GTDB): domain Bacteria; phylum Bacteroidota; class Chlorobiia; order Chlorobiales; family Chlorobiaceae; genus Chlorobium. The sequence goes on from JBAXBE010000006.1 coordinate 30,329, forward strand.
TTTCATTTTTCGCGTATTTTCAACCTTGCTAATGACGCTTTAGCAAAAACTTACAATAAATAAACGGAGGTAATTACATGGCAGACGTTTCAGTTGCTACTGGTTTGGGTAATGTTGGTTTGGGTTATTTGGGCGCAGGTATCGGCGCTGGACTTGCTGTTATTGGCGCTGGTCTTGGTATCGGCAACATCGCAGCATCTGCCACAGAGGGCACCGCTCGCCAGCCTGAGGCAGCTTCGGATATTCGTACGACCATGATTATTGCCGCAGCTCTTATCGAAGGTGTCGGTCTGTTCGGCGAAGTTATCGCCGTTCTTCTTGCTCTTAAGTAAGCTTGACGCGGACAGAGGTCCGATACAGAAGATATCCCGATTGCGGCTGACGAGTTCAGACCGCAATCGGGCTTTATTAACCCGTTAAAGGAAACAGTGTACATGCTTACGTCGGGAATCATACTTCTTGAAGGCAGCCTATTGAGCCCGGAACCGGGTCTTATTTTCTGGACTGCGCTGACATTCGTGATTGTACTGCTTATTCTGAAAAAAGTCGCCTGGGGCCCGATCATCTCAGCTCTTGAGGCGCGGGAAAAAGGAATTCAGTCATCTATTGACACTGCCCACAAGGCAAAGGACGAAGCCGAAGAGATACTTCGCAATAACCGCGAGCTGCTCACAAAGGCCGATGCGGAATCCGACAGGATCATCCGCGAAGGCAAGGAGTTTGCCGACAAGCTTCGTACAGATATTAACGAAAAGGCTCAGGCCGAGGCACAGAAGATGATCTCTTCAGCCAAGGATGAGATTGAGCAGGAAAAACGCCGTGCGTTGCAGGAGCTCCGCAATGAGGTTGCCGATCTTGCCGTCAAGGGTGCTGAGAAGATTATCAGAACCGCGCTTGATGCCGACATACAGAAAAAGATCGTTGACAGCATGATTCAGGATCTTTCCACAAAACGCAACTGAAACCGGTCACGAGATGTCAACTCTAATTGCAAGCCGTCGATATGCCTCGGCACTCCTCTCCGCAGCTGAAGAGGGCAACTTCCTTGACCAGATTGTCGAAGAACTGAAGGTGGTGAGGGATGTACTCGGAAACTCCCGTGATCTTCTTCATGCCCTCAGAAGTCCTGTTATCAAAGGGGATAAGAAAATTCATATTCTCGAAGAGGTTTTCAGGGATTCCGTTGGAGTCAAGATGCATCTCTTTTTAAAGCTCATCGCTTTGAAAAAAAGGGCTGGACTTCTCCCTGAGATTATCAGTGAGTTCGAGATTCTTCTTGATGAGAAAAGAGGTGTAGTTAATGCCCATGTCACCAGCGCTGTAACGCTCTCTGAGAGCCAGTCGTCTGAACTGCTCGGCAGGCTGGCGGACTATACCGGCAAAAAGATCAGGGCAAGTGTAACTGTAGACGAGACTCTTCTGGGTGGAGTGGCAGTCAAGATCGGAGATACGATTTTTGATGGAAGCGTCAGTCATCAGTTGCAGATGTTCAGGCAGGCACTTCTGGCCGAAACCGCCTGAGATTACCCTTCAATTATCCCTCTAAAATAGCCTCCCTTGGAGGCTGTTTTTTTTCAGATTATTGACGCCTCCCGCTTGCACTCATTGCCGGAAATTTGTAGCATTGAGCATCCGGGGCTTTAGCTCAGTTGGTAGAGCGTCTCGTTCGCAATGAGAAGGTCAGGGGTTCGACTCCCCTAAGCTCCACTAAGCCATTCGCCTGCACACAGCCACCCGTCGACGGTTTTACCCTTTTTGCATTTTAGCGGGATGTTTATCCAGAGCCCCGAAGTCTATCTCAGCGGGGAAGTGGACCTTCGCAAAATAATGCAAGTAAATCTGCTGATTGCTTATTCTTTTTGTGCAGTTTCGTATTATATGGTTTCTCATTTCAATAAATGGATAATGGAGTTTGGCTATGGCGGTTAACCGAGTGCTTGCACGTTTAGCAATGATGTTTCTTGTGATGGGGACTCTATTGATGTCTGCTTGTTCCTCATCAAAACCCGCACAGAAGCCCAACACCCTGGTCAGTGATTCCTATGCCAAAACGCTGAGACTTTTCGACAAGAAACAGTATTCAGACGCGCTTATCGGCCTTGAGCCACTTCGATTTACCTCACGCGGCACTGCATTGGAAGGCGAGGTCCTGTTTCTTCTGGCTAAAACCTACTACTATACCGAGCAGTATTATCTTGCTGCAGATACTTTCAACAGACTCTTGCAGCAGATTCCCTCTACCCCGCATGCCCGCTCAGCCCTTTTCATGATTGGGAAATCCTACGAGAAGATCTCTCCGGGGCCCGAGCTTGATCAGCAGGTAACTGCGAAGGCGATTGAGCAGTACGGTCTCTACCTGGAGCTCTACCCCGTTCCTGATTCCTCAAGGATTTCGGCTGATGTCGAAAAATACAGGGAACTTGTGAAGATCAATCCCTCCAATCAATCCTACAAGGAAGGATATGCCAAGGCAACGACAGCATTTGCGCGCATCGACACCCTTCGCTATGCAGCCAGGATCATCCCCCGGCTTCGCGAAAAACTTGCAGCAAACCTTTACGGTATTGCGCATCAGTATGTTCAGCTGAAAAAGTACAAGTCTGCCGGCATCTATTATGACGAGATCATCAAGCGATACCCGGACACCGGATACTTGCAGAAGGCTTGGAGCGGCAAGATCGATGTGCTTGTAAGGCGCAAAAAGTGGTTTGATGCCTCCCAGGCGATTGACCAGTATCTTCAGGCTTTTCCCGGCAGAGAGAAAGAGATCGGGCCCGTCAGAGAGAGGGTCATGAAGAATTTCAGCAACAACTGAGCCGCATAAAACCCTTGCATCTGGCTGTTTTTGGCGGGAGTTTCGACCCGCCGCATAATGGTCATCTGGCGCTCTGTCTTTTCGCCAGAGAGCTGCTTGAGATTGACAGGATTATCATCTCCGTTTCCAACAACCCTCTCAAGCAGTCGCAGGTGGCCAGAGATGCCGACCGGCTCGCTATGGCCAGGCTTCTGTCGGCGGAAATCAATCTTGCCGGCGAGTGCAGTGAGGTCAGCCGATGGGAGCTTGACCAGTTGAAGCCCTCATATACCATAGATCTTCTCCGCCATATCCGTGCGCTTTATCCCGATGCAACGTTGACCCTCCTTGTCGGTGAGGACAGCTATCGGGATTTTTCCTTGTGGAAGGAGCCGGAAGAGATATGCTCACTGGCCGGTATTGCGGTATTCGGCAGGAAGCAGGAAGGGGGTCATCCATCGCTTCCGGAAACGGGGGTGAAGGCGGCTTCCGTTCGCCTTATCGATTTCGCCACCCCTGTCTCATCCTCCGCCGTCCGCCGCCTGATTGCTGCAGGCGGCTCTGTCGAGGGGCTGGTTCCCGCGTCCGTTCTTCGATACATCACGGAGCAGAAGCTCTACTCTCAGCCGCCAATCACATAGACTCGGGCGCCGAAACACCGAGTATCCTGAACCCGTTCTGAAGCACCTGCCGGGTTGCCATACAGAGGAAGAGCCTTGCTCTGGAAACATCCGCGTCTGCCTTCAGAATGGGACACTCCTGATAGAATCTGTGGAACTGCTCGGCAAGCGAGTGGAGGTATTCGACCATTTTTTGCGGTTCAAGCAGGCGCAGGCTTGTTTTGGCCATGTCCGGATAGTCGAGTATGGCAAATCCGAGCTGAAGCTCTGCCGGTGAGGAGAGCCTCTCGAGCGACCCCTCTTCAGGCCGTGATGCGGTGTCGAACGCCGACTCCTGCTCAGCCAGGCGCAGAAGGCTGCAGATCCTTGCATGGGCGTACTGCAGATAGAAGACGGGATTCTCTTTCGACTGTTTTTTTGCCAGGTCGACATCGAAGTTCAGGTGCGAATCTTTCCCTCGCATGATGAAAAACAGCCTCGTGGCATCTGCGCCCACATCGTCGATGAGATCGTCGAGCAGGTCGGCGTTCCCCTTTCTTGTCGACATTTTAACCGTCTCGCCGTCAACCGTTGTCGTCACGAACTGATTGATGGCAACCTTGATGCGCGACGTGTCGTATCCGAGGATTTTCAGGGCCTCAAGAACATCGGGATATTCGTCAATATGATCAGCCCCGAAGACGTTGACCATCATAGAGAAGTCGCGCTCGTACTTGGTGATGTGGTAGGCGATGTCGGGGAGCCGGTAGCTCGGCTCTCCCGATGACTTGATGAGCACCTTGTCCTTTTCCTGGCCGAGCTTTGTCGTCAGGAACCAGGTCGCGCCGTCATACTCTGCGATAAACTCTTTCTGGCGGAGGGCGTCAATCACCCGCTGATTTGCCGTTACGCCCTCCGCATCGGGGGTGTAGAGCGTATGCTCGTTGAAAAAGGAGTCATGAACGATGCCCAGCCGTTCGAGTGTTTTGCGGATTGAGCCGAAAATGATGGACTCGGCGCTGCTTTTAAAGAGCTGGATATCGCTGCTTTCGACAAGCGACCGGCCGTGTTCGCTACGGATCTTTTCGGCGATATCCCTGATATAGTCGCCCTGATAGTGGGTGTCGGGGAAATCGATGGCGCAGCCGCAGGCCTCCTTGTAGCGGAGCATGACCGACTCTCCGAGAATCTGCATCTGGCGGCCGGCATCATTGAAGTAGTACTCCCGGGTAACTTCGTAGCCCTGGGTCTCGAGCAGATTGGCAATGCAGTCTCCCAGTACGCCCCCCCTGCCCCTTCCTATGGTTAGCGGCCCTGTCGGGTTGGCGCTGACATACTCCACGACTGCGCGCTTTCCCTTTCCGCCAACCCCTTTTCCGTAGTCATATCCTTCCCGAAGCACCTGCTCCGCAAAGCGCATGATGAAGGCAGGCGTGAGATAGAAATTGATGAATCCAGCCCCGCCGACCTCGATTCGGGCGATGGTGTTGGGCGGGAAGATAAGATGGCGGATGATCTCCTGTGCCAGTTCGCGCGGGTTTTTCCTGCACTCTTTGGCCGAAAGGAGGGCGATGTTGGTCGAAAAGTCGCCAAACTTTCTGTCGGAAGGCTGCTCGATCTGGATCGGTTTTTTTGTCGCTATGCCTGCCGAAGAGAGCGCCCTCTCGATGACAGGAAGAAAAAAGTCATGCATTGATTCTCTGTTCTCTATTGGTAGCCAAGCCAGGTATTGAATTGATCTCGAGTTCCCGGAGGAGGTTCTCCACAGAGAGCTCAGTGAAGTCGTCGATGATACCGACAATATTATCAAAGCTGCTGAAGATGCTTCGCTTGTTGGTCGTTGTGACGGCAACGCATTTCATTCCGGCGCGGCGGGCCGCTTCCGCCCCCGGCAGGGCGTCCTCAAAGACGATGCATGAAGAGGGATCTCTCTTGAGCAGTTCGGCGACCTTCAGGAATATGTCGGGATGGGGTTTTCCATGAGTGACTTGGTAGGGATTGACGATTGCCTGGAATTTGTCGGCAATGCCCAGAAGTCCTAGCACGTAGTCGATATTTTTCGGGCCGGCACCGGTGCCGATGCCGAGAGAGACCGCTCTTGCTGTGGCCGCATCGAGAAAGGCTTCAAGCCCTGCCATCGGTTTGATGCGGTCGCGTGAGGCACTCCGATAGAGAAAGTCCTTGAGTTCGGTCAAACGCTCTGCTTCAGCCTCACTGATCTTCGGGTCGAGAAAGTAGCGGAGCACGTCCAGCCCTTTCATGCCGGCCGTCTCTACCAGATAGCGCTCCGGATCAAGTCCTTCCAGGCCGAAATCCCGAAAGAGCTCAACCCATGAATCCGCATGGAAGCGCATGTTGTCGGTCAGCACCCCGTCCATATCAAAAATAAATGCCGGTCTCCTGTCGCTCGCCATAGGGGTTGTTGATTGGGTTACCACCGCTTTTCGCCGAGTTTCATGGCGGCTCTCACTTCCTGCATGGTATGGCCGGCAATGACTTCAGCCTTTGCCTCCCCGTCGAGCAGTATGGATTTGACGAGATTGGTGTTTGCCTCATAATATCTCCGCCTTTCCAGCAGCGGGGCAAGCTCAGCGGATATGTTTTCAGAGCAGATTCGTTTGCAATCGACGCATCCAAGCGAACCGGTACGGCAGTCCTCTTCAATTTGAGCGAGCTGCAGAGGCTCCGCGAACTTTTCGTGGTAGCTGAAGACGGTGCAGACCTCCGGGCGACCAGGATCGTTTTTGCGGACCTTTTCGGTGTCGGTAACGGCGGTGCGCATCTTTTTCTGCACCTCTTCGGGGCCGTCGGCCAGAAAAATGGTGTTGCCGAGAGACTTCGACATCTTGGCCTTGCCGTCGAGGCCGACAAGCCTCGAGAATTTGGTGATTTTAGGCGCCGGTTCAGGAAAAACATCCCCGATAGCGGGATGGGGGTAGAGGTTGTTGAACCTTCGGGCAATCTCCCTTGTTATTTCAACATGAGGGAGCTGGTCCTCTCCGACCGGAACGACGTTCCCCTTGTAGAGGAGGATGTCGGCTGCCTGCAGTACCGGGTAGCCGAGGTGGCCGTAGGTCAGCGACTCCATGTTCAGGTCGCGCACCTGCTCCTTGAGTGTGGGATTTCTTTCGAGACGCGATGAGGTAATCAGCATGGAGAAGAGCAGGAAGAGCTCAGCGTGCTCCTTGATCTGCGACTGTCGGAAGAGCGGGCTTTTCTCCGGATCGACTCCCGCAGCGAGCCAGTCGACCAGCATGTCGAGGGTGTGGCTGAAAATTTCGCTGGTGTCGAGAGAGGTTGTCAGGTTGTGATAATCGGCAATGAGGAAACAGGTCTCGTATACCCTTCCGCCCTCTGCGGTCACCTGATTCTGCTGCGCCACCCAGTTTTCAAGTGCGCCGGTATAGTGTCCGAGATGGAGTTTGCCTGTCGGCCTCATCCCGCTTAGGATTCGGAGTGTTCCCATAAAAGATCTCTGTTGCCGAATAACTGGCGGCACTACAGCCGTTTACAGCGAGGTCGGGGTTGAACTGGAAAGCTTGAAACGCCTCAGAAGTTATAACAGTTGAAAGAAAGATAAAAGGGCTTTGTTTGTTTTTTGGCGGGCGTGCGCTATATTATGCCACTTGTTTCGATTTCACCCCAAAAAGAGGGAATCCGAAACCGATCCTTTGGAGAGTAAGTCCTATACAACACGCTGTCGCCCAACCATGTCAGGTCCGGAAGGAAGCAGCATCCGGCGATTTGCGTGTGTGATATAGTCAGCTTGCTCTCCTTTTTTATTTATAATCATAGTTTAACCTTAACAAGGTCGGGAGTCCTTATGGAAACAGGAGTCAGAAAAGAGGAGCTGCTCAGCGAGCCGGTCCGTCATATTGATATCAAGCAGCTTAACATTGTTCCGCTCATCGACCAGATGGCCGATACCGCATTTCAGGCAAGGAACCTTGCCCGTGCGGCCTCGATTCTTGACCTCATGCAGCAGGACAAGGAGTGCGCAGTCATTCTCACTCTTGCCGGCTCGCTGATCAGCGCCGGACTGAAGCAGGTCATCATCGACATGCTCGAAAGCAATATGGTCGACGCTATCGTCTCCACCGGAGCAAATATCGTCGATCAGGACTTTTTCGAAGCCCTCGGCTTCCGTCACTACAAGGGGACACCATTCATCGATGACGCGATTCTGCGCGAGATGAGTGTTGACCGCATCTACGATACCTATATCGACGAGGACGATCTTCGTGTCTGTGACGACACCACGGCCGTTATCGCCAACTCCATGAAGCCCGGAGCCTTCTCTTCGCGCGAATTCATCGTTGAGATGGGCCGCTACATCGAGGCGAACAACCATGACCGCAACTCGATTGTCTACAAGGCCTATGAGAAGGGAGTCCCGATCTTCTGCCCTGCTTTCTCCGACTGTTCTGCCGGGTTCGGCCTTGTGCACCACCAGTGGAACAACTCCGACAAGCATGTCTCGATCGACTCGGTCAAGGATTTCCGTGAGCTCACCAGAATAAAGATCGAGAACGACCGTACCGGCATCTTCATGATTGGCGGCGGTGTTCCCAAGAACTTTACGCAGGATATTGTTGTTGCAGCTGAGGTGCTCGGCTATGAGGATGTCTCCATGCACACCTACGCCGTGCAGATTACGGTGGCAGATGAGCGTGACGGCGCGCTTTCCGGCTCGACGCTCAAGGAGGCCAGCTCGTGGGGCAAGGTCGATACCGCACTGGAGCAGATGGTCTTTGCCGAGGCGACCATCGCGCTGCCGCTTATTGCCGGTTATGCCTACCACAAGAGGAACTGGGAGGACCGCCAGGCAAGGAACTTTAATGCAATGCTGGATCGTCAACAGGTAAACGCCTGAGGAGCTGCCATGAAATTTTTCATCGATACCGCCAATCTTGACGAAATCAACGCCGCAAAAGAGCTTGGCATGCTCGACGGCGTTACCACCAACCCCTCGCTGATTGCCAAAATCGTCGGCGACCCGTCGAGTTTCACCTACACGGACTTCAAGGAGCATATCGCAAGGATATGTGCGATTGTGGACGGGCCGGTAAGCGCAGAGGTGACCACGCTCAAGGCCGAGGAGATGATCGCTGAGGGAGAGGATCTTGCCGCAATCGACGAAAACGTGGTGATCAAATGCCCTCTGACGCTTGACGGACTGAAGGCTATCAAGCACTTCTCCTCCCAGGGAATTCCGACCAACGCGACCCTTGTCTTCTCGCCGAACCAGGCGCTGCTTGCCGCCAAGGCCGGAGCAAGCTATGTGAGTCCGTTTGTCGGAAGGCTCGACGACATCAGCACCGAGGGAATGGCGCTGGTCGAGCAGATCGTCACCATCTATGACAACTACGGCTATCAGACAGAGGTGATTGTTGCCAGCGTGCGGCATCCCCAGCATGTGGTCGATTCAGCCATGATGGGCGCCGATATCGCCACCATCCCATACAGCGTGATCCGCCAGCTGGTCAATCATCCGCTGACCGATATTGGTCTCAAAAAATTTATGGAAGACGCGGCGTTCATGAAAAAATGAACAACGACCCGTTCAGCTCCTCTCACTGGGGCTGAACGGGTGACGATGCCTCGTCAGCTCAACCGTCCCGTCCTCCCGAAAGGATACCCCTTCGGCTTCAAGCATGCTCCGCATCGTGTCGGCACCAAGAAAATGCCCCCTTCCCGTCAGTGCGCCGAACCGGTTGACCACTCTGTGGGCAGGCACCAGAGCCGTATCCGCCGCAGAGAGAGCCCAGCCGACCATCCTTGCTGAGGAGCGGAGCCCAAGCTGTTCGGCAACATCTCCGTAAGTGGTTACCCGGCCTGGCGGCACCCGAGAGACAAGCTCGCAGACTCGCAGAAAGAAGTCACACTCCTGTTTCATTGCCATCTCAAGTGGATGATGAGCCCTCGGAATCTGGCGCATTCAGCGATTGAGCACCTCGATCTTTACCCTTGCAGTCCCCTTCTCGAAGAATCCCAGTCGCTTTGCCGCCTCCGCGGAGAGGTCGATGATGCGGTCGTCGACAAACGGCCCCCGGTCGTTCACCCTTACGGTAATTGTAGCGAGGGTGTCGAGGTTGGTCACCTTGACAATGGCGGGAAGCGGAAGGTATTTATGCGCGGCGCTCGGCTTTGAAGGGTCGAACGTCTCGCCGAATGCGGTAAGCTGCCCGTTATGCTGGTCAAGGGTTTCCTGACCGTACCAGGAGGCTATGCCGGTCTCCTCATAGGATGCCGACTCCTCATAGCTCATGGGGATATAGAGCCGGCCATTGATGAAGTATGGGGTGTTCTTGATCTTTCCCAGGCGGTATGCCTCCCGGGGTGAGATGCCGCTGCTATCGATTCCCGATGAAGAGGGGCGCGTCGTGGAGCAGGCACTGAGGCCGAGAGCCAGCACCAGGAATGCAGGAACAACAAGATTTCTCAATTGAGGATTCATGGGGGTCATGGGGTTCACTGCGCGCATCTTTTCGGAGCAGTTTGTATTGCCGGGGTTTTATTGTTGGCTCTACCCCGAAGAGTAATCAATTTACGGAAATTTCCCTATAAGAGGTATCTTCAGGGACAAGACGGGCTCCAGCGCCCGGCATAAAGAGACTCTGGATTATCAGTTATGGTTGTACAGCAAAAAGCCGGATTGCCTTTCGGGGTTCTGGTTATCCATGGATTTACTGCAACGCTCGAGAGTGTGACCCCTCTGGCCCCCCCCCTCCGGGAGCTTGGCATCCCTGTCAGCATGCCGCTTTTGACAGGGCATGGCTGCACCTCCCCTGAGGCGCTTCGCGGAGTCCGGTGGGAGACATGGATGGCTGATGCAGAGCGGGCATTTATGGTGATGGCAGAAGAGGTAGAGCGTATCATTATTATCGGCCACAGCATGGGAGCGCTGCTTGCTCTCAACCTTGCCGCCCGGCACAGGGCAAAGGTCGATTCTCTCGTACTGGCTGCGCCGGCACTCAAGCTGGCCTCTCTCTTGGCTCCCGGTCGACCGCTGCATTTTCTGGCGCCGCTCGTCAGCCGGATTACGGGCAAATGGGAGCTCAAAAGCGACCTTCCCTCCCGTCGCCAAGCAGGAGGGCATCCTCATTACCCGTGGGTCCCGACCGATGCCATCCTCTCTTTTTTTGATCTCGTTCGCACGACCATGGCACTGCTTGGCAAGGTTGACGTGCCGGTTCTGATCCTTCACAACCGCAAGGAGAGCACCGTGCTTCCCGAAAGCGCCGCACTGCTCTGCAGCGGCATCTCAACCGATCCGGGAGAGCGGTCGGTCGTCTGGCTGGAGCGTTCCGGGCACCAGGTTTTCTGCGACTGCGAGCAGGAGAAGGCCGTCAGAACGATTGTCGACTATGTTTCCCGGCGAATCGGCCACTGATGCCTCGCAGCCGGAGCGCTGAACCTTGATGCAACACGATGAGGGTAATTGATCTCAGTCATGCTATTGAAACAGGGATGCCCCTCTACCCCGGAACGCCAGCTCCCGAGTTTCATCTGTTGAGCAACATTGTTCAAGATGGCTTTGCCGAACGCATCCTCGTCCTCTCTTCACACGCAGGAACGCATGTCGATCTCCCCTCCCATATCCTTGACGGCGGAGAGACGCTCGACGATTTCCCGGCGGAGCGGTTTATTGGACCCGGACTAGTGCTTGAATTGAGGGGCACTCCTGGTGGTGTTATCTCCGTTGAGATGCTTGAACCCTTTCGCCAGAAAATAATGGCGTGCGAGTTTCTCCTGTTCCGCTCTGGGTGGGATCGATACTGGGGCACTCCCGGCTATTACGCTGCTTATCCGGTGCTCTCCCCGGAGGCTGCGCTCTGGCTGGCCGGCTTCTCACTCAAAGGCGTAGGGGTCGATGCGGTCTCTGTGGACCCGCCTGAGGCCGGGGGGTTCCCGGTCCATGCCCGGCTGCTCCAAAGCGGGATTATTATCGTCGAAAACCTTGCAGGGCTGGACTCGATTCCGGACTCACCGTTCATTTTTTGCTGTTTGCCCCTGAAAATGACTGGAGCTGAAGCTTCGCCAGTCAGGGCAGTCGCCCTCGTTGAAGAGGGGGCGCGGTGAGGATTTTTTTATTGGAAGTTAAAACCCGGCTCATTACCTTAATGCCCATCGGAGATAATCCACTGTTCTTTTCCATCGAATCAACCACTGAATGAACACCATGCTCTTGTTTTCATCCATTACCAGGAAAGTGCTCATGGCACTTGCAGGGCTTTTTCTGGTTACCTTCCTTTGCGTGCATCTTGGCATCAACCTGATGTTGCTGAAAGATGATGGCGGCCGTACGTTCACCGAGGCGGCAACCTTCATGGGCACCAATCCGGTAATCAGGGTTTTCGAGATCGTCCTCTTTTCCGGTTTTCTGCTCCACATTGCTTACGGCCTTGTGGTCTCCATCCAGAACCGCATCGCCAGACCATCCGCCTACGTCTGCAGCAACAGCTCGGATACTTCGTTCATGTCGAAGTACATGTTTCATACCGGTATCATCATCTTCCTTTTCCTTGCCCTTCATTTCGTCGATTTCTACTTCATCAAGGTCGGCCTTGTTGAGGCCCCTCCCGGCATAGAGCGCCACGACTTCTATCATCGCTCACTGCTTCTCTTTTCGAATCCGGGATACAGCGCCATCTACATCGCCAGCTTTATTGTTCTCGGAGTGCATCTGAACCATGCAATCCAGTCCGCGTTTCAGACGCTTGGATGGAACCATAGCCGATACATGCCGGCCGTCAAGGTGATCGGGACAGCCTATTCGGTTATGACTGCCGCGGGCTTCAGTCTGGTACCGATCGTCATTCTCTTTTGCAAGTAGGCACTCCATGCGGCCTCAGACTCTGTTATCAATCGATAATCACCCTTACAACGCTCCTCAATGACAAGCCTCAACGCCAAAATTCCGGAGGGACCTCTCGCTGACAAGTGGACGGCCTACAAATCGGGATGCAAGCTGGTCAACCCCAACAACAAGCGCAAACTTGACATCATCGTGGTCGGCACCGGCCTCGCCGGGGCTTCAGCCGCTGCATCGCTCGGCCAGCTAGGATACAATGTCAAGGTCTATTGCTATCAGGATACGCCGCGCCGCGCCCACAGCATCGCCGCTCAGGGCGGCATCAATGCCGCCAAGAACTACGCAAATGACGGCGACAGCGCTTTCCGGCTCTTTTACGATACCATCAAGGGAGGAGACTACCGTGCCAGGGAGGCTAACGTCTACCGGCTTGCCGAGGTAAGCAACCAGATTATCGATCTCTGTGTCGCCCAGGGTGTCCCGTTCGCCAGAGAGTACGGGGGCCTGTTGACCAACCGCTCCTTCGGTGGCGCGCAGGTATCGAGGACCTTCTATGCGAGGGGGCAGACCGGCCAGCAGCTTCTGCTCGGGGCATACGGCGCACTCAGCCGCCAGATTGCCGAGGGCAATGTTACCCTCTATAACCGCCGTGATGTACTTGATATGGTGCTGGTCGACGGCAAGGCCAGGGGTATCATCGCCCGCAACCTCGTGACCGGCGAGATTGAGCGCCACGCAGCGCATGCCGTCGTGCTTGCCAGCGGTGGATATGGCAATGTCTTCTTCCTCTCTACCAACGCGATGGGCTCAAATGTCACTCCCGCATGGAGTGCATACCGGAAGGGCGCGATGTTTGCCAACCCCTCCTTTACGCAGATACATCCGACCTGCATCCCGGTGCATGGAGATTTTCAGTCCAAGCTCACCCTGATGAGCGAGAGCCTTCGCAACGATGGCAGAATTTGGGTCCCGGCCAAAAAGAAGGATGTCGAAAGGCTGCGCCATAAAGATATCAAGCCCTCCGAAATCCCCGAGGAGGACAGGGACTACTACCTCGAGCGTCGCTATCCCGCATTCGGCAACCTTGTGCCGAGGGATGTTGCCTCCAGGGCGGCAAAGGAGCGCTGTGACGCAGGTTTTGGCGTCGGTGCTACCGGCATGGCGGTCTATCTCGATTTTGCCGACGCTATCAAGCGCAAGGGGCATGATACCATCGACGCCCTCTACGGCAACCTCTTCCAGATGTATGAACAGATTGTGGCCGAAAGCCCATACGACACGCCGATGATGATCTACCCTGCGGTCCACTACACGATGGGCGGGCTCTGGGTCGATTACGAGCTGATGACCACCATTCCCGGCCTCTATGCCATAGGGGAGTGCAATTTTTCCGATCACGGGGCGAACCGCCTTGGCGCATCGGCGCTCATGCAGGGTCTGGCCGACGGCTATTTCGTTCTCCCCTACACCATCGGCAATTATCTTGCCGCAGAGATCCACACGCCGCGCTTCGACCCCTCTTCGAGCGAGTTCAACCTTGCAGCTGACGGGGTCACCGACCGCCTCAAGAGACTCATGAACACTGCGGCAAAAGAGTCGGTCGATCACTTTCATCGTCGCCTCGGCAAGGTCATGTGGGATTACTGCGGAATGGCCCGCAACGAGCACGGTCTTGGCGAAGCGCTCTATCTCATCACCGAGTTGCGCCAGGAGTTTGCGCGCTCTGTCCGGATTCCGGGAGGGCTTCAGGAGTTCAACCCCGAGCTCGAAAAAGCCTGTCGCGTGGCCGATTTCATAGAACTCGGCGAGCTCATGGTGCGCGATGCCCTTCAGCGCAAGGAGTCGTGTGGCGGCCATTTCAGGGAGGAGTATCAGACCAGTGACGGCGAGGCCTTGCGCAATGACGACAAATTCGCATTTGTCGGCGCGTGGGAGTCCCTGGGGCGTGATGCAACGGCCCGGCTGCACAGGGAGGAACTTCAATTCAATGCGATCAAGCTCTCCCAGCGGAGCTACAAATAACAGGACATTATGAACTTTACGCTGAAGATCTGGCGCCAGAAGAGCGCTGCCGCAAAAGGAGAGATGGTTTCCTACGATGTTTCAGGGATCTCCTCCGACAGCTCTTTTTTTGAAATGCTCGACACCCTCAACAAGGATCTCATCGATAGCGGCAAAGATCCGGTCTCCTTCGACCACGACTGCAGGGAGGGGATTTGCGGAACATGCAGCCTCTACATCAACGGCCGGCCTCACGGCCCGGTCAAGGGGGTTACCACCTGCCAGCTGCACATGCGCTCATTCAAGGATGGCCAGACCATCCACATTGAGCCATGGAGAGCAAAGGCATTTCCTGTCATCAGGGACCTTATTGTCGACCGCAGCGCCCTCGACAGGATTATCCAGGCAGGGGGATATGTTTCGGTCAACACCGGAGGGATTCCGGATGCCAATACCATTCCGGTCCCCAAGGAGCGCTCGGACGCGGCATTCGACGCGGCCACCTGCATCGGATGCGGCGCCTGCGTGGCCGCATGTTCCAATGCCGCAGCAATGCTCTTTATCGGTGCGAAGGTATCGCATCTCGCCCTGCTCCCCCAGGGAGAGGCAGAGGCATCCCGGCGGGTGCAGAAGATGGTTGCCTGCATGGATGAGCTCGGTTTCGGCAACTGCAGCAACACCTACGCCTGTGAAGCGGAGTGCCCCAAAGGGATCTCCGTGGTCAATATCGCCCGCATGAACCGGGGCTTTCTGGGAGCGAAGCTCTTATCGGAAAAGGAGAAGGCGGTCAGGGAGTCGCTCTGACGGCTCTCTCGGAACGCGTGCGCCTAAAACCGCTCTTTATACCCGCAGCCCGGAGAGTTCCGGGCTGTTCGCCTTTCCCCTGCCGCCGGGTACTCTCCATGCCTTCAGCGCAGCATTTCCGGCCAGAGAGCGCTAAAGAGTCTGCGCTTTTTCCAAAGGAAACTATCGTATATTGTTATCAGGCAATGCTATCGGGGAGCACACTCCTTCTTCCGGCTATGCCCTGAAACCGGGCTCCTTTTTGGTTTGAGCCCGGGGGTTTTTTTTCCTGTATGAGAGGATATATCTGACATGCTGACGCCTTCACCGCAAAAACAGGATACCGATCAGGAGCTGGTTCAGAGAACGCTTCTTGACAGGCATGCGTTTTCGGCTATTGTCCGGCGCTATGAAGCCCCGCTTTTAAGGTATATCCTCCGCATGGGATGCAGGGACTCCAGCAGCGCGCAGGATCTCCTTCAGGAGGTCTTCATCAAAACCTACACGCATCTCAATGACTATGATCACTCCCTCCAGTTCTCATCCTGGATCTACAGAATAGCGCATAACGAAATAGTCAGCGCATTTCGAAAGGAAAGGCTCCGCCCGATCGTATTAGAGAAGGAGCATGATTTTTTCCTGTTTGAAAAGGTGATCGACGACCTTGGCATGGAGTCGCACGACAGCGTGCGATACACTGCATCCGAAATACAGGCGGCGGTCGGCCGGCTGGATCAGAAAAGTCGAGATATTATCGTCCTGAAGTTTTTTGAGGAAAAACGGTATGAAGAGATATCCGATATCCTTCAGATACCTCAGGGGACCGTTGCCACGCTCATCAACAGGGCAAAGAAAAAAATAAAAAGTTCTTTAGAAGAGAGTCAGTCATCATGAATATGCCGAAGGAGAGATCAGAGTCGATACTTGAAGAGATTGAGAAGCGCCATGCCGTGCCGATTCCCCGGTGGCATTTCCTGCTTCGCTATGCCGGGTTCTGGCTGCTTGCCGCACTCTCCGTTCTGACCGGCAGCATCGCCATGGCCGCGGCCATCTATGTCTTTATCGACAACGATTTTATAGCAGACCAGGACAATATCAATCGGTTCTTTTCGCAGCAGCCGGCCATTGCCGACATGTTCGAAAGCATTCCCTATATCTGGCTTGGGGCGCTCCTGCTCTTCACTCTGTCGGCCTATATCGGCCTTCGCCACACCAGCAAGGGGTACCGTTATCCGGCAACAAGGCTCCTTGCCGGCTCGGTTGCAGTGAGTCTGGTAATCAGTCTTGGGTTAAACACCATGGATGTCGGCGGTTATATCCATCGTTATCTCATTGAGAATGTCCATATCTATAACAACCTGATCTATGCCAATGAGCACCGTTGGACCCATTCCGAAACGGGGCGGCTTGGCGGCAAGATCACAGAGGACAATAGAATCTCCGGCTTTATTGTCATAAGGGATTTCAAAAAAGGACTCTGGCTGATCGATATCAGCAAGGCAGAGCTGCGTCCAGGGACTTCGCTTGACGTCGGGAAATATCTGAAAATAACGGGAGTAAAGATTGGAAAGCGATACTTCCGGGCCGTCACCATTCAGGCATGGGAGAAAAAGTATCACCGTCACCCCCCTGTGCCGATAAAGCCGGTTCCGGCCTTGGCTCGCCCTGATTCACTGTCGCGCTAAGGGCCGCTCTTGCCCTCTATTGCACAGGCGAAGATTTTTTTTTATCAGTTTCATTTTTTTTGAAAGAAAAAAAGACGGCGTGCGTATAAATGAATAGGAAGGAACATAATTCTCTTCCATTTTTTTACTCCTAATACAAAACGAGATAACAAATGAAAAAGACTCTTTTCGCTGGCCTTGTTGCAACACTTGCAATGACCGCAATCTTCGGTGGTGTTTCTTTCGCAGCTGACAAGGCTGCTGATGCAAAGCCAGCTGTTGCTGCTGAAGCAAAAGCAGAAGCTCCTGCAAAGAAAGTTGCAAAGAAGAAAGTTGCAAAGAAAGCAGCTAAGAAAGCAGAAGCAAAGAAAGAAGCAGCAGCTCCTGCAGCAGCAGCTCCTGCAGCAAAATAAGCAATGAACGCTCGCTGATTTCGATTGGCAGTTCCTTTGTTTTTGAAAAGCCCCTTGCTTGCAAGGGGCTTTTCTGTTTCCTTCCGGGAGCGATTTGGCGAAAATAAATGGTTATATTTCCTGCAAGGTGTCCCCCGCCGTACTGACTATCTGGCTCGTATTCAGGTAACTCATCGCAAAGGGGAGGGTCACAGCAATGAAAAAAGAGACAGGTCTCTGGATCGATCACAAAGAGGCGTTATTCGTCTCTATTGAAGGCGAGGGCGCGGCGGTTCACCATTTGAAGTCGGGCGCTGAAAGCCATTTCCGGCCGTCAGGAGGATGGAAAGCCGGCGGGACCTCCGTCGCGCAGTCGGTATCGCATGAGCAGACCGCCGACGAAAGCCGAAAGCACCAGTACCATGCATTTTACAAGAAAGTGATTGGCGAGCTTGCCGACAGCGGCGCAATTGCCATTTTCGGGCCAGGCGAAGCCAAGGTCGAGCTCTCAGCTGAAATCGGCAAATCCGGAGCACTGAAGGAGCGAGTGGTCGCTCTCGAGCCCTGTGACCGGTTGACTGAAAACCAGTTTGTCGCCAAGATCAAATCGTTTTTCAGTGAGCACCCTTCAGGGAGAGGAGTATAGGGCCCATGGGTCTGTCATGGAATCTATCGAAGAGCTGAGATCGGTTCTGGTTGGCTCGGCGGAGCTTCGGGAGAATTGACCCTGGATACTATAATGACCTATGGGTTACATGGGTCATGCAAGGTCGTATGGAAGAGCAAAGATCGTTTCTGTGAGGGAACGCGTGTCAACTCCCTGGGCTCCGCACTCCCGGGGACCATGAATCTTTTACATTATTTCCCCGTTAATACTTATAATAGGTTGAAATAAGCGCTCGCGACCATTTTCGGGGCGTCAGGATTATAAGAACAGAGCGTTCGGCGGGCGTTGCCACACGATGGTGGCGGGATGCAGATGAGTTGAGAGAGTCCCCCGAAGGTTCAATTACCCATGCATGGAAATACTTTTTCTTTTTTTGCTGATCATCATCAACGGCATGTTCGCCATGTCGGAGATTGCGCTGGTGACAGCAAAACGCTCACGACTTGCAAAGCTTGTTGAGGACGGGGACAAGGCTGCAGAGGTGGCCATGAAGCTTGGCCAGGAGCCTATCCGCTTTCTTTCGGTTATACAGATCGGCATTACCTCCATCGGCATCCTGAACGGTATTGTCGGTGAGGGTGCACTTGCTGCTCCTTTGGCCGAAAGTTTTATTATGGCAGGGATGGATCCCAAGATGAGCCATATCGCTGCTACAGCGATTGTGGTTCTTTCGATTACCTATGTCACCATCGTCATCGGCGAGCTTGTGCCGAAGCGGCTCGGCCAGTTCAATCCCGAGGGGATAGCCCGTACGGTCGCACGCCCCATGCACACACTCTCCATCATAACCCGTCCGTTCGTCAAGCTGCTTTCGGCTTCGACCGATGCTATTCTGAAGCTCATGGGCAAAAGCCCGCAGATTATTCCGAGCGTCACGGAGGAGGAGATTCACGCCATGCTTGAGGAGGGCTCAGAGGCCGGCGTTATCGAACAGCATGAGCATGAGATGGTGCGCAACGTCTTTCGCCTCGACGATCGCCAGCTCGGGACCCTTATGGTGCCGAGGGCGGACATCGTCTACCTTGACGTCTCCCGCTCTCTTGAGGATAACATCCTTCGGGTGACGGAGTCGGAGCATTCGCGTTTCCCTGTCTGCAGTGGAGGCCTTCAGTCGCTGCTTGGCGTCGTCAACTCCAAACAGCTGCTTTCGAAGACCCTGAAGGGCGGGCTTACGGAGTTCACTTCGCAGCTTCAGCCCTGCGTCTATGTCCCTGAAACCCTTACCGGCATGGAGCTGCTCGACCATTTCAGGACATCGGGCACACAGATGGTTTTTGTCGTCGACGAGTATGGCGAGATACAGGGTCTTGTCACTCTGCAGGATCTTCTGGAAGCGGTGACCGGGGAGTTTGTGCCGCGTAACGGCGAGGACTCCTGGGCCGTGGAGCGTCATGACGGCTCCTGGCTGCTCGACGGCCTCATTCCCGTGCCCGAACTGAAGGATACCCTTGAGCTCAAGTCGGTTCCGGATGAAGACAAGGGACTCTATCATACGCTCAGCGGCCTCATGATGTGGCTGCTCGGAAGAATGCCCCAGACCGGTGACATCATGATATGGGAGAGCTGGAGCCTTGAGATTGTCGACCTTGATGGCCAGCGAATCGACAAGGTGCTTGCTTCGAAGCTGCCGGAACCAAGTGCTTCTGAACCTCCGCCCGTTGCTGATGCTTCCGCCGAGGAGTGAGCCGTTTTCTTTCTCTATACCCCCAATGAACAAGCCCCAGGAGCGTGCATGGCAAACCTTGAAGATGAGTGTCTTTTCTGCCGGATAGTGCGGGGCGAGATTCCCGCCTCGGTGATTTACCGCAACGATCATGTTCTGGCATTCCGTGATATCAGCCCTGTCGCTCCGGCCCATGCGCTGATTATCCCGCTCAAGCATATCTCCTCGCTCACCGCCCTTGCGCCGGAAGATGAGGGGCTCGCAGGCCAGATTCTTCTTGCTGCCGGAACGGTGGCAGAGATTCTTGGCATCCGGGATTCGGGTTACCGGCTGGTTTTCAACTCCGGGCCGGATTCGCTGCAGAGTGTCTTCCATATCCACGGCCATCTCATCGGAGGAAAACAGATGGGCTGGCCGCCCTTTCCCGGCACTCCTCTTGCCCACGCCTAGCCGCGTTCCCTTGAGGCCAGCTTCGTGACGTCCCGTTTTATCTCTCCCGATTCCTATTATGGATAAAAAAAGTCTTTTTTTGTTTGGAAAGGGGTTGTTGGTGAAATTGTTACCGGCAAGCTCTTGTTCTTGTAAGCGTTAATGGATTTCTGAAGGTTTTCAACGGTTTTGAAGGGACTGGAGGCTATATGAGGTTATCTGAATTGAAGGTAGGCGACCGGGCGGAAGTGACGGCAGTCAGGGCGGAAAGCGCCATCCGGCGGCGGATTATGGATATGGGGCTGATCAGGGGCACAAGCTTCAAGGTGCTGAGGGTCGCCCCGCTTGGCGATCCGGTGGAGATATATTTCAAGGGACTCTATCTTGCCATGCGCAAAAACGAGGCGGACGGTATTCTGGTGCGAATGGTTCCCGCCCAGGGGGAGGCCCGGTGACCGATACCGTTGAAATAAGGATAGCGCTTGCCGGCAATCCCAATTGCGGGAAGTCCTCGCTCTTCAATGCGCTGACGGGATCACACCAGAAGGTGGGGAATTTCTCCGGGGTGACGGTCGAGAAGCATGAGGGGTATAGAGATTTCAACGGGTATCGCATCACGGTCGTCGATCTTCCCGGAACCTATTCGCTTGCGCCCTACTCTCCCGAGGAGCTGGTTACAAGGGAGTACATCATCAGGGAGCGTCCCGATGTGGTCGTCAACGTCATCGAGGGGACCAACCTCGAGCGCAACCTGCTTTTGACGACGCAGCTCATGGAGCTCGAGGTCGATTTTCTTGTGGCGCTGAACATGATGGACGAGGTCGAGGAGCGCGGCATGGAGATCGACATCAAGCAGCTGCAGAAACTTCTCGGGTGCCATATCATCCCGACCTCCGCAACCCGGAAGAGCGGTCTTCAGAGTCTGCTCGATCATGTTGTAAGGGTGGCACATAAAGATATCTCCATCCGCAAAAACAAGCTCTTCTTTCGCCCTGAACTTGAGGCCTCGGTTGATGCTGTCGCCGCCCTGCTTTCGCACCAGAAGGAGCTGGAGCGCTACAATCCGAGGTGGCTTGCCATCAAGCTCCTCGAAAACGACAGCGCCATCTACGCCGAGGTGCAGCGTTTCCCTGTATGGGTGAAGGTGGAGCTTGCGCTTCAGGGCGCCATCAGGGAGGCCCAGCGGCTCTTCGATTCTGATCCTGAAATGCTCATCACCGAGGATCGTCATGCATTTGCCCGGGGCGCGGTGAAGGAGTGTGTCCGTCTTCCCCGGCAGTCAAGGGCAACGGCGACAGACTACATTGACGCGGTGGTGCTCAACAGGGTGTTCGGCCTCCCTTTTTTTCTCCTGGTGGTATGGGCGATCTTCCATCTGACCTTTACGCTCGGAGCTCCGCTTATGGAGGCGCTCGAGTTTCTTTTCAGCTCGTTTGCTGCTTTCGTCCGGCCGCTCATGGCGAATGAGCTGCTCCGCTCCATAGTCATCGACGGCATTATTGCCGGCGTAGGCGGAGTCCTCGTCTTTCTTCCCAACATTGTGCTGCTCTTTATCGGGCTCTCTTTTCTTGAGGCGTCAGGCTACATGGCCCGCGCGGCCTTCGTCATCGACCGCATCATGCACCGTTTCGGGCTGCACGGAAAATCCTTCATTCCGATGATTACCGGATTCGGCTGCTCGGTGCCGGCAATCATGGCCACGAGGACACTCAAAAGTCCGACGGACAGGCTTGCAACCATCATGATTATTCCCTTTATGAGCTGCGGCGCCAAGCTCCCGCTCTATGTGCTTTTGACCGGAGCGTTCTTTGCGCCTGCCCTTGCCGCCAACGTCATGTTCGCCATCTACCTTCTCGGCATTGCCGTCGGTCTTTGGACGGCCCTGCTTTTGAAATCGACCATACTGAAAAGCGATTCAGAGCCTTTTGTCATGGAGCTGCCTCCATACCGATGGCCGACACTCCTTTCGGTGCTCTACCAGGCGAAAATGAAAGCGCTGCTCTATGTGAAAAAATCGGGCACCCTCATTCTTGCCGCAGTCATCATTATCTGGGCGGCAAGCAACTATCCGCATAGCGCCGCTGTCGATGCTGCGCGCGCTCTGGAGTCGGCCAGAATTGCCGGCAGCACGCAGGGTCTGCAGGAAAAAGAGCGGAGCATGAAGGCCCTTGAGATGCGAAGCAAGTCACAGCAGCTCGAATACTCTCTGGCGGGGCGGGCGGGGAAGGTGCTTGAGCCGCTCATCAGGCCGCTCGGGTTTGACTGGAGGATCGGTATTGCGCTTGTCACCGGACTGGCAACCAAGGAGGTCGTGGTCTCAACCATGGGCACCATCTACTCCATCGGCCAGAGCTCCGGCGGACCGGTGGAGCTGAAGTCGATTCTCAGGAATGATCCGGGGTTCAGCCGCGCCACAGCACTCAGTCTCATGGTCTTCGTGCTGCTCTACATTCCGTGCGTTGCCGCCATAGGGGTGATGAAGAGAGAGATCGGCGAGTGGCGGCCGGTAGTGATTTACGGGGCATACTCCCTTGCCGTGGCATGGCTGCTCTCCTTTGTTGTCTACCGCATCGCCCTCTTTATGCAGTAACCGCGGTCTTCTCTTCAGTGACCGGAACCTCTATCAGACCGGTCTCCTCAGCTCTTGTGATGATGTCGTCCACGGGAATGGTCATCGGCACGGGCTTGCCGTCCGTCATGGTCAGCACTACCTGAGGATGAGCTTTCTGGTGGTCGGCCATCAAGGCCTCCCAGCGTTTTTGGGCCGTCTCATCAAGTGTGCTCCAGGCCAGTCGTCCCCTGCACTTGGGGAATTTCGAGCAGCCGAGCCAGAGCCCTCTCTTTCCGCTCCGGAGATTGAGCGGGGAGCCGCACTTCGGGCAGACAATATCGGTCAGGACCGGAGGGGTCTTGAGCGGTTCGATATGGCGCTGCTTGTTGAGGTTGAGCAGTGTGTTGCATTTCGGGTAGCTCGAACAGGCAAGAAAAGGCCCGAGTCGTCCCTTGCGAAGCAGCATGTGCCCCTCCTTGCAGGATGGGCAGAGGACTCCGGTATCTTTCGGTTTCTCCTTGTTGGTGCTTATCGCCTTGATGTTTTTGCATTTCGGGTAGCACGAGCAGCCCATGAATTTCCCGCTTGCGGTCCACTTCACGACCATCTGGCCTTTGCCGCACTTGTCACAGGTTGCCGTGCCGCTGTTCTGCGGAATCAGCGGGTCACTCTTGCGCAGGGAGAGGGCGGTTTCGAGTGGCCGGTAGAAGTTGTCGAGCACCTTTTCGTACTCGTCGTCTCCGCTTGCGACCTTGTCAAGCTCATCCTCCATGAAGGCGGTAAAGCCGACATCGAAAAGATCGGGAAAGTTGGCGACCAGAATCAGCGAAACATCCTTGCCGAGCTCGGTAGGGATGATTTTTTTCTTTTCGAGCTCCACATAGCGCCGATCCTGCAGTGTGGAGAAAATGGATGCGTAGGTTGACGGACGTCCAATTCCGTAGTTGTCGAGATCCTTGACCAGCGTTGCCTCACTGTAGCGGGCCGGAGGGCGGGTAAAGCTCTGTTTCCGGTCAATATCGCCGAGCTGAAGGGGGTCGTTTATGGCAATACGCTCAGGCAGCTTGACGGTCTGCTCTTTTTCAATATCGTCTTTTGTGGAGGTCTGTGCTTCGTAGTCGAGCTCCCGCTGGTCGTCGAAGACCCGCATGAATCCCGGGAAGAGTACCCGGCTGCCGTTGGCCCTGAAGAGGAATCGTCCCGTTTTCTCCTCGACATCGACCCTGGTCTGCTCGAGCTTTGCGGGCGCCATCATGGATGCGAGAAAACGCTTCCAGATCAGCTCATAGAGTTTGTTCTGTTCAGCCGAGAGATAGGGTTTGACCTGCTCGGGCCTATTGAAAATCGAGACCGGGCGAATCGCCTCATGGGCATCCTGTGCGTTTTTTCCGGCCTTTGCGGCGCCGCCGAAGCCGATATACTCTTTGCCGAAGGTGGAGTCGATATAGCCCCGCGCCTGGGCGATCGCCTCCCCGCCGATGCGGATCGAGTCGGTTCTCATGTAGGTGATCAGACCTGTCGCGCCCTCAGCGCCGAGCTCGATGCCTTCATAGAGCTGCTGGGCAATGCGCATGGTTTTCTGGGAGCCGAAGCCGAGCTGGTTCGATGCTGCCTGCTGCAGAAGAGAGGTCGTAAAGGGGAGCGGCGGTTTGCGCTGCTGTGTCTTCGGGGCGATCTCCCGGACGGAATAGTTGCCGCTTTTGACAAGGGATGCTACCTTTTCAGCCTGCTCCTGATTTGTTATATCAGGTTTTTCGCCATCAAGGCGCACAAGTCTGGTTCTGAAGGACTCCTTCCCTTCGGTCAGGAAATCGGCCGCAATCGTCCAGTACTCATCTATCTGAAAGCGGTTTATTTCCGCTTCGCGTTCGCAGATAAGCCTCAAGGCGACGGATTGCACCCTTCCTGCAGAGAGCCCGCGCATGACGACATTCCACAAAAATGGGCTGATCTTGTAGCCGACGATCTTGTCAAGTCCCTGGCGGGTCTGCTGTGAGCGCACAAGGCGGTAGTCGATCTGGCGAGGCTCCTCTATGGCGGCAAGAATGGCGGTTTTGGTGATTTCGTTGAACAGAACCCGGAAGACAGGCTTTTTGGTCGCACCGATCTCGTTGGAGATATGCCAGGCGATGGCCTCTCCTTCGCGGTCAGGGTCAGTTGCAATCAGGATCTCGTCGGCTTCGGCGGCAAGCTTCTTCAGTTGCCGGACAACCTTTTCCTTGCCGGCAATGATTTCGTACCGGGGTTCATAATGATGGTCGAAATCGAGGCCGATCTCCTTTTTCGGCAAATCCTTGATGTGGCCGACCGAGGCAAACACGGTATAGCTGTCGCCGAGGTATTTATTGATTGTTTTGGCCTTCGAGGGGGATTCGACAACAATAAGGGTCCTGTTTCTGGCAGAGGGTGTTGCTGCTTTTGAAGCTTTTGAAGCCATTGATCAGTCCCTGTTGAAGAGCGTTAGAGCAGGGGCGCCATGAATCTGTTGTTGCCGCAATCTTCCGGATTGGAAGGGATTGGCGCTGCGCCGCAGAGATAAATTTTGAAAAAGATAGGTGTTGCAACGCAAAAAACAAATTATGCCGTGACTGGCGACTGCTTGACGAAGGTTCGAAAGAAACCTTTACCGATTTAAAAACCTCTTCATGAGCAGGTCGGAAAAATATATTTTATTATTATTTGACTGATGGTCCGATTGTGCAATGTACTAAGGAAACACTATGCTCCTCCTCAAATGACGCCGCTTCCCATGAATCTTTTTCGTTTTCGCCCCGCTTTTCTCCTGCTGGTGAGCCTCATGTTCTTTCCTGCCATTCCGCTTTTCGCTGCAGCACCGGCTCAGCCAGGCCAGACATTGGTTCCTCTTCAGGTCAGCATGGGGGGCGATCAGGGCTATACCATCAAGGTGCTCGCCCGGAGGACCGACACGGCCCTCATGATCGATCTTGAATCCATGGCAAGGGCTCTTCGCCTCAGCCTCCACAGAGAGGGAGAGGGGGCGCTTGTTCTGGAGGAGGGTCTCAGCATGTCGGGCACTCTCTGCAAGATCTCTCCTGGCAATAATTTTGCCAGGATGCTCTCAAAGAGCCCTGAGCAGCCGAAAAGAGTCATTCAGCTTCAGAATGCGCCGCTAGCGGTGCAGTCGAAAGTCTACCTTCCCGTTAATCAGGCATGCAGGCTCTTTACGGTCTGGCTCGACAGGGAGATCGTCTACAGCTACTCATCCGGAATGATCAGCGCATGGCTCAAGGGCAAGCATTTCGCTGAATCGGTTGGAGCCATCGGCACCATTCCCGATCCCGAAAAGAGTGCTGCTCCACCGGTTCAGCCCAAGCCCGATGAGGGGAGCACCCTGATCAATTCTGTCCAGGTTGAAAAGCGCGCGAACGGAGCAATCATCAGTTTTTCGGCTTCGGGAGCCCCGGTCCAGGCAACCCTGCAGAAGCCCGATCAGGAGGGCACCCTCTATTTCTCTCTTGATAAAGCGACCTGCGACATCAATGCGATGTCGAGAATATACGGCGGTGGCGTTGTCAGGGCGATCACCCCGAAACTGCTTGACGGCGGTGCCTTGCAGTTTGCCGTAGCGCTCGACAACAAGGCGTTCATCATCAATTCGGTCGAGTTTCAGCGTGATGCCAAAAAGAACCGCTACCAGCTTTACGTCCGCAGCAACGCCGACGTGCAGGAGATCCGCAAGAGGGAGAAGGCGCAGCAGATTGCCCAGGTCATCAGCCGTGATGTCGAGAAGTGGAAGCTCAACACCATTGTGCTCGATGCAGGTCACGGCGGAAAGGATCCCGGTGCTATCGGTGGCAGGGGCACCAGAGAGAAGGATGTCGTCTTGAACATCGTTCACGATCTCGGCACCTTTATCGAACAGAAATGGCCGGAGGTCACCGTTATCTATACCAGAAAGGACGATACCTTCATTCCTCTCCATGAGCGCGGCAAAATAGCAAACCGTGGCGGAGGCAAGCTCTTTGTCAGCGTTCACTGCAATGCCAGCACGAACAAGAGCGCCCGCGGTTCAGAGGTCTATATTCTCGGTCTGCACAAAACCCAGGCCGCACTGGATGTCGCCATGCTGGAAAACTCGGTTATCAGCAAGGAGGATGACTACCAGCAGCAGTACAAGGGCTTTTCCGAAGAGCATCTGATCATGAGCTCCATGGCCCAGAACGCCTTTGCCAAGCAGTCCACCTCGCTGGCACAGGATATTCTCAAGCCATCAGAAAAGCAGCAGGCTGTTAACGGCAGGGGTGTTCGCCAGGCGGGCTTCATGGTGCTCTGGACCCCCTCCATGCCAAGTGCGCTTGTCGAAGTCGGCTACCTCTCCCATCCTGATGAGGAGAAAATCCTGCGGGACCGCCAGGAGCAGGCCAGGATAGCCTACGGCATCTTCAAGGGGCTTCAGCTCTATCGCAAGAATTATGAGGAATCGACCCTTGCTGCCATGGGGCAGTGAGAGGGCAGTCCCGGTTTTTACAGGCGTGCGAAAGTGCGCCTTTTTTTTATATTGATTCGCTGTCAACCACCGGCTCTTTTTTGGTTGACATGTTGACAGGTGTGGCTTTTTTTTATCTCCGCTTTCGCTTCATGAACACTCTTGCTTCACAGATTCTTCAAAGGCTTTCATCTGCCGGCGATTTTCTTTCGGGCGAAGAGCTCAGCAGCGAGCTGGGTATTACCAGAAGCGCCGTCTGGAAGCATATCCGGCTGCTCCGCAGGGAGGGCTACACGCTTGAGGCGCTCCCCGGTCTGGGCTACAGGCTTGCAGCGCTCACCGGTCGACCTCTTGAGGCAGAGGTCCGTCCTTTCCTTGCCTCCGAGCGGTTGGGAAGCAGCATCGACTATCACCCGAGCGCTGTGTCGACCAATATCCTTGCCAAGTCTCTCGCTGCGGAGGGCGCCAGGGAAGGCCGTGTGGTCGTGGCGGATTATCAGAGCGGCGGACGGGGCAGAATGGGCCGGACCTGGATCTCCCCTCCCGGCGTCAATCTCTACTTTTCGCTGATTCTCAGGCCTGAGGTTCCCTCCATCCGCGTTCCCCAGCTTACGCTACTTCTGGCGGTGGCTATCCACCGGGCAATCTCCATCCTCGCCCCCGAGCTGCAGGCGAAGATCAAGTGGCCGAACGATATTCTCTCCGGCCGAAAAAAGCTCTGCGGAGTGCTCTGCGAAATGCAGTCTGAACCTGATTATACCCACTTTGTCGTGGTCGGCATCGGCATCAATGTCAACCAGCATGAAGTGCCGGTTGAACTGAAAGAGAGCGCAACATCCCTTTTTCTCGAGACCGGTCGGCAGTTTTCGCGGCCGGAGCTTCTGGCCGCTGTTCTCAACCATTTCGAGCCACTTTACGACAAATGGCTTCTCCAGGACAATCTCGCTTTTGTCGTTCCCTACCTCGAGGAGCATTCCTTCCTCCAGTCGCAGGAAGTAACTATTGAGCAGGGGCGCCGGACCATTTCCGGAAGAGTCTCTGGTGTCGGCCGCGGCGGGGAACTTAAAGTCGAAACGCCGGACGGCCGGACTGTTCTCCTCTCTTCCGGAGAGGCCACGCTTCGAAAAACAACAATAGCATAAAACCCTTCCAGCCATGCACCCAGAACCTCTTCATCCCGATATTACGGCCGCCTACCGTGTCCTTGAAACCGGAGAGCCCATTTCGCGTGAGCTCGCCGAGCGGCTGGCCGTGCTTTCCGGAGAGCTCGCGCTCGACCTGGCATCTCTGGCCAACAAGGTGAAAAACCGGCATGCCGAAGGAACCCGGTCGCTCTACGCATGCTCAATCATGAACGCCAAGTCGGGAGTGTGCGCTGAGAACTGCCGTTTCTGCGCCCAGTCCCGCCACAACCATGCCGATGTCCAGGTCTATGACCTTGTCGACGAAGAGTCCGTGCTGATTGAAGCTCGAAACGCCGTTGCCGAGGGGGTTCCCCATTTCGGCATCGTGACGAGCGGTTACGGCTACAGGACCATCAATCCTGAATTCAAGCGGGTGCTCGCCATGATTGACCGCCTGCACAGGGAGCTGCCGGAGCTTGAAGTCTGCGCATCGCTCGGCATGCTTGGCGAAGAGCCTGCCGCAGCCCTTGCCGGGCACGGCATCGCGCACTACAACATCAACATACAGGTCGATCCCGACAGCTACCACCAGCTCATTGCCGATACGCACACCGTCATGGAGCGCATCGAGACGATCAAGCGGCTGCGACGCCATAACATCTCGGTATGCTGCGGCGGCATCATGGGCGTCGGCGAGAGCATGCAGGAGCGCATCGCCATGATCTTCGCCCTTCAGGAGCTCGACGTCACCGTTATCCCCCTCAATGTGCTGGTGCCAATCGACGGCACGCCGCTTGAAGGCAAAGAGCCGCTTTCGGTCGCCGATATCGTCAAGACCTTTGCGATCTGCCGCCTTGCGCATCCAAGCAAAATCATCAAGTTTGCTGCCGGCAGGGAGACGATCATGAAGGATTTTCAGGGACTCTTGATGCTCTCCGGTGCCAACGGCTATCTGACCGGTGGCTACCTGACCACACGCGGCCGTGATATTGCCGATGACCGGACTTTGGCAGGCCAGATCGCAACATTCAACTGAGACGGGCCGGAATGCAGCTTGATGAACGCATCCGCCTGGAGCTCGAAGGGCTCCGGAGCATCGACCGGTTCCGCGTGATCCCCGATATCGGGGGCCGCAGCGGTAACCATATCACGGTTGAAGGCCGGGAGCTGCTCAATCTCTCCACGAACGACTATCTCGGCCTTGGCGACGAGAGGGCGATGCTTGAGCGCTTCGCCCGGGAGTTCAGCGCTTCCGGCTATGCCATGACCAGCTCCTCCTCCCGCCTCCTGACGGGGAACCACCCCCTCTGCGACCGGCTGGAGGGCGCTCTTGCTGCGCTTTACGGGCGCGAGGCGGCGCTGGTCTTCAACAGCGGATACCATGCCAACATCGGCATCATTCCGGCGCTCTCCAGCCGCCATGATCTCGTGCTCAGCGACCGGCTGAACCACGCAAGCATCATTGACGGCCTCCTGATTGCCGAAGCCCGCCACCAGCGGTACCGCCATAATGACTATGAACATCTCGAAGAGCTGCTGGCCGGAGCCCGAGAGAGCTGCCAGCAGGTCTTCATCGTTTCCGAATCGGTCTTCAGCATGGACGGCGATCTTGCCGACCTCCAGCGGCTGGTTGCGCTCAAGAAGCAGTACGGAGCAATTCTTGTCATCGATGAGGCCCACGGAGTCGGTGTTTTCGGCGAGCGCGGCCTGGGTCTCTGTGAGCGGGAAGATGTTGTCGGGGAGATCGACATCATCACCGGAACCTTCGGCAAAGCGCTTGCCTCCACAGGAGCATACGCCGTCATGAGCTCCCTTTTGCGGGAGTACCTGGTCAACACCATGCGCCCCTTTATTTTCACGACGGCGCTGCCTCCGGCCGTTCTCGCATGGACGCTGATGACCCTCGAGCGGCAAGGCTCAATGCAGAGGGAGCGCCGTGAGCTGCTAGGTCTGGCCGCCGAACTTCGCCGTGCGCTCGCCCGCAAGGGGTTCGAGGTGCGGGGCGAGAGCCATATCGTTCCGGTGATTGCGGGAGGTAACGACCGTGCAGTTGCGATGGCCCGAAGGCTCCGTGACGCCGGGATACTGGCTCTTCCGGTGCGGCCGCCGACCGTTCCCGAAAACAGCGCCCGAATCCGCATATCGCTCCGTTCGACCCTCTCGTGGGAGGATATCTCCCGGATTCCTGAACTTATCGGGGGGAGCGACTCATGAAAACAGCGTGGCTCAGAAAAGAGGGTTCCCGGGAGCTGCTGCTTTTTTTCAGCGGATGGGGCATGGACCAGCGGATTGCCAGCCATCTTCTCGTGGAGTCGATTCCATCGGGCTTCGACGGCGACCTTCTGGCTTTTCACGACTACCGCACGCTGGAGCTTGAGCCCTCTCTCTGCCTTGAGCTGGCCCGATACGGCCGCACTACCCTGATTGCCTGGTCGTTCGGCGTCTGGGCGGCCGCGCAGGCGGGCATTGAACATGTCGATCGCGCGCTTGCCGTGAACGGGACGCTCCATCCGGTGCATGCCCGCTTCGGGATTGCTCCGGAGCTCTTTCAGGCGACACTTGCCACCTACTCCGAGGAGCAGAGGCCACGCTTCAACCGCCGCATGTGCGGCACCAGAGAGGCTCTCGACCTCCTTTCATCCATCGCTCCCCTGAGGAGCGCACTCGACCAGCAGGAGGAGCTGCGGGAGCTTGATGCGGCGCTCTGCCTCCGCAAAGCAAAGGCCCCGAAAAAAAACTGGCAATACACCCATGCCCTTATCGGCGGCAGGGACAATATCTTTCCGGCCGGGCAGCAGTTTGCGGCATGGAGAGGCGTTCCGCAAACCGTCATTTCAGATATGCCTCATTTTCCCTTTTGCCACTTCGCAAACTTTCAGGAGCTGCTGGCATGCATAAGCCTGTAGACAAGCAGCTTGTTCGTGAGCGCTTTGCCCGAAGCCTGGGGAGCTATCAGAGCCAGGCCCTCGTGCAGCAAGGGATGGCTGCCGAGCTTGTCGAGCTTCTCTCCAGAGAGCACCCTTCGCCTTCATTCGGCCGCGTGCTCGAGGTCGGTTCGGGATCGGCCGCGCTCACCCTGGAGTTTCTGAAGCGCAATATGGTCGGCAGCTACTATGCCAACGATCTGGTCGGCGAGAGCCGCGGCCCGGTGCAGGATGTTTTCAGCCGTTTTCAGCTTGAAGATGCGCACTTTATCGAGGGCGACATCGAGTCTCTAAAGGACCTTCCCGCCGGGCTGGACCTTGTGGTTTCCAATGCCACTCTCCAGTGGCTGGGGAATCTGGAGGGATTTTTTTTCAGGATGGCCTCTCTCCTCAAACCCGGTGGCATGCTCGCCTTCAGCACCTTCAGCACCGCAAACATGCGCGAAATAGCAACCCTTGAGGGTGTCGGCCTCAGCTATCACTCGCTCCTGGAGCTCGAAGCGCTTGCCGGGAAAGATTTTGAGATCCTCCTGTCGAAGGAGTCGTTGCAGCAAATGGAGTTCGCTTCCCCGGAGGCGGTGCTGCACCATATACGCCAGACCGGCGTCAACGGCCTTCTTCGGCAAGCCTGGACCAAAAGCCGCTACCAGCAGTTCATCACTGCCTACCGCGAGGCCTACTCCTCAGGAACAAACGTCTTCCTTACCTATCATCCGGTTTACTGCTGCCTGAAAAGGAGGGGCTCATGAGCGGAAGCGTTCTGGCTGTTTCGGGTATCGATACCGGCATCGGCAAGACATATGTTACCGGCATGCTCTCCAGAGCGCTCCAGGAGCTGGGAGTGGCGGTCATTACCCAGAAAATCGCACAGACCGGATGCTCCGGCGTTGCCGAGGATATTGTGGAGCATCGCCGCCTGATGGGCATCCCTCTTCAGGATGTCGACCGGGAGGGGCACACCTGCCCTTTTCTCTTTAGCTACCCCGCCTCGCCGCATCTTGCCGCCCGTCTCGAGAGCAAGGAGATCGACCTCCTGCAGCTGGGCCGGTCGACCGCCCTCCTGCAGCAGCAGTACGAGATGGTGCTCCTTGAAGGGGCCGGGGGGCTTCTCGTTCCCCTCACCCCTGACTGCCTTTTTGCCGACTATATCCGTGATGAGGGATACCCGCTCGTGCTGGTTACCGCGCCCCGGCTCGGCAGCATCAATCACACCCTTCTTTCGATAGAGGCCTGCATGCAGAGGGGGCTCGTCATCCGAGCGGTGGTCTACAACCGTTTCGGGGAGGCTGATCCGGTGATTGCCGCCGACACCCGTGAGGTTATCTCCCGCCAGCTGAAAAAGGCGGGGTGCAGGGTCCCCCTGATTGATCTTGTGGAGGGCGCGCTTGCTACCGATGCCGCAAGAGCCATCCTGCAGCAGCAATGAACCCACTCTAACCCGACCACTCCATGACCTATCCTCCCGGCACAATCGACCTCGACTTTGATTCCCGTCATATCTGGCACCCCTACGCTTCGGTGCAGAACCCTCTGCCGGTTTACGGCGTCAGGAGTGCTCGCGGTGTCTTCCTCGAGCTCGAAGACGGCCGCCGGCTGATTGACGGCATGAGCTCATGGTGGTCGGCTATTCACGGCTACAACCATCCGGTGCTCAACCTGGCGGTGGTCGAGCAGCTGCAGCAGATGAGCCATGTCATGTTCGGCGGGCTGACGCACGAGCCGGCCGTTACCTTGGCAAAGCAGCTGGTGGCACTTACCCCTGAGCCGCTGGAGAAGGTTTTTTTCAGCGATTCCGG
The DNA here is from genome assembly GCA_037142155.1 of Chlorobiaceae bacterium. Classification (GTDB taxonomy): domain Bacteria; phylum Bacteroidota; class Chlorobiia; order Chlorobiales; family Chlorobiaceae; genus Chlorobium. Next base: position 62,978 of record JBAXBE010000006.1, read on the forward strand.
ATCGGTTTCGGTCGAAGTGGCCATCAAAATGGCTTTTCAGTACTGGATTGCTCTGGGTGTCCCGACCAAAAACCGCCTGCTGACCGTCCGCTCTGGCTATCACGGCGACACCTTTGCCGCCATGTCGGTTTGCGACCCGGTCACCGGCATGCACCACCTCTTCCGGGGAGTGATGGCTGAACAATTTTTCGCCGAGGCGCCCGCCTGCCGGTTCGACGAGCCCTGCCTGGATGAGCATCTCTCGGACCTGCAGCAGCAGCTTGAAGGGCACCACCGGGAGATTGCTGCCGTCATTATTGAGCCGGTGGTTCAGGGCGCCGGAGGGATGCGCTTTTACTCGCCCGACTATCTCAAGCGGCTACGTGAGCTCTGCGACCGCTATGGAGTTTTGCTCATCCTCGACGAAATTGCTACCGGTTTCGGTCGGACGGGCAAGATGTTCGCTCTCGAACATGCTGCTATTGTGCCCGATATTCTCTGTCTTGGAAAGGCCCTGACCGGAGGGTACATGACTCTTGCCGCCACGCTGACGACCGGCGCTGTCGCCGAAGCGATCTCTTCCGGAAATCCCGGACTCTTCATGCACGGCCCGACCTTCATGGCCAACCCTCTGGCCTCTGCTGTCGGGGCCGCGAGCATCCGGCTGCTCTGCAGTAGTGACTGGCAGGCATCGGTGCAGAGAATCGAAGCAGGGCTGCAAAGAGGGCTTGCCGGGTGCCGCACCTTGAAGAGTGTCGCCGATGTGCGCGTACTCGGGGCGATTGGCGTTGTCGAGCTTCGCCGTCCGGTCGAGATGGCCACCATCCAGCGGCAGCTTGTCGATAAGGGTGTCTGGGTACGTCCCTTCGGCCGTCTGGTCTATCTCATGCCTCCCTTCATCATCGGTGATGAGGAGCTCGCTCTGCTCAGTGCCGCAGTTTGTGGTGTTGTGGAATCGATTCCGTAACTTCCCTGTTAAACTTTAACCGCACCACCCTCATGAGCAGAAAACCCTGGATCAATCATTACGACAAGGGAGTTCCCTCTTCGCTGCACCCCTATCCCGAACAGACGCTTGTCGATGTGCTGCAGAGGACGGCCGAGGAGCAGCCGGAACATACCGCAATGCTTTTCAAGGGCTCCAGGCTCCCCTACGGCGAGCTTGATCACATGAGCGACATGCTTGGCGGTGCCCTGAGGGCGTTAGGTATCAATCGGGGCGACAGGGTTGCGCTGCTCATGCCGAACTCTCCCCAGATGATTATCAGCGAGTTCGCCATCTGGAAAGCTGGAGCGATAGCCGTGCCCATGAATCCGCTCTATACCGCCAGTGAACTCGAGCACGCCCTCAACGAGTGCGGTGCAGAGAGTGCCATTGTGTTGACTCCGTTCTATGAAAAGCTCAAGAGTGTTCAGCCGGACTCGCGCCTGAAGAGGGTGATTGCCTCCAGCATCAAGGAGCATCTCTCTCCGCTCAAGAGGGCGCTCTTTACCCTCCTGAAGGAGAAAAAGGATGGCCACAGGGTTGCTCTCCGGCCCGGCGACTACTGGCTGGCTGACCTTATTGCCGCCCAGACGGGAGAGAGCTTCCTTCCGGTGCCGATCCATCATGAAGACCCGGCAGTATTCCTTTTTTCCGGCGGCACGACCGGCAATCCGAAGTGCGTGGTCATCTCCCATCAGGGGCTTGTCATTACCGGCATGCAGATTGCCAGCTGGTTCAGCGTCATTCTCGACCGCGGTACCGACATCATCCTGCTCAACATGCCGCTTTTCCATGTCTATGCCCAGGTCGGCATCATGACCGCGGCCCTGATCGAGCGCTACCCCTTTGCCCTTGTGCCCAACCCCCGCGATCTGGATGATCTCCTCCATACCATAAAAACCGTCAGGCCTGCCGTGCTGCCCGGTGTTCCCACGCTTTTTACCGCGCTCATCAACCATCCGAAAGTCAAGCGCGACAGCTCGCTTCTGAAGTCGGTCAAGCTCAGCGTCTCCGGCGCCGCGCCGCTTTTGCTCGAAACCAAGAGGCGTTTCGAGGCACTCACCGGAGGCAGGATCATCGATGCTTACAGTCTCACCGAATCAGCGCTCGCATCGGTTTTCACCCCGATTCACGGGACCTACAAGAACGGTTCGGTCGGCATTCCCGTGCCGGACGTCGAAGTGCGCATTGTTGAGCAGGAGCGCGGTCTTGAAGAGCTTGCGGTGCATGAGGTGGGCGAAATCATCATGCGCGCCCCCCAGCTCATGAAGGAGTACTGGCAGAATCCGACGGAGACTGCACTTGTCCTCAGGGAGGGCTGGCTCTACACCGGAGACCTCGGTTATCTCGACAGTGACGGCTATCTTTTTATCGTTGATCGCAAGAAAGATGTCATCAAGCCCGGAGGATTCCAGGTCTGGCCCCGTGACGTCGAGGAGGCCATAGCCGCCCATCCGGCAGTGCTGGAAGTCGGGGTTGCGGGAGTGCCTGATCCCTACCAAGGCGAGGCCGTCAAGGCATGGGTCATCCTGCGTGAAGGGCACCAGCTCTCCGCCGACGACCTGCGCGAGCACTGCCGCAAGGATCTGGCAGCCTACAAGGTTCCGAAACATGTGGAGTTCACCTCAGCTCTGCCCAAGTCGACCGTCGGCAAGGTGCTGCGGCGGAGGCTCGTCGAAGAGCACTGCAAGCGGGAGGGGTAGCGAAGGGCGCTGGAGCAAGGGACCAAAAGGACAAGAATAACTCCCTGCCGTTCTTTCTTCGTCGCTTAAGTCCCTTTGGTCCTTTATTCCCAAAACTCCCAGAACTCCCAAAACTCCGCATGACACCCGAAGAACTCCAGCTGCTGACTGATTCTGATGTCGAAGCTCTCATCCGCGAGCACGAGGCTGATGACCCGGCGGAGTTTGCCATGCAGTTCCACGGGCGTAAGGATCTTCCCGTCAGGGCGATGGCAGAGCAGATCGCAGCCCGGAGGAAAGCCTCGAAAAAACTGCCGATGCTGTCGCGCCACCAGCTGCTCTACACAACGATTTCGCTTGAGCAGGCTTCGGGAGAGCGAACCGCCCGCTACAAGGCCTCATTGACCTCGGGCGTAAGGCTGATCGATTTGAGCGGGGGCCTGGGAATCGATGCACTCTTTTTTGCCGGGGTGTTTCAGGAGGTAGTCTACTGCGAACGTGATGCACTGCTCTCTGCGATTGCCCGCCATAACTTTCAGCGAGCTGGCGTTGGGAATATCGAGGTCACAAACGCCGAAAGCATCGAGCATCTTGCCTCATACCCCGACAATCATTTTGACTGGATCTACCTCGATCCTGCGCGCCGGGAGCACCTTCGGCGCTCAGTGGCGCTCGAAGCGTCGAGTCCGGACGTGGTTGCCTGTCATGATCTCCTGCTCCGAAAGGCGCGAAGGGTCATGGTCAAGGCGTCGCCTGCCGTTGAGACCAGCACCCTGAAAGCGCTCTTGCCCGCACTCTCTTCAATCATTGTGCTCTCTGTCGATGGAGAGTGCCGGGAGACGCTTCTTCTGCTTGATCGTGATGCGGCTGCTCAGCCGGAGAGCGTCAGCGCCGTATGCCTCTCCACAGGTTCAGATGCGGTGAAGCGGATTGTTCGGGACTCCGCCTCGCAGCGGGTGACGGCGACCGCCCTGAAAGCCTGTTTCTATGAGCCCGATCCGGCAATCATCAAGGCGAGAGTGGCATCTGAACTTGCAAGCGGGTACGGTCTGGAGTTTGTGAACCATACGGTCGACTATCTCGTCTCCGATACCTTGATCGAATCGTTTCCGGGCAGGGGGTTCCGCATGGTCGAGTGCGTTCCATACAAGCCTAAAACCTTCAAGGCGTTTTTGAAGCGCAACGGTATTTCAGGGGCGAGCATCCAGCGGCGTGACTTCCCGCTGTCGAGCCAGGAGTTGAGGAAGCTCTTTCGTCTCAGGGAGAGCGATCGGAACTATCTCTTTTTTACCAGGGATGCTGAGGGGAGTGCGGTCTGCTTCTACTGCGTCAAGCCCTCTCTTGAAGAGGCCCAAGCGCCTCTTGTGCAAGACCGAAGCGAAGTCCCTGAATGCTGACCCGGATATGGGGAAGGCCGAGCAGCCGCATGAACTGGTGCAAGATCAGTGTTCCCATGGTGATGACGTCAGCCCTCCCCTCGGGGATGCCCATTGCGATAATTTCTTCCATGCCGGCAGTTTTAAGCCGCTCAAGCAGCGCGTGCACATCGGTGTAGCGAAGCGCATAATTATGGACTTTCAAGGGGTCGAACTCCTTCAGGCCGAGAGCGACCTGCGCTATGGTGGTCAGCGTTCCGGCTACACCATAAACGTTTTCCCGAGCTGCAAAAAAAGGCAAAATGCTTGAAGAGAAGCTCTTGTTGATTGCCGCTCTGGCTCTTTCGAACTCTTCCGGCGTCGGCGGGAGGGCGGTAAAGAGTCGTTCGGTCAGCCTTACCGAGCCGATGTCGAGGCTGACGCAATCGGTGACTCCCGCAAGAGAGCCCATGGAGATCTCGGTGCTTCCGCCACCGATATCGATGACACTGAACGGTTCAGCGAGATCCTTCATGCCGGCCACGGCGCCGCAAAAGGTCAAGGTCGCCTCCCGGCTTCCTGAGATGCAGCGGATGACTATGCCGGTCTCCTCCGCTACCCGTTCGATAATCTCACTCCGGTTGCCAGCATCCCTCAATGCGCTCGTTCCTGCGGCAATAATCTCTTCCGCCTCATGCTCAAGGCTTATGGAGAGGTACTCCTTCATGCACGCCATAAGGCGCTGCAGGGCGGGAGCGTCAATGATCTTTTCCGCGTCAACATTTTTTCCGAGCCGCAGGATAGTCTGCTTGTGGAAAATCGGCAGGATGCCGCCCTCTTCGGGCTCGAGGTCTGCAATGAGAAGCAGTGCGGTGTTGGTGCCGATATCGATGCACGAGACCCTTTTCTTCATCGGTTCCTAAGGGATGTGGGGTTGGTCAGGAGATAGGGCGGACATAGGCCGAGAGCCACTCATCCTCGTAGATGGTACGTACGTTTTCGTAAGAGAGGCGTTTGAGAAGCTTTTTCAGCCACGGCTCATCATAGACAAGGACGCCCGAGAGCAGCACCTGTGCCTCGGGGGCATATTTGCGGATGGCAGGGAGGATCCTGTCGATGACATTCTTGTTGATGTTGGCCAGAATCAGCCCGTACCCCTCCTTGAGGTTCGACACAAGATCCTCCTCCGCGTCAAGGATTTTGATCGAAATATCAGGGGCATCGTTCATCTCGACGTTCTCTGTTGCATTTTCAGCCGCCCATGAGTTGTTGTCGAAGGCCAGTATCGGACGGGTGTTGCCGAGCTTGCGTGCGGCGATGGCCAGAACACCGGTGCCGGTGCCGATATCCATGATTTTTTTCTCTTTCAGCTCAAGCAGTTCCATCTGGCGGAGCATCAGGCGCGTCGTGGCGTGATAGCCGGTGCCGAAGGACATCTTGGGATTTATTTCGATGACAATCTTGCCGGGCTTCGGCGTTATCTCCTTGTTTTTCTGGACGATAAGGAATCGGTCGGAAATCTCGATGGGCTGCAGGTGAGCCTCCCATTCCGCGTTCCAGTTCCGGTCAGCCATGAACGATGCCGTGAAGGGGGGCATAAATCCAAGTCGTTCGATAAGAATGCGTCGAATCGATTTCTCCTTCTCTTCACTCCACTCCACTTCAGGAAGGTAGGCAAGAAGCCGGGTGTCCTCCTCCTGAAAATACTCCAGGCCTTCGCTCAAGAGAAGGGCGATAGAGAGTTCGTGGTGCGACGAACTCAATTCGAAAGCCAGCTCGATGTAGTTATGGGTTCCGGTCAATGGCATGATAGTGATGATCTTCTGGAAGTTGAGGCTCAATATACGCTTTCACGCTTCAAAGGCGAGGAGGTTATCAGTCGGGCGAGATGATTCTTGATCCCAGAATGTAGTGCTGGCTGTAGTAGCCCGTCCCGAGGTCGCTGATTTTGACGCCACTGTTGGACGAATGGGCAAAGCTGTTCCGGTCAAGAAAGATACCCACATGGTCGATCGCTCTGCCTCCCATGCTGAAAAACACAAGGTCTCCCGCCTGAAGCTCCTGTCGGGGAACCGTGCTGCCAAGCAGGGCCTGTTCTCCGGATGTTCTCGGCAGGAGCATCCGGAAGTGTTTTTTATAGAGATAGCTGGTGTATCCGGAGCAGTCATATCCGTCGGGGCCGGTGCCGCCCGGGCGGTACCGGGTGCCGAGAGATTCCTCTATGGAGTCAAGGAGGCTTTTGAGTGAGTGATTGCTCACCTTGAGCGGCAGTCGGCAGGTCAGGGGTGCAGAGCCCTTTTCGGAGAGACAGGAGATATACGAATTTCTCTTTTTTAAGCTATATTTGCTCTCCCGATCCGTTGCGGAACCTCGCATGGAGCTCTGGCAGCCGGCAGTGCCCAAAAGCATTCCGGCGACGGCGCAAGAGAGCAGTGCCTTCCGGCATGCTCGCCTTGGAGGGGTCAATCGGGCCCAGTGATTCATCCGGGTCATGTTCAGGGGTCAGAGGGAATCGACAAACTGGCAGCAGAGCCGCCAGTTTGGATAATACACGAAATTGAAGAGCAGGGCAACAGTTAACTCCTTTTTTGAATTGCTATGGCTGTGATGAAATTCGGCGGAACCTCTGTAGGAAGTGCCGCCGCCATGAGGCAGGCCATTGCGCTTGTCGAGCGGGAGCGCCGGAAAGCCGCGCCTCTCGTCGTGCTCAGTGCCTGCAGCGGGATTACCAACAAGCTTGTCAGCATCGCCGATGCTGCCGGTCGAAGTGCGCTCGACGAGGCAATGGCTCTCGTCGGAGAGGTCCGCCAGCACCATCTTGACCTTGTTGAGGAACTGATTACGGGCGCGGCGCTGAAAAAGGAGCTTCAGGACAAGATCGAGCAGTTTTCACTCCGTCTTGAGATGCTCGTCAAAGGCGTTGATATCGTCGGCGAACTCACCGAGCGGTCAAAAGACATGTTCTGCTCTTTCGGCGAACTCCTCTCCACAACCCTCTTTGCGGCGGCAATGAAGGACCAGGGCTATGAGGCCGAGTGGGTTGATGCCCGCACCGTTATGATCACCGATGACAACTTCGGCTTTGCCCGTCCCCTTGACGAGCTGTGTCAGGAGAACACCCTCACCCTCATCAAGCCGATTCTCGAAAGGGGTGCCGTTGTGGTCACCCAGGGATATATCGGGTCGACAAAAGACGGCCGGACGACAACGCTCGGAAGGGGTGGTTCCGATTTTTCCGCGGCGCTTTTCGGTGCATGGCTCAACGACGACGCAATCCAGATATGGACCGATGTCGACGGCGTGATGACCTGTGACCCGAGGATTGTTCCGGAGGCCCGAAGCATCAGGGTCATGACCTTCTCGGAAGCCGCGGAGCTGGCCTATCTCGGAGCCAAGGTGCTGCATCCGGACACCATCGCCCCTGCGGCCCGAAAAAACATTCCGGTCTACGTGCTCAACTCCTGGCATCCCGACGCCAAGGGCACGCTCATTACCAACGATCCGGCCCGGCTTTCGGGCAAGAGCTATGGCGGTCTGGTCAAATCGATTGCCGTCAAAAAGGCGCAGTGCATCATCAATGTGCGCTCGAACCGGATGCTTGGCCACCATGGATTCATGAACGAACTCTTCGGTGTCTTCTCCCGGTATGGCATTTCAGTAGAGATGATCTCCACCAGCGAGGTCTCCGTATCCTTGACCGTCGACGAGAAAAGTTTCAGTGACGAGCTGACTCAGGAACTCAAGAGCTTCGGAGAGGTCGATATCGAGCATCATGTTGCGACAGTCAGCGTCGTCGGCGATAATCTCCGCATGTCACGCGGGGTTGCCGGAAGGATTTTCAGTGCACTCAAGGATGTCAATCTCCGGATGATCTCTCAGGGAGCGTCGGAAATCAACGTGGGCTTCGTCGTCGAGGAAGCGGAGGTTTCTACTGCAGTCAACAACCTGCACAGGGAGTTTTTCTCCGAACTTGAGGAAAGCGGCATTTTCGAAAAACCGGCCGGCAGCAAGTAGTGCCTGGCAGGGCATCTAACGAATAAACGAGCAAGAGGGAAGAGCATGGATTATAAAAAAGCCGGAGTCGATATCAGTGCCGGGGAGGAGTTTGTCCGCCTCATCAAGCCGCAGGTCCGCCAGACCTTCACACCCGGAGTCATCACCGATATCGGTGCGTTCGGAGGCTTTTTTCAGCCGGACTTCTCCGGCTACACCAAGCCGGTTCTGGTCAGCAGCATCGACGGGGTCGGCACAAAGCTCAAGATAGCCATCGAACTCGGCATCTATGACACTGTCGGAGCCTGCCTTGTCAATCACTGCGTCAACGACATTCTTGTCTGCGGTGCCAGGCCGCTTTTCTTCCTTGACTACTATGCCTGCGGAAAGCTCTCACCCGAGATTGCTGCGGCCGTGGTCACCGGAATGGTCACTGCCTGCCGTCTCAACAGCTGCGCGCTTATCGGCGGTGAAACGGCCGAGATGCCGGGTGTTTACGATGTTGAGGATTTCGATCTGGCAGGCTCAATCGTCGGCGTTGTTGACCATGCGAAAATTATCAACGGATCCCGGATTACCGAGGGCGACCTGCTTATCGGCCTTCCATCGAACGGCCTCCATACCAACGGCTACTCTCTGGCAAGGAAGGTTCTTGAGGGTCGCATGCACCAGAAATTCCCGGGTCTTGAGGGTTCGGCAGGAGAGGAGCTTCTGAAGATGCATCGCTCATACCTTTCGGTGATTGAGCCGTTTTTCGGCGCGCCGGAAGTCAAGGGGCTCTCCCATATTACCGGGGGAGGGCTCTTGGGCAATACCATGCGTATCGTTCCCGAAGGGCTCCAGCTCGATGTCGACTGGAAATCATGGCCTGAACCGGCGATTTTTGACATTATCCGCAGGGAGGGAGATGTCCCTGAAGAGGATATGCAGAGAACATTCAATCTCGGCATAGGCCTTGTCATGGTCGTCGAAAAGAGTGCGGCACCCGATCTGCTTGCCTCCTTGAAATCTTGTGGGGAAAATGCGTATATTATAGGGCGGGTGAGTGGGAAGTGAAGCGCTCGGTCCGTTATCCTGTTTGATATTAAGCAATAACCAGAAAGGCTTATGCTGACGTTACTGGTCATTTTGATGGTGAGCTACCTCATCGGCTCTATTCCTACCAGCATTATTGCAGGAAGGATGCTCAAGGGTGTCGATATCCGGAAGTTCGGCAGCGGCAATGCCGGAGGCACAAACGCCTTCAGGGTGCTCGGCTGGAAAGCCGGTCTGACGGTTACCCTTATCGATATTGCAAAAGGCGTGATAGCCGCAGTTTCCGTTGTTGCTTTTTTCCATAGTCACCCGCTCGGATCATTTCCTGACATCAACGAGGTCGCCCTTCGGCTTCTGGCTGGAATGAGCGCAGTCATCGGTCATGTCTTCACTCTTTTTGCCGGCTTCAAGGGCGGCAAAGGGGTCAGTACGGCTGCAGGGATGCTGATCGGTATCGCGCCGGTAAGCATGCTGATTGTCGTCGGCATCTTTCTTCTGACGGTATATGTCTCCCGATATGTCTCCGTTGCCTCGATTCTTGCGGCAATCGCATTCCCTCTCATCATTGCCATCCGCAAGTACATCTTCGAACTTGGCGGCGGCCTCGACTACTATGTCAGGCTTTTCGGAGGGCAACTCTCCTTTCATGACAGTCTTGACTACCACCTCATGATATTCGGCCTTATTGTCGCGCTTGCCATCCTCTACACCCACCGGGCCAATATTAGAAGGCTCCTTTCCGGGACGGAAAACCGCGTGAAGTTCGCCAGGCGCTCTTAACCTCCTGTTCCACGATGAATATTGCAGTTCTGGGTGCCGGAAGCTGGGGCACCACGCTTGCCGTGCTTCTTGCAAAGAAAGGGTACCCCGTACGCCTCTGGGCACACCGACCTGAATTTGCAGCCAGGCTTAAGGCTGAGCGGGAAAACCGGCGCTATCTCAAGGGGGTCCGTTTTCCCGAAAACCTTCAAATTACCGATGATCTTCACGGGGTCGTCCCCTGGGCGGAGATGATTGTCACGGCCGTGCCCTCCCAGGCTCTGCGGGAAACCGCCACCGCACTCTCCTCTCTCCCCCTCGACGGGAAGACTTTTGTCAATGTCGCCAAGGGCATCGAGCTCGGAACCGGCAAACGCATGTCGGAGGTGCTGCTCGAAGTGCTCCCTTCGCTTCACCCCTCACAGGTCGCCGCGCTCTACGGCCCGAGTCATGCCGAGGAGGTCTCGCGGGATCAGCCGACGACGGTTGTGGCATCCTCCCCCTCGCTGCAGACCGCAGAGTGCGTGCAGGAGGTTTTCCATACAAGCATGTTCCGGGTCTATGTCAATACCGATATCATCGGCGTCGAGACAGCCGGCTCGGTAAAGAACATCATTGCCATTGCAGCGGGGATTTCCGACGGAATCGGTTTCGGCGACAACGCCAAGGCGGCCATCATCACCCGCGGTCTGGCTGAGATCTCAAGGCTCTGCAAAAGGCTTGGCGGAGACCCGGTGACGGTCTCGGGCCTTTCGGGTATCGGCGACCTCGTCGTCACCTGCCTGAGCCGCCACAGCAGAAACCGCTACGTCGGCGAGGAGATCGGCAAAGGCCGTTCGCTCGACGAGGTTATCGGGCAGATGAACATGGTGGCTGAAGGGGTGCTGAGTTCCAGGGCGGTTTATGAGCTGAGCCGGGAGCTCCAGGTGGAGATGCCGATTGCCCAGGCGGTCTTTGCGATGCTCTTTGAGGGCAAGCCTGTCCAGAAAGCGATTCTCGACCTCATGACCAGGGAGCCGAAGCCCGAGCGGGACTGAACCTCATCAGCTCTCTTTCGGAGAGTCGTGCCAAACCAGCCGGCCTTTGGCGCTTCCGGCATCTTCCCACGAATCGATATCCATGTCGATCCTGGCAATCCCGCAGGGATCCATCGTTGCCATCATTTTTCCGGCAAGGAGTCCCGCAAAGTCCGTTATCGTGGGATTGTGTCCGAAAAGCATGGCTGTGGCGCAACCGGCAGGTATTTTGCGGACCACGGCGAGAAGATCATCCGTCCCCCCGTGATAGACCTCAAGCAGGCTCAGGATACTCTCTTCGGGGTAATCAAGGGCACGCGAGAAGATCTCCGCAGTAGTGATTGCCCTCTTGGCGGGGCTTGAAATAATCATCTCCGGCAACACCCCCATACCCTTGAGCAACTCTGCCATCCGGGGAGCGCTCTTTCTTCCCCGATCGCTCAGGGGACGGTCAAAATCACTGGTGTTTGCACTGTCCCACCCTGACTTGGCGTGGCGGACAAGGTAGATTGTCTTCATATGTGCGGCTTGAGATAGCGTTGCTTGAGCTCCATGATTCTCCGGTATGATCGTTCGATGCGCTCCTCGGTGATGATCTTCTCCTGAACGAGCGAGCGGATGATCCCTGTTGCCTTCGTGGCGACAAGGGGGTCCCACTGGGTGTTGTTGGCGAACACCAGAATGTCGACACCGGCATCGATGGCCAGACGGATTGCTGTTTCAAGGCCGTAACGGGCGGCAATGGCGTTCATCTGCATGTCGTCGCTCACAATAACTCCCCTGAATCCGATTTTTTCGCGCAGCACGCCCTCAAGCGTCGCTTTCGAGAGTGTGGCCGGGTAGAGCGGGTCGAGCGTTGCATTGAAGAGATGGCCGGTCATGATGGCGTCACTGTATCCCGAGGCGACAAGCGCGCGGTAGGGCTCGAGCTCCTTTTCCGTCCAGCTTCCAGTGACATCGGTGAAGTCGAGATGGGTATCCGTCGAGGAGCTGCCGTGACCGGGAAAATGTTTCAGGGTTGCCATAATACCCTCCTCATGGAAGGCTGAGACCGTAAGGCGGATGTTGCGGGTTGCCACCTCCGGGTCGCTTGAAAAGCTTCTCTCGAGCTTGCCGATGACGGGGTTCCGGGGATTGGTGTCGAGGTCGGCAACCGGTGCAAGGTTCATGTTGATATGCATCGCCTTAAGGGTCCGCGCGCACTCTCTGGCCACCGCAAGGGTGGTGTCCCGGTTGTCAATCCTTCCGAGCTCGGCAGCAGGCCTGCTTGGAGGAAACCCCGCGCCCGGTTTGAGGCGGCTCACCCGGCCACCCTCCTGGTCGATGGCGATAAAAAGCGGGATTCTGGAGAGGCGCTGAAGCTCAAGGGTGAGGCGCTGCAACTGCTCCGGAGAGCTGATGTTGCGTTGCGGTGAATGCGAGGGAACGTCGTAGTCGAAAAGGACAACCCCGCCAATGTGACGTTCCGAGATCTCCCGGGCAATCTGAGAAGAGTCCTCCGCATCGAGCCCCCGGAACCCTATCATCAGCATCTGGCCGATCTTTTCAGAGAGTGTGACACGCCGCTCCCGGGCGTGAAGCCCCTTCGCACCGAAAAGCACGAGGAGCAGTGCCGCCAAGGGGAGCGAAAGTTTCTTCATGGGAGAGTGGTTGATGTCGGGCAGCTCCTACGCAGTTTTCTTTGCTATGGTCAGTTCGGTCCCGGAAAGATCAATGGTTACCTCCTCGCCTTCCTGCACCTCACCCGAAAGGATCAGTTCCGAAACCCGGTTGGTGATCTTTCGCTGCATGACCCGCTTCAGCGGCCGGGCGCCGAATGCAGGATCAAATCCGGCATTGGCGATCCACTCCAGTGCGCCGTCTGAGATGGTGAGGCTGACATGCTGTCGCATCGCTGTTTGGCGGATGCGGTTGAACTGGATAAGCACGATTTTTTTCAGCTCTTCACGAGAGAGCGGCGTAAAGAGGATGATCTCGTCGATACGGTTGAGAAACTCGGGACGCACCTGCTGCTTGAGCAGCTGAAAGAGCTTTTCCTGCAATCCGGAAAGCACCGCGTCCCTTCCAGATCCATCCATCTTTGCCATCTCTGCCTGTATCAGCTGCGCGCCGATATTGCTGGTCATGATGATGATGGTGTTCTTGAAGTTGACCGTATGGCCCTTGCTGTCGGTCAGCCGGCCGTCGTCAAGAATCTGCAGAAGGATGTTGAAGACATCGGGGTGGGCCTTTTCGATTTCGTCGAGCAGCACCACGGCAAAGGGTTTTCTCCTGACCGCTTCGGTCAGCTGGCCGCCCTCCTCATAGCCGATATAGCCCGGAGGCGCCCCGACCAGACGGCTGACGTTGTGTGACTCCATGTACTCGCTCATGTCTATGCGGATAAGCGCATCCTCGTCATCGAAGAGGTAATCGGCAAGTGCGCGGGCAAGCTCGGTCTTGCCGACTCCGGTCGGTCCAAGGAAGATGAACGAGCCGATAGGGCGCTTTTCGTCGCCCATCCCAGCTCTCGAGCGTTTGACCGCATCGCTCACTGCCGTGACCGCCTCATCCTGACCGATCACCCGGCTGTGCAGCTCCTTTTCGATAAAGAGGAGTTTCTGGCGTTCCGACTGGAGCATCTTGCTGACCGGAATGCCGGTCCATCTTGACACGATGTCGGCAATGTCCTCGGCATCTATCTCCTCCTTCATGATGAGGTCGCCCGAAGCTTTCTTCGCTTCGATTTTCAGCCGGTTCTCCTCAAGATTACGCTCAATCTGGGCAATCTTGCCGTAGCGGATCTCGGCAACCTTTCCGTAGTCACCCTGGCGTTCAGCCTCCTCGGCCTCTACACGAAGCCGTTCGATTTCGGCTTTAAGGGTGCGGGCTGACTGGATGAGCGCCTTCTCGCCATCCCATCTGGCCTTGATAATGGTCTGCTCTTCGCTGAGGTCGGCCAGCTGTTTCTCTATATCCGCCAACCGTTGTTTTGTGTCGGCCGTGCTCATCTCTGTTTCGTGTTTGATTATACGGAGTGTGAATAAGAAATATTGATTAAATTTAACGCTTAATAATCCAATGTCGCAACCGACCTTTCGCTTTAAGCGATAAAAATATAACGGGTAACAACGTGCAAAAGTTCTCAATCGGCTCTATTGAGGTTCCAGACGACAGCTTGCCGCTTCTTATTGCAGGTCCCTGCGTTATCGAAAGCCGGGCAATGGCTGTCGAAACGGCCGAAGAGTTGCAGCGCATCAGCCGGAGGGAGGGGGTTCGCTTCATTTTCAAGGGCTCCTACCGCAAGGCCAACCGGACCTCTGCCTCATCATTCACCGGTATCGGTGATATCGAGGCGCTTGAGGTGCTGGCCGAGATCAAAGAGACCTACGGCATGCCGGTCGTTACCGATGTGCATGAAACCCGCGAGGTTCTCCTGGCCTCCAGGTATGTGGACGTTCTGCAGATTCCGGCATTTCTCTCCCGCCAGACCGAACTTCTGGTTGCTGCCGGCGAAAGCGGACTTTGTGTCAATATAAAGAAGGGGCAGTTCATGGCTCCCGGGGATATGGCGCTTGCCGCGGCCAAGGTGCAGCAGACCGGCAACAGCAGAATCATGCTGACCGAGCGCGGAACCAGCTTCGGCTACCACAACCTTGTCGTCGATTTCAGGGGGCTTGCCAAAATGGCTGAGGCGGGATATCCCGTTCTCTACGACGCCACGCACAGCCTTCAGCTTCCCGGAGCGGGAGATGGGGTGTCGGGAGGCGAGCGGGAGTATATGATTCCCCTTTCCAGAGCGGCAGTTGCGGCCGGTGTAGACGGGCTCTTTTTCGAGGTTCATCCCGATCCGGCAAGGGCGCTTTCTGATGCATCCACGCAGGTGGCGCTCTCTGATTTCGGCACTATCGTCAAACAGCTTCTGCACCTTTACCGGTGCGTACGCTCTCTTCAATCACTCTAAAACCCCCTTATTTTGGCAGGTTTTCAGTATTTCGGGATGGAGCCTTCACAGGCGGACCCATCCTCAAGGGTGGAGCAGGCCCTCAAGGCCGTCCGGGCGCTCGTTTTTCCTGTTGACGGCGTTCTGAACGGCGGGCGCATAACCCGCGACAGCCGGGGAGGCGAGCTCTGCTCCCTTTCGGTCCGTGACGCTGTCGCCATAAGGGAGGCTGTCCGGCAGGGGCTGCACATCGCCGTCGTTTCGGGAAGGGATGCTTCCCCCTACCGCCCCCTGCTCGAGGAGCTCGGTGTGCGGGATCTCTATCTCTCTGCCGGTGAGCCGCTGCAGGGCTATCTGGCATTCCTTCAGGCACATGAGCTCACTGACGACGATTGCGCCTACATCGGCGATGATATCGGCGACATAGCGGTCCTTGAAAAAGCGGGTTTTCCTGTTACCCCCATCGACGGCGCCGACTATCTCAGAAACCGTGTGGGCTATATCTCAGGATATGAGGGGGGCAAAGGGTGCGTGAGGGAGGTCATCGAGCTTATTCTCATGCAGCAGGGCAAATGGCCCTACCTCGATCGTCCCGAAGCGGAAGCCTGAACCGGTTCTGCGGGGAAGCTCAGGGCGTTTCGGCAATGCAGGAGGGGTTCATCAGCGCGGCGGTCTCGGTAAGCGAGAGTATGCCGACGATATTGGTGCCGTGATTTGGCTCGATGTGGACATCTCCACAGTACTCCTCCCCCTTCTCCATCGCGGCTTCAAGAGCGGTGATTTTTCCGAGCAGACTGTATGCTGCTGACTGTGGCGTCGAGCAGGATACCGGGGGGTTATCCCTTCCATGCATGTGGTAGCCGGCGGGCAGCTCCCCGGCATCCGGGTAGCCGTGCCAGTGGGTCATTGATGCGCCAATTCGGGCAAGATGGACCGCGAATGGTGCATCGGGCCGCTCTCGCTGAAGGATGCTTGCCGTGAAGGCATTGCCGAGCGCATGCGCCAGAATGGTGAACGTATCAAAGGATGGTCTGACTGCGCCGATCTCTTCCGCCCCGCTGAGCCCCTTGGGGGTTTTCATGTAGGCCCGCCCGTTGCGGATACCTATTTCCACAAGATCGTGCTGCGCTTCGAGCTGGTGCTTGCGGCACCCCGAGCGGGTGGTGATGACCTTAACCTCCGGCACCGCTACAAGGTAGCACTCCCCCCCCATGGTTATCTGCACATGCCCTTCCGCCGTGACGCTTTCATGGCATCTGGCGGCCGGCCCTATGGCAACCGGAAGCTGCCTGCCAAAAAATCCGTAGCTCATCCCGCTTCTCTGGTCGAGATAGCGCGCGACGATGCGCTTGTAAAATCCGCTCCGGTATTCAAGATCCCCGGTAGAGGTATGGGTGAGGAGGGCGGCGTTCTCTTGCCAGAGGGCGCTGCAATTCAGGAAGTCCCGGGCGACTGAGCCGAAGATCGGTGAGTCTGTTTGGAGTTCACCCTGCAGGATATCGATATCTTCTGGTCTTGGCGGCACAACCTGGGCCGTGAGCTTGGGAACCAGCGTGCAGCGGACATCCTCAATGGCGGGCAGCGCTGAAGGGAAGCTCACCACACCGCCGTTCATGGTGCAGATGGTCCATGATTCGGCGGTGAGGAAGATCAGGATGTGCACCATGTCGCGCGCAAGGCGCCGGACAATGGCGTCGAGGCGCTCCTGGGGAAGTGAGTCGGATGAGAGAGGCGCCGGCTCGTCGTAGATGCCGACGATGATGTTGTTGTAGAGCGTCGAAACCCGGTTGATGGCCAGCAAGTCGTCGGGGAAGATACCGGGAGCAAAAATAACCGTACCGGCGACAAACCTCCCGTCGCTTCCAGATGCCTCGTCTTCAGAGAGCACGCTGATCTCGAGAGCCTGAAATGCCTCTCTGAGGGCGTTGCAGAACGCGGTGAGCCTTGGCGTGAGCAGGGGGGCGGGATAGATGGCCGGCCTGATTTTTCTTATCATTCCATCTATGCTCAGCGGCGTCTGGGGCGAGATGCCGAGCAGTTGGTGGAGCGAGCTGCTCGTGATGCTTGTCCTCATAGGGATGGTCTCTGGAATCTCTTCTTGCGGCGGGTCTGCCCTGATCACTGATCGGAGTTGTGTTCTCTGCCCCAGAGCAGTTTTGAACGGAGGATTTCACAGTAGTCGCGTTTTTCGTTGGCGACCAGATGGATCGCTTCGGGTGATTTTTTTACCGTCACAATCTCCTGCGGGTCGAGCATTCTGACCAGCTGGCCGTCGCAGTTGAGCGGAAACTGCCCGTCAGGCGCATCGACCGACACCTCTATCTCTTTCTCATCGCTGATGACAATCGGCCGAACAGTCAGCATGTGCGGGCAAATCGGGGTGATTACGAAGACGCTTGATTTCGGGGCGATGATTGGTCCTCCAGCCGACATGGAGTAAGCCGTCGATCCGGTCGATGTGGCGATGATGATGCCGTCAGCCCGGTATGAACTGAGCAGTTCGCCATCCAGCTTGATGACGAAGGTGGGAATGCGGGGATAGGCCCCCTTCTCGATGACGACATCGTTCAATGCCCTGAAGGGAGGCATCCCGTTGCCCGTGCGGATTGTGGCTTCGAGCTGCGACCGGTTATGGATGGAGTATGTTCCGTTAAGCACGCGCTCGATCGCCGGGAACATCTCATCTCGTGTAAACTCTGTCAAAAAGCCGAGATAGCCGACATTGATCCCGATGACCGGCTTGGTCATTGCGCAGTGCGAGGTGATGAGAAGTGTCCCGTCCCCTCCCAGGGAGATGAAGGCGTCGCACTGCCGGTTCAGCTCCTCGATTGGCGCTGACTGCTGAATCCCCAGCTTTTCTGCCGACCGGGTTTCAAACATATAGCCGATCCCCCGCAGGTCGAACCATGCGACGAGCACTCGTGCAAGCTCGAGCGCAACCTCCCTTGAAACATTGACAACAATGGCAAATCTCATGGCCGGTTTATCTCTTTAAGCGTTTGGAAAAGCCGGTTTGCCTCCTCGAAGCGCAATTCAAGGCCTTCAAGGTCCAGACGGCGGACCTCACGGGACAACCCGGCAAGCTCCACGCAAAAACGGTCGAGTTCGTTGGCAATGTTATCGCTGTTGGTGGCGATGATATCCCGCCATATCTGCCATGAGCTTCCCGCAAGTCTTGCCAGTGTCGCAAAACCCGGTCCCGAAGTGGCGAGCGAGTCTCTGCAGTGGGTCAAGAGAAGCGTTGAGAGGAGCTGGGGCAGATGGCTTGTTCTGGCGACGATGCGGTCATGTTCGTCGGGGGTCATAGAGAGGGTTATGCAGCCTGCGGATTCAAGGAGATCACAGAGAAAAGCTCCCCGCGCTTGAGCAAGCAGATTGTTGTCATCACAGAGGATGACGCGCCGGCCGCTGAGCAGCCCTTCGTGGCTTTCACGGTATCCCTGCTGCTCCTTTCCCGCCATCGGGTGCATGCCGATAAAGGGAAGGGCAAGTTCCCTCGCCTTTTGGGCGATGAGGGACTTGGTGCTCGAAACATCGCTGACCAGCGTCGAGGGCGGTGCGAGCCGCTTGATCTCATCGAGCAGGGCGATGTTGACTTCCACAGGAGCCGAGAGAATGACAAGGTCGGCACTGTAGAGGAGGGCTTTGTCATCCTCGAACCGGTCGAGGCCGAGGGCTTTGACGCATTCGCGGTCCTCGGGGGTGAAGTTCGGGTCAAACCCCTGAAAAAAAATATTGCTTTCCACTGCCAGCGGAGCGCGTTTCATTGCGCGCAACAGCGACATGCCAATGAGGCCGAGGCCGATGAACGAGATGCTTCTGATAGGTGCTTCTGCCTTCATGGCATTCAGTTCTGTTTGTTTGCCCTGCTTCCAGGGGCATCAATCGGCAACCCGCTCTTGCAGAGAGGGCACGCTTCGGGTTCATGGCTCACCACCTCCATCGCCAGGACGGAGTACTGGTCGTCAGCAAGTCTTACCCTGCCGTTGCTGCGGTCGACTACCGAGCCGACTCCGACAAGGAGAGCTCCCGCGCTTTTGATGAGCGCAATCACCTCGGCAACCGAGCCCCCCGTGGTGATGACATCCTCGATGACCAGGACGCGCTCGCCGGGTGCGAGCGAAAAACCGCGGCGTATCGTCATGATGCCATCCTTTCGCTCTGCGAAAATGCTCTTCACGCCGAGCTGACGGCCGACCTCCGTTCCGACCACGATTCCGCCGATAGCCGGAGAGATGACCGTTTCAACCCTTTTTCCGCTGAAATGCCGGGCGATACTTCCGCATACAGAGGCCAGATGCTCCGGGTGCTGCAGGAGCTTTGCGCACTGAAAATAGGTGTTGCTGTGGCGGCCTGAAGTGAGCTTGAAATGGCCTTCGAGCAGGGCCTCGGTTTTTTTGAAAACGTCGAGCAGATCTGTTGTACTCATGGACGATAATGGGTGAAAACGGTGAATGAGGGAGCCCCTGTCTTGTTAAGCTAAAGATAAAGAAGCGGTTCCGAAAAGCTAAAAAGAAAAACTGATGCCAGGAGGGTGCGAACCCTCCCTTTTTCACCCTCTGGAGGAGAGGTAGTCGGTGAGCATGACGCAGGCCGCAGCACTGTCGATGCGGCCTTTTCCGGCACGCTTTTTTCTCGAGGTTCCGGAGGCGACAAGGATGCTTTTGGCATCCCTCGAAGAGTAGTATTCGTTGATGGTTTCGATTGCAAGGAGAGGAAATGCAGTGCAGAGGCTTTCCAGAAAGCGGTCGATTACGCCGGTCATGGCATTCTCTCTTCCGTTCTCGCTGAGCGGGTAGCCCACAATGACCTTTTCGATATCGTTCTGTTTGATCATCTCCTCAAGTGTCCTGAAAAGGCCGGGCTGATCAAAGGTGCCGACCGGCCGGGCAAAAAGACCGAGGGGGTCGGTCGTGGCAAGACCTATGCGTTTGGTGCCGTAGTCGATGGCAACCACTCTCTTTTTCATCGCCAGACTCATTGCCATCCTTTTTCTTGTGATTGCCGGGAGGTCGTGGACCATGCCCTAAAGGCTCTTCGGTTCATCTGTCAAGGTAAAGCCGAAAGATGAGAAAATCAACGCAAACCGTTTTGCCGCTTTGCAGAGAGGAGTGGAAGTGATTTTTTACTCATCGTATTATTGTTACATTTTGATGAATGTACGGGTCACGAAATATAGCGTTCAGTATGAAGTCTCATTATTATTTTATAGCTGCGTCGGTTGCCATTCTCCTTTCCATCTATGTCTTTATTTTCGGCAAGGGGGTCAATCATGAACTGATTGCCATTTTCATCGGGCTTTGGGCACCGACCATCATTGCTCTCGGCATTTTCAACACCCTGCTTGGCATCCTCGACGAGATGTGCTGCGCCCATAAACGCATTGAGGGGCGGCAGACAGGAGATACCGAGCGTTAAATGCCAGCAGTGAAGCATGCGGTTCCGCTGGCTCTTGTCGGCGTCGGAGGACTTCTCGGCTCCATTGCCCGGTATGCGGTGGCGCTCCAGTTCATGCCGGCGGCCGCGGGCTTTCCCTGGTCAACCTTTTCAGTCAACATGGCTGGAAGTTTTCTGATTGGGCTTCTGGGCGAGCTGGCCGTTTCGACCACCATGGTCTCTGCGGAAGCAAGGCTTTTTCTGGTGACGGGATTTTGCGGCGGCTTCACGACCTTCTCCGCTTATATGTATGAATATTCGACGCTGATGAAAGATGGCCAGCTCTTCTACTCCCTCCTCTATCTTGGGGGAAGCATCCTTGGAGGGTTGATAGCCCTTTACACCGGAACACTTTTAGCAAAACTCTGGTCATGACGCAACTTCAGAATTCAGAACTGCTGCGGATCTTTGTCGGTGAGCATATCCGCTTCGGCCATCGTCCGCTCTATGAAGAGATTGTGCGTGAAGCGCGGCTTCAGGGTATGGCGGGTGCCACAGCCCTCAAAGGGGTCCTCTCCTACGGCCACGACATGATGATTCATACGGCCAAGATCATGGAGTTCGGCATCAACCTTCCCATGGTTGTCGAGCTTGTCGATACAGCAGAAAAGATCGACAGCTTTCTGCCTCTGCTCGAGCAGCTTGTCCGCGACTCCTCCGGCCGGGTGATGATTACAAGGGCGCAGGTGCGCTCAGCTATTATCGAGTAGGGTTATGGCCGCAGTTCGGGACTTACAGGACCGGCAGAAGAAAAAGATCATCATCCTCTTTTCGCGCAAATAAAAAAGGGAAGCCGTTTGGCCTCCCTTTTTTTGTTTTTTCCGGCAGGAACTACTTGCCTGAGGCGACGAGGGCGTTGTAGTTGGCCTTGATTGTTTTTTCCAGATCGGCATCGGTATGCACGAAGCTGGTGAACATGGCTTCGAACTGCGAGGGCGCAAGGTAGATTCCCTGGTCGAGCATCGAGTGGAAGTACTTGCCGTATTTGGCCGCATCAGCTGTAATGGCGCTTCTGTAGTCGACGACCGGGGTTTCTGTGAAGAAGAGGCAGGCCATTGAGCCGACGCGGTTCTGCACATAGTTCATGCCGAGTTTCTGCATGTTCTCCCTGAAGCCGGTTTCGAGGACCGAGGCCTTGCGTTCGAGTTCCGGATAGGGATTCTCTTCGATGAGGATTTTCAGGGTTTCCAGACCAGCTGTCAGGGCGAGCGGGTTGCCGGAGAGGGTTCCTGCCTGATAGACCGAGCCGAGCGGGGCAACGTTCTCCATGATTTTGCGCTTGCCTCCGAAGGCGCCTACAGGGAGGCCTCCGCCGATAATCTTGCCCATGGTGGTCAGGTCGGGAGTGACGCCGTAGAGCTCCTGGGCGCCGCCGAGGGCTACACGGAAGCCGCACATGACCTCGTCGAAAATCAGCACGATGCCCTCCTTGTCGCAGAGTTCGCGAAGTGCGACGAGGAACTCCTTTTTGGCGGGAATGACGCCTGTGTTGCCGGCGACAGGCTCGATGATGATGGCCGCTATCTGGCCTTTGTTCTCGCCCACGAGCACCTTGACCGACTCGATATCGTTGTAGGTTGCGTTCAGCGTATCATTGGCGGTGCCTTTGGTCACGCCGGGGCTGTCAGGGTCGCCGAGGGTGAGCACGCCGGAGCCTGCCTTGATGAGGAAGCTGTCGCCATGGCCGTGGTAGCAGCCCTCAAACTTGATGATCTTGTCACGTTTGGTATAGCCACGGGCCAGGCGGACGGCTGACATGGTGGCCTCGGTGCCGCTGTTGACCATGCGGACCATCTCGAGCGATGGAACCACCTTGCAGAGCAGTTCGGCGATTTCAATCTCGATTTCAATCGGCGTACCGAAGCTGGTTCCAATGTTGCGCAGGGTGTACTCGATTGCGGCGGTAAGGCGCGGATGCATGCTGCCGAGAATGAACGGCCCCCATGATCCGACGTAGTCCAGATAGGTGTTGCCATCAACGTCGGTGAGGTAGGCTCCCGACCCCTTGGCCATAAAAATCGGCGTGCCGCCAACTGATTTGAATGCGCGGACAGGGGAGTTCACGCCACCGGGAATGAACTTCTTGGCTTTTTCGAAAAGCTCGGCAGATCTGGTGAGTTGAGGCATGTCGGAGAGTGCTGTTTAGGATTGAACAAGAGCGCAAGCGAGTAAAAAAAATGTCTGGTCAAGATAGCAAATCCCGAGGCGGATTTAAAATCACAAACGCCGATGATGAAGGGTTTCGAGGCACTATTGCAAAAGGATTTGCGAGACGATGGCGAGATTTTTTCCCGGTCGGGAGTGCTCAAGATGCAACAGCGTATACTCCTCGAAAAGGGCGCAGAGGCGTTCAATGTCCCGGTCACTGGCCATGATACGCTCGCCGGGAGGGGGTTTCGAGGATGCAAGGGCACTCAAGAGCGTGCAGAGGTGGAGGGGAAGAAGCTTCTTTCTTGCTGTTGACAGGGCGGCAGGATTGGGGAGGGCGAAGCCGCCGGGGTTCATGACGAAATAGAGTTCCTGGAGCCTCATCAGCTCCACAGCGGGCATAATCTCCTCCCCGCTGAAGACGCAGGTCCGAAGGGATGGCTGAAAGCCCATCAGCGACACGAAGCGCAAGAGAAACCAGAGGTAGAGCATGCGGAAGCCCGCTTTGCCGCCATAGAGCTTTTCGAGCGTGTTTTCAAGCAGCTGGAAAAGGGGGAGGTTTTTTTCGTCGCTCTCTGTGGTATTGCGGATCAGGTCAATGACCCGGTAGAGAACAGCGAAGCGCTCCATGTCGGGCTCGGGAACCATCGGGCAGGAAACAAGGTTCCCATCACTGACGAGCTGGATCTCCCTGTTGCTTTTTTTGTAGAGCACAAGATCGACCAGATTGCCCGCGTTGAACAGTCCCGAAAGCTTGTTTTTCGGGTTGCGTGCCCCTTTGATGATGACGGAAATCTTGCCGAACTCCCGGGAGTAGATTGCGCAGATCTTGGACTGGTCGCGGTACTTGATCTCGCGAAGTATCACAGCCCGGGTTTTGACGATCACGGCGTGAGCTTTTTTAATTTCTTAATTATAGCTATATAAGCTACCACCAGCCCTCCCCCTTAGGTCGATAAACAGGCGCTCTCTTTGGGGAAAGCGTGTTCTGGTAACAGATTGAACAATAACAGTCAGAACGCGATTAACCAAGGAGGATTATCGATATGCCGACCTACCAGTATCGTTGTGCAAGCTGCGGCAATGAGCTTGAATTGGTTCAGAAAATGACGGACGCAACATTGACGACCTGCCCGAAGTGCCAGAAGGAGACCTTTGAGAGGGTCATAACAGCCGAAGGCGGATTTGTGCTCAAGGGATCGGGATTCTATAAGACTGACTATACCGCCAAATCAGCCCCCCCGCCACCCTGCGCCAGTGGATCCTGTTCAACAGGTTCATGCCCCATGGCCAAATAAGCCGGAGCAGGAGAAGCTATTCCAAGCCTTCCGTTTGCGGGAGGCTTTTTTTATCCCTGAACGGGTTTTCACTCTCTCTCCAGGCAAATCCCGAAAGATTGATGCTCCTCTCTCCCCGGAACTGCTCGGGGTATTGCTTGCCCTCTACATTTCCCGTGACCTTTACCCTTTTCAGCGTACCCTCCCTGAAGAACATCCTGATCATGTTCCCGCTCGAATAGTTTATTCCGGAGGGTTTCCTGTTTTCGTCATAGAGATGGTAGAGGATTTCCGCCTCTCTGGTGGCCGTTATGCCGGTGATTCTGGAGTTGTCGTCCATTCGCAGCTCCAGCGTTTTTCCTCGGAGCTGGTCATAGGCTGCAGGAGCGACGGAGATGGTATCCCTCGCCGCAAAAAAAGCATTGCCCTCTACCTGCACCTCATCAATGCGCCGTTTTTTCGCCTCTCCCGATGCCTCTCTGATATGCAGTGAGATCACCTCGCCGCTGACCTGCCGCCTCTCCTGCCATGCAATTGCATCACCGTTAAGCCAAATCCGATTGTCGGCTTTGTTTATTACGGCGCTTCGGGCCCTGGCGACGATGGAGTTGTCGGCCACCCGGCCACGGACATTGCCGGTAAGTTCACCGGTCTCCCTCTCGGGGTAGTAGACCCCTTTGTCTGCCCGGATTTCGATGGTGTCATCGGCAATGAAGACGTTGCCCTGGAGCACGATTTTCTGTTGACTCGGGTAATCGGTGGCCCGATCGCACCTCAAGGTCACCTTGTCATGCAGGAAGAGCACATTCCCCGCTGCCGAGCGGTAGGTGGTGCCGCCAGCCTCTCCGCCTTCTATGGTATCGGCATGCTGGAGAATTATTTTCTTTTTCTCCGCCCTGATTGTATAATGGTTCAATGCCGGGAGCATGGCGGCCTGAAGCCCCACAATAGAGGCCGTTAATGCCACTCTTGACCAAATTCTGTTCATTGCCTGTAATCCCGGATAGTGTGTTATCCTAATGTAACAAAGCTTTGTTTTCACTGTGAAAAAAATACTCCTTGCCGCCGGTCCGAACTCCGGAGCCCTTCTTCTTGCCCCCTTGTATGAAGCGTTGCAGAAAAGCGATGCCTGCAATCCTCTGGCGGTAATCGCCGCCGTAACGGGGGAGGCTCCCGTGAGCAGGGAGCTTGCCGCCGGCTTCAATATTGGCGATGACCTTCTTCTGCTCCAGCTGCAGGATGGCTCACCGGCAGAGCAGCTTGCCTCGATGATGACAGGCATGGAAAAAATCATTCTTGCCGAACAGCCCGATCTCGTTATTGCCTGCGGCGCGCATAATGCCGCGATGGGGGCGGCCTTCAGCGCGGCGAAGCTTGGTGTGAGGGTTGCGGCTGCCGACTCCGGTCTCAGGAGTTATGACCGCTCGGATTCACTCGAGATCAACCGGATTGTTATCGACGCAATCGCCGACCTCCACTTCCTCAGCGAGCGCAGCGGGGAGTTCAATCTCATCAACGAAGGGGTCGATGATGAAAAGGTTTTTTTTGCCGGCAACCTCGCCATCGACAGCCTTGTGAGGCTCATGGAGCAGGCAAACAAGCTTCCTCCGGCCGGCATTGCAGGCATCAAGCCGAAAAAGTATGCGCTGCTACTGCTTGGCCCCGAAGCCAAATCGGCCCGAGATCTCATCCTCCGGATTGTCAGGGAGCTCTCCCTTCGCATTCCCGTGCTCATGGCGCGCACCGGCACGCCTGACCCCGCCTTCAGCGCCATTGAGGGGCTCGTCGTCATCGACCATCCCGGATACCTCGCACTGCTTCCCCTGCTCAGGGACGCGGCGATGCTGCTGACCGACAGTGAAGAGATGCAGCCGGAAGCTACCGTCATGAGTGTGCCCTGCCTCACCATGATGGAGTCGACCTCCCGTCCCGCCACCATCGAAATCGGCACCAATGTTCTTGTCGGAGATGACGAGGAGGAGATTATGGCGGAGATTGAAGGGATACTGAAACCCGGGGACCACCAGCACGCATCTCTCCGCTCCAAGATTCCCGAAAAATGGGACGGCGCCTCCGCCTCCCGCATAGTCGCCGTACTCGAGCGGGTGCTTCAGCCCTCTTAGTCATTACGCGCCGCTTTGCTGAAAATTTTGTTATGTCTCCTTTCGTGTGAATATTACGCAGCGCCCCCTGATCAGTATGTGAACCCGGAGTGGGCACTTTCATTCGATTCGGTGGAATTCTTTTACAACAGCATTTACAGTACCACACTAATGCCACGCTATACACCTGAACAGCTAGCGAAGCGCAACGCTTCTGTCTGGACAGAAATCCAGATCATGCTGGCCCCTGTCCAGTTTATCATTTTTCTGACGGGAGTCGTCCTGAACACGGTCTATGCAAGCAATCCTGCCGCTATCGACTTTTTCTGGATCAGCATGGCCCTGCTCTTCAAGACGCTCTTTTTCGTCATACTCTTTGTTACCGGCATGTACTTCGAGAAGGAGATTTTTGGCAAGTGGATCTTTTCGAAAGAGTTTTTCTGGGAGGATGTCGGCAGTTCTGTCGCCACCTTTTTTCATTTTCTCTACTTCGTGCTCGCCTGGAAGGGCTATGCTGACAACCAGCTGGTTGTTTGGGCATACATTGCCTATCTGAGCTATATCGGTAATGCAATCCAGTATCTGGTCAGGATCTTGCTCGAGAAGAATCACGAGCGGAAACTGAAATTGCAGGAAACTCTCTGAGAAACCGGGCAGGACTGACAAACAATTATCCTGAAGCACCATGAACAACGCCTTCACTAAACTCTGGAATATCACCTTTCTTGTCGTCGGGCCTCTTTGGGCGCTCTTTGTCTGGATGATCTGGTCCTCCGGGCAGCTCAAGAGCCAGCAGCATGAAACTCTTTTTTTCAGTGTGGTCATCCCCGGCTTCATCCTTATCTATCTCTCGGGATTCTTTATCGCGAAACGCCACGCAAAAAAACAGTCCGCACAACTCTGAAACACCCCCTTTCGCCCCTCGCCCCGGCAATACCTCCGGCCGGCTCACCCCTAATCTTCTTCGGGTTTCAGTGCGTTTTTGTACTTTCCTGTTACCCCATCAGCCTGTTTGAATCCGGCCCATCGTGTGGATGGTGACTCAATATCCGCTTTGTAGCCGGTACTCTTGAACATAACCATGGAGGAATCATGTCGTCTACAAGCCAGTCCCCTGTGCGCCCATCCATTCGGGATATCCTTGCGGCTGAATCATTGAAGGCGGAAAGTGGCAATGCGGCAATGACCGAAAAGGATATTGCCGATCTTATGGCCTCCATTCTTGAGCTTCCAGGCGGAGTTCTGGAGGTTGTCTTTCAGACGGGCGAGGCGCTTGGGAA
This sequence comes from Chlorobiaceae bacterium, assembly GCA_037142155.1. Classification (GTDB taxonomy): domain Bacteria; phylum Bacteroidota; class Chlorobiia; order Chlorobiales; family Chlorobiaceae; genus Chlorobium. The sequence continues at coordinate 89,947 of JBAXBE010000006.1, forward strand.
CTCACTTGGTCTCAAGAGCCAAAAGAAAGAGGAACGACTCTTTTCATATCCCTATATCGCCGTCGTTCGAGCCCTGGTGATCTCTCTCGGGAGCCTCAAGCTTCAGGTGAGCGCGCTTTTCGATACGCCGAAAGGATGCGCTGTCGAGGCTCAACTGCCTGTTGACATCTTCTCGCTTGGCGGCACCATGCTTTTTGAAGTTGTCGATGAGGGGGCGCGGGTCGTTCGTATTGCCGGTTCTACAGAGGTAAAGGGCCAGATGTTTGACTGGGGGAAGGGAAAGCGGAAGCTTCATGACGTGTACGAAAAAATCGAACACTACAGCGCCCTTCTTTCCCCTTCAGCCTGATTGGAATCAGGGGTGGAATTCCTCCGGCCTACTCACCCCTAATGGATTAATGGACTTCGAAGAGTTCGGGGTTGACGCTGGTGCCGTAGAGGTAGGTGCCCCAGTGGAGGTGGGGGGCGGTGGAGATGCCTGTGTGGCCGACCTTGCCGATGAGCTCTCCCGGCTCGACCGATTGCCCCTCCTTCGCCGTTATAGAGGAGAGGTGCATGTAGATTGAGGTGAGCCCCTGGCCGTGGTCGATGATAACGGTGTTGCCGTGTACCATAAACCCCTCTTCAACCCTTCCCGTCAGAATCACCGTTCCTCTTGCCATGCTTCTGACCGGTGCGCCCATGGGAGCGGCAATGTCGAGCCCTTTGTGGTAGCTTTCGACAGGCCCGCCGTTGTAGGAGCGCTTCAGTCCGAACCGGCCGCTCGTCTCCCCCTCAGCGGGGCGGAGGAAGCGTCCAGAGGCAAGATTTTCCGGGCTTTCAGCGTGCAGGGCGGCTTTGACTCTCGATTTTTCCCTCTCCGTTGCGTGCAGCTCCTGCTTTGAGGGGTCAAGCGTGATATGCTGGATGGGGAGGTTGCTGGATAGGACCGTTACCTGAGCGTTGCCCGCGCTATCTGCGTCGAGCACAAGCAGCGGGTAGCGGGCGGGAGGAGTCAGGTTTTCGACCGGAACTCTGGCCTGCCATGAGCCGTCCGGCTGGCGGAACATCCGGTAGTGCTGATTCAGAAACAATACTGATGGGTCCGCTGCCGCCGTAGCGAGCGTTACGGTGAAGAACTCCCCCTGTGCCCTCCGGGCATGATCAACACTTATCCGAAGCGGTCCTCCGGCATTCGCGGAAGCGGTTGGAAGGCTCAGCATGAGCATGAGCGTCAGCAGGAAAATTCTCATCACTCTTTTCTGTTGAGGGGAAGATCAAGAAAGAGTTCACCTTGCTGGTTGCTGATGCGGATTCGGCCGCAGGTCAGCTCCACCGTTCCTCCAGAGAAGTCGGGATGTTCATGCCGGTTGACGAAGGCCGGCAATACCACGAAGTGAGCTCCTCCCTGCATCTGGTGGCCGCCGTAGTGGTAGTGTCCACCAAGGCAGGCTATGACGGCCGGAGAGGAGGCAATCAGCTTCGAAATCTCCCTGTGGTTCCAGAGAAGCCCGTGCTTCTCGTCCGTAGTTTCCGGCATGAGGGGGAAATGGCAGACAACAATCACCGCCTCTCCGACTGTTTCGGCTCGAAGAAGCTCCTCTTTCAGCCATGCTTTCTGGCGCTCGCCCACCCCCCCGCAGTAGTCGTGAATCTCCGGATGGGTCTGATAGGCCTCGATGAGCGCCCGGTCTTCGGCTGTTTCCGGTTCCCTCAGCACTGAAACGTCCATGCCGTCGAGGACGATAAAGCGGACCCCCTTAAGGGAAAAGGCGTAGTAGCTCTCCCCGAGGCCAAGCGACAGAAGCAGCGTTGCTCTGGGGAGGGAGAGGCAGTGGTTGCCAACGACATGGCGGACAGTCCCCGGAAAGGCATTGAGGATTGAGAGCGCAAGATGGAGTTCCTCAAGGTCATGGTTGCTTGTGCCGCTGATCAGGTCGCCGAGCTGGAGGATAAAGTCGACACTCTCCTTGCGGAAGCTGTCGATGAGTGCCTTGAGGTCAGCGGCGGCCTGGTTCGCCTCTCCACCCTGCCCGCGTTCTGTGGAGAGGTGAACATCGGTGACGACACCGAAGCGGAGGGTGCCGGCGCTCTCTGTGCCAGCCATCAGTCGCCAAACTCCGAGAGGTACTTTTCCATGAAATCGTCGAGGTCGCCGTCAAGCACGGTTTCAACATCGAACCGCTCGTAGTTTGTCCGGTGATCCTTTATGCGCCGGTCGTCAAGCACATAGCTGCGGATCTGGCTCCCCCATTCGATCTTTTTCTTCTTCCCCTCGATTTCGCGCTTCTTTGCCTCCTCTTCCTCACGCTGCCGCTGGTAGAGCTGGGCCATCAGCATCTTCATGGCGCGCTCCCTGTTCTGGAACTGCGATCGCTCCTCCTGGCACCCCACCACGATTCCCGACGGGAGATGCTTGATGCGCACCGCGGTCTCGACCTTGTTGACGTTCTGGCCGCCCTTGCCGCCGCTGCGGAAGGTCGAGAGTTCCAGATCCTCCTTGCGGACCTCGATTTCGACGTCGGGAGGAGCTTCCGGATAGGTGAAGACGCTGGCGAAGGAGGTGTGCCGCCGGGCGTTCGAGTCGTATGGAGAAACGCGTACTAGGCGGTGCACGCCGTTTTCGGCCTTGAGGTAGCCGTAGGCGTAAGGGCCTATAATTTCGAGTGTTGCGGTTTTGATGCCCGCCGAGTCTCCCTCCTGATAGTCGTCGGTGTAGATTTTGAATCCCTTGCGCTCAGCCCACCGCATGTACATCCGGTAGAGCATCTCCGCCCAGTCCTGGGCTTCGGTGCCTCCCGCTCCCGCGTGGATGGTGATCATGGCGTTGCCGGCGTCATCCTTGCCCGACAGCATGTTTTTGAACTCTATGGCGCCGATCTCCTGCTCGATGTCGGCGATGGCCTGGCTCAGTTCATCACCGAAGGATTCGTCCTCAAGCTCAATGGCAATTTCCAGCTCATCCTTGCAGGCATTCTCCTTTGCGGCGAGTTTTTCATACCCCTCGACCCAGGACTTGTGCTCGTTCAGCTCCTTGAGGATCTTGTTGGCCTCTTTCTGGTTGCTCCAGAAGGCAGGATCAGAACTTATTTTTTCGAGGTCGTCAATTTTTTCCTTTCGCTGATCGACGTCAAAGATACCCCCGTAACTGTTCCAGGCGACGGTGAATCTCCTGCAGTCTTTCCTTTTGTGGTTCGAACATAGTGGTGATTACTGATTTTCTTGTTTGCTATGGTGCACTAAGAGGATAATTTTTTTCCCGCGAAGTTCAAAAGATGGCTCTTCTCTCTCGTGCAATATGCACCTTAGCTTCAAATTAGAAGAGTATCTACGAAAAAAGTAAAGGAGTTTTCCTATTTTCCATTCTGTTAATAATAACAGGGAGCAGCACCGGAATTTTTCCCGCCTTAATTTCTGACGGGGCCGACCGGAGCAACTGCTTCACGCCCGGGATCCCCCCGGCCACCAACAAGAGATCCTGAAGATGAATAATGCATTTTGCCGGGTTGTTCCCCACTTTCTCAGCAAAGAGTTTGATGGCCGCCAGAGAGTGGTCATAGAACAAGTCTCTCCCGAGCTTGACGGGGGCAGGTTCCCCGCCAAAGGGGTTGAGGGCGAGCGCATTGCCGTTGAGGCGGATATCTTTGTCGATGGCGCCGACACTCTTCGAGCGGAACTCTGTTTCCGAAGAGAGGGGAGCGAAGAGTGGGCGCAGGCACCGATGGAGATTATCGGCAACGACCGATGGGCAGGCTCATTCACGGCCGGAAAGCCCGGCAGGTATGAGTATACCATTGCAGCATGGGCCGACCATTTCCGGACTTGGCAGAAAGGACTCTCGAAAAAAATAGAGGCGGCTCAGGATGTTTCGCTCGACTTGCAGATCGGCGCACTTCTGGTTGATGCTGCAGCCGAACGTGCCGCAGCGGCCGACGGCGTGAAGCTCAAGGCATTCGCTGAAAAAATAAGGGCGAAAGAGAAACGCAAGGCTCCCGCTGCCGCCCTTGAGCGGAAGCTTGGCGAGCTTATGGACCAGAATCCGGATAAAAGCCGGGCCTCCATGTACGACAAGGTGCTCACGCTTGTTGTTGAGCAGAAAAAGGCAGGATGCAGTGCATGGTATGAATTTTTCCCCCGTTCATGGGGCGTAAAGCCGGGCAAGCACGGCACCTTCAAGGAGTGCTGCCGTCTTCTGCCGCTCATTGCCGGTATGGGCTTTGACGTCATCTATCTTCCCCCGATCCACCCGATCGGCACGACGAAACGCAAGGGGCGCAACAACGCCCTTGTTGCAGCCAAGGGTGACCCCGGAAGCTGCTGGGCCATCGGAAGCCCCGAGGGAGGCCACAAGTCGGTCCATCCCGAACTCGGCACCCTGAAGGATTTCGAGGGGTTTGTCGCCCAAGCCGAAGCGGAGGGCATCTCGGTTGCTCTCGATATCGCGTTCCAGTGTTCGCCGGACCATCCCTATGTCAAGGAGCATCCCCAGTGGTTCAAGTGGCGTCCTGACGGCACCGTCCAGTTCGCTGAAAACCCCCCGAAACGGTATGAGGACATTCTTCCCATCGATTTCGAGTGTGACGACTGGCAGAACCTCTGGATAGAGCTCCAGAGCATCTTCCTCTTCTGGATAGAGCGGGGCGTGAAGATCTTCCGCGTCGACAACCCCCACACCAAAGCCTTCCCGTTCTGGGAGTGGGCGATTGCCTCAATCAGGGAGGAGCACCCCGACGCCGTCTTCCTCGCCGAGGCGTTCACTCGCCCGAAACTGATGGCGCGCCTTGCCAAGGCCGGATACAGCCAGTCCTACAGCTACTTCACCTGGCGCAACACCCGCAGCGAGCTTCAGGAGTATATGACCGAACTGACTACCTCGCCGCTCCGCCACCACATGCGTGCGAACTTCTGGCCGAACACTCCCGACATCCTCCATGAGGAGCTCCAGTCGGGCGACCGGGTGAAGTTCATCATCCGCATGGTTCTGGCGGCAACGCTCTCTGCCAACTACGGCATGTACGGTCCGGCTTACGAGCTCTGCGAACACCTGCCCGTCGGCGAAGGGAAGGAGGAGTACCTCGATTCCGAGAAATACGAAATAAAGCAGTGGGACCTCGACCGTCCCGGCAACATCCGCGCGGAGATCACCCGCATCAACCGCATCCGCAAGGAGAATCCGGCACTTCAGCAGACCAGCGACATCACCTTTGTGCGCATCGAAGCTGAAGAGGGCCGCGAGTCCGACCAGCTTATAGGGTATGTCAAAAAGTCCGCGGATGGCAAGAACATCATTCTTGTTGTCGTCAACCTTGATCCTAGCGCTTCGCGTGGCGGCTGGCTCCGGTTCCCGCTCGAGCAGTTCGGCCTTCCGCACACGCACGCCTTCAAGGTTGAGGATCTTCTCGGTGAACGGAGCTACGACTGGAACGGCGAGTGGAACTATGTCGAAATCAACCCTTACACCATACCGGCGCATGTGTTCAAGGTAACGCTTGGCTGAGGGGTCTCTATTATCACTTTGCAATCAATCATCATTTTTTCAGCCTAACAGTCAATATCATGTATCAACCCGAACCGCTCTGGTACAAGGACGCAATCATCTATGAAGCGCATGTCAAGACCTTCAATGACAGCAACAATGACGGCATTGGAGATTTTCAGGGGTTGCGCCAGAAGCTCGGGTATCTTGAAAGCCTTGGTGTTACCGCCATCTGGCTGCTGCCGTTCTATCCATCGCCGCTTCGCGATGACGGGTACGATATTGCCGATTACATGTCGGTCAACCCCGACTACGGCACGATGGATGATTTCAGGGAGTTTCTTGAGGAGGCGCACAGCCGCGGACTGAAAGTCATCACCGAGCTGGTTGTCAACCACACCTCCGACCAGCACGCCTGGTTCCAGAAGGCAAGGCGCTCGCCCGCCGGCTCGCCGGAGAGGGACTACTATGTGTGGAGCGACGATCCGAACAAGTACTCCGAGACCCGCATCATCTTCCAGGATTTTGAGGCCTCGAACTGGACATGGGATCCGGTTGCCGGCCAGTACTTCTGGCACCGCTTCTTTCATCATCAGCCGGACCTCAACTTCGAGAACCCCGCCGTCCACCAGGCGCTCTTCAGCGTGCTGGATTTCTGGCTCGGCATGGGGGTCGACGGCCTTCGCCTTGATGCGGTGCCCTACCTCTACGAGGCGGAGAACTCCAACTGCGAGAACCTTCCGCAGACCTTCGACTTCCTCAGGAAGCTCCGCACCTATGTTGACGAGCACTATCCCAACCGCATGCTGCTTGCCGAGGCCAACCAGTGGCCCGAGGACTCCGCGGCATACCTCGGCAGCGGTGACCTCTGCCACATGAACTTCCATTTTCCCTTGATGCCGAGGATGTACATGGCTCTGGCAACGGAGGACCGGTTCCCGATTATCGACATTCTCGACCAGACGCCCGAAATACCTGAAGATTGCCAGTGGGCCTCTTTCCTTCGCAACCATGACGAACTGACCCTTGAGATGGTCACCGATGAGGAGCGCGACTACATGCGCCGCGTCTACGCCAACGACCCGAAGGCACGCATCAACCTCGGCATCCGCCGCCGCCTTGCGCCGCTCATGGCCAACGACCGCCGCAAGATCGAGCTGATGAACATCATGCTCCTCTCGCTGCCCGGCACACCCGTGCTCTACTATGGCGATGAGATCGGCATGGGCGACAACTACTACCTCGGCGACCGTGACGGGGTGCGTACCCCGATGCAGTGGAACAGCGACCGCAACGCCGGTTTTTCGCGCGCCAATCCCCAGCAGCTTCTGCTGCCGGTCATTATCGATCCCGAATATCACTACGAAGCAATCAACGTCGAAGTGCAGGAGAGCAACGTTAACTCGCTGCTCTGGTGGATGCGCCACGCAATCGCCACCGCCCGCCGCTACCGCTCGCTCAGCCGCGGCACCATAGAGTTTCTGCAGGTGAACAATCCCAAGGTTCTGGTCTTCATCCGCCGCTTCGAGGATGAAACCATGCTTTCGGTCATCAACCTCTCGCGCAACGCCCAGGCGGTCACCATCGACCTCTCGGCTTTCGAAGGGTGTATTGCCGAGGAGGTCTTCAGCCTCAACCGTTTCCCTAAAATCCGCCAGGAGCCCTACATGCTTGCGCTCGGTTCCTACGGCTATTTCTGGCTCAAACTGGTCAAGGATACCGAAGCGGTCAACGGCCGCACCTGTCTTGAGCAGCCCTTTGCCTCCGTCTCCCGCTGGCCGGCGCTCTTTTCCGGCAAAAGCCGAGAGCAGCTTGAAACCACTATCCTGCCGCAGTACTACAGGGCAAGCCGCTGGTTCGGCGGAAAGGCCCGCAACATCATGCGCATCTCCATCACCGATACCGTTCCTGTAGAGGGTCTCGACATGGCGAAGCTGCTGGTGACAGAGGTTCGCTACTCCAGCGGCGAGAACGACCTCTACCAGCTCCCCGTCTGTTTCGTACCGCTCGCCTCAATCAACCCTTCGGACGACAGCTTCCACAAGCGCGTCATCGCAAGAGTCACTGTTGCCGATGCGGAAGGCTACCTCTGTGACGCAACCTTCGACAACCGCTTCCTCACCAGACTCTACCACCTTGTTACAGGCAAAGAGGGCTGGCAGGGCAAGGGGGGCACTATTTCCGGCGTGAAAGCGAGCCGGATGGATGCCATGCTCCAGGGCGCAGCCGGTCGTGAACCCGAACCCGCGCTGATGGGCGTCGAGCAGACCAATACCTCAATCAGGTTCCACAAGGATCTCTGTTTCAAGCTCTACCGCCGCATTGAGAACGGCCTCTCTCCCGAAGTCGAGATGTGCAGCGCCCTCAGTGACCGCACCTCGTTCGAGAACCTGCCCCACTACCTCGGTTCGCTTAACTATGACCAGGGTCGCAACGGCCGCTACTCGCTCGGCATCCTGCAGCACTATGTGCAGAACGAAGGGGACGCATGGCAGCTCTCGCTCAATCAGGTCAAGCGCTACTTCGACGACGTTCTGGCAAAAATCAATACCGGAATAGTCCTTCCTTCACTTCCTGCGTTGAGCGGGGAGCCTGTCCGTATTCCGGAGATCATGCGCGAGATGATTGGCGGCGCCTACCTCAGCATGATTGAAAAGCTAGCCGAGCGCACGGCAGAAATGCATCTCTCGCTGGCATCTGTCGATGGCGACGCGGCATTTGCGCCCGAAGCCTTTACCACCCTCTACCAGCGCTCCGTCTACCAGGCGATGTGCGAGCAGGTCAAACGCGCCATGCTTCTTATCCGCGATATTAAGGCGAAGCTCCCGCCGGCAGAGCAGCAGCTTGCCGGACTTCTGGTCCAGAAGCAGCAGGAGATTATCGCTCTGTTCGACCCCATCAGGCTCGAAAAGATCGATACCCTCAAAATCAGGATACATGGCGACTTCCATCTCGGTCAGGTACTCTTTACCGGCAAGGACTTCGTCATCATCGACTTCGAGGGAGAGCCCTCACGCCCGGTCTCCGAACGCAAGATCAAGCGTTCGGTCTTCCGTGACATCTCCGGCATGCTCCGTTCATTTGACTATGCGGCATTCAACGTTCTCCAGGAGAACCATTCGGTCATCCGCCCTGAGGACCGCCTTGTGCTTGAGCCGTGGGCTGACCGCTGGAGCTTCTATGTCGGCCAGCACTTCATCGACACCTACTTTGCCAAAACCAGAGGCAGCGAAATCGTCCCCCAGGAACCGCGCCACCGCGAGCACCTGATGAGGGCCTACCTCATGAACAAGGCGGTCTACGAGCTCAACTATGAGCTCAACAACAGGCCCGAATGGGTCGGCATTCCGCTCCGGGGCATCCTGAAGCTCATCGAGTCCTAAGAGAGCAACGTTTCGGGGCAAAGGGTCTCTCCGCCATCCGGGAGACCCTTTGCTTTTCCGGTCACCCTCCCCATACATGGAATATCTCTTTCAGACGCCAGTCACCGGCCGATACCTGCTTCAGCGGCCATCAGATTCCGGCCCGGCGCCACTTCTTGTCGGCTTTCACGGTTACGGCCAGACGGCTGAGGACGAGCTTGCCCTTCTCTGCTCTATACCCGGCTCCGGAGCGTGGCTCTCCTGCTCCATCGAAGCCCTCCACGCCATCTACACCCCGAAAGGCACACCCGGAGCAAGCTGGATGACCAGCCGCTTCCGTGAGCGGCGCATCGAAGAGAACGTTTGCTATGTCGACGCGCTCATCAGCCGCGTCATGAGAGAGCATGCACTCACAGGTCAACTGGTTTACCACGGCTTTTCGCAGGGCGCCCTAATGGCCTGCCGGGCAGCAATGCTCGGCGCAAACAGTCCCGGCAGCCTGATGCTTCTAGGAGGGGACATCCCTCTTGAACTTCCTGTCGGTTCTCTCATGGGGAGTGTCCATATCGCCCGCGGCAGCCGCGACCGCCTCTACTCACAAAGCCGCTTCGAACGCGACTGCGCGACGCTCCAGAGCGCAGGAGTCCCCTTTCATGCCACCACATTCACCGGCGGCCACGGGCCGAACAAGGAGTACTTCGCGGCAGCCGGGGCATTTCTTGCACAAGCCGCACGAAATACGGCGTGAACGGTTGGCGCCGAAATGCAGTTAACCATTGTGAATTGTCCGGTTCCGACATTTTCTGTATTATACGTTGCATTGAATGGTTACGTTGAAAAGCCCGTCACATTGCCCCCGACCCCGAAAAACGGAAGATTGATGAAAGGGCAGGCATGTGATGCTCATGCAATGCCCAGTTCTAACGCGCTTTAAGGGCCCAAGGCATCATCAGCAACCCCGGCGGTACCGGGGTTGGAACAGGATTTCATAATCAGATTTACTAGAGGTACACAATATGGCAGCACTCCGGCGACGATGGTTTCAGGCACCCTGGGAGTTCAGGGAGTCGTTTGTCTTTGCAGCGGCAGCAGTCCTTGCCGGTTTTCTTGTTGAGTATGCAACCGGCGGCACAGGCATCGTGAAGCCCCGCCTGCCCTATAATGCGGTTGTCCTCTCGCTCTTCGGCGTCTTGGTCACGAGCGCGGGCCTTGCATTCCGCAACAACGCCTTCGTCAAGTGGCTTGGGGGAATTCCGCTTGGGCTTGCCCTTATCTCCGCCATCTCGGTTCTTTCGCTGCTCGGCGGCATCATTCCTCAGGGCGAGCCCCGGGCGGGAACCCTCCTGACCCTTCTGCGCATCGACCAGATCTTCTCAAGCTGGACTTTTGCCGTGGCCGTTATCCTTTTCCTTGTCAATCTCGGTCTCAGCCTCTCCTGGAAGCTCGCTCCATTCAGCTGGAAGAACATCCAGTTCATTCTCTTTCACGCCGGATTCTGGCTTGCGCTCGGCTGCGGTGTCATTGGAAGCTCCGACCTTCAGCGTTTCGTCGTTCCGGTTGAGGTTGGCAAGGCCAACAACCTCGGCTATGTGATGGAGAGTGAAATTCCGCAGAAACTTCCCTTTTCGGTGCATCTTAAGGAGTTCTCCCTTGAGGAGTATCCGCCCCAGTTGATGCTCTTCGATCCAAAGACAGAGAAAATTGTTACAGAGAGCTCGCAGGCGGTCAATCAGGTCCGCAAAGGAGCCACCGCATCATGGAAGGGCATTGAAGTTCAGGTGCTTGACATTATCTCCTATGCGATTCCCGGCAAGGATGGCATTCCCATTCCGGCCGACCGCAACAGTGGCACCACGTTTGCCAAGGTGAGAATCAAAAAAGGCAATGTGACGCAGGAAGCATGGCTCAGCACCGGCAGCCCCATGCTCAAGCCCTACGCGGCTGAACTCGGCAACCTTGTGCTTATCATGGTTCCCGGTACACCAAAAGCGTTCCGTTCTGCAGTAACCATCCTTGACGAGAACGGCCAGTCTACCGAGGCAACGCTCGCCGTCAACCACCCGGTCGATGTCAATGGATGGAAGTTCTACCAGATGGGCTACGATGAAAAATCCGGCCGTTGGTCACAGCTCAGTCTTGTCGAAGTGATCCGCGACCCCTGGCTTCCGGCGGTCTACCTTGGTCTCTTCATGATTATGGCAGGCAACCTGCTTTTTTTCTGGAACGGCATTAAACAGCGTGAGGCAGCATAATGATTATTGATTTCAACACGGCAGCCCTTGCTGCAATCCTCTTCTGGGCCGCGGGCATCGTTTTCGGCGTTGTTGCCCGCTGGCAGTCCTCTCTTAAAATATACTCTACCATCTGCTCGGTTACCGGTTCGGCGATTATGGGCGCCTTCATTGTGGTCTACTGGAGCTATCTTGGCCGTCCCCCGCTCAGGACGCTTGGTGAAACGAGGCTCTGGTATGCGGCCCTTATCCCGCTTGTCGGCTTTCTGGTCGAGTACCGCTGGAGGATCGACTGGCTGAAATACTACTGCATGGCGTTTGCCGCATTCTTCCTCGGCATCAACATGCAGCATCCCGACGTCTTCGACAAGGCGCTCATGCCAGCTCTGCAGAGCCCCTGGTTTGTGCCCCATGTCGTCGTTTACCTTGTCGGCTACGTGATGCTTGCCGCATCTTCGGTCGCCGCAGTGCACAATGTCACCCTGCAGTTGCGCTCAAAGCCGAATGCTGCCGGAGAATCCGTCGCCCACTATCTTGCCCTTCTTGGTTTCGTCCTGCTCACCTTCGGCCTTATCTTCGGTGCACTCTGGGCTAAAGAGGCCTGGGGTCACTACTGGACCTGGGACCCAAAAGAGACCTGGGCATTCCTCTCATGGCTTGCCTATCTCGGCTACCTGCACGCCTTCCGCTACAAAATCGACTCGAAGAAGCTGCAGTGGTACCTTGCTCTGGCCTTCGTTGTGCTTCTCGTCTGCTGGTTCGGCGTCAACTACCTCCCCTCTGCCCAGAACAGCGTCCACAGCTACACCCGTCAAAGCTGACCATCCTCTTTTCAGCACAAAGCCCCGCGACCTGCGGGGTTTTGTGCATTAAGGCAGGGAGGCGGGGCATCTCTCGCCGAACTTCCAGGAAATGATTTTGACTCTTCCATAGAATCCATATTCTATAAAAGTCAGTTGAAATAGTTAGGATGTCCCCCAACTGACGCGGTCTGTTCCTGGATTTAAGGGCGCGGATGTTCACAATCGGCGTTATATTGATTCGGCAGTGGTAAACAGATAATCCCCGTTGGCATGGTGAAGCTTAATATCCTGATCATCGATGATGAGAAGAACATAAGGAAAACCCTCTCGGTTTTTATGGAGTCCCGAGGTCATGAGGTCAAGGCTGTGTGCTGTTTCCAGGACGCCATTGATGAGGCGCACAGGAACCGGTTCGATCTTGCTCTTGTCGACCTCCGGCTTGGGACGGAAAACGGGCTTGACCTTATCCTTCCACTGATGAAATCGTGCCCATGGATGAAGATTGTCGTCATCACCGCCTATGCGTCAATCGACACGGCCGTCGAGGCAATGAAGCGAGGTGCCTCCGATTACCTTAGCAAGCCCTTCAACCCCACGCAGCTTGAACTGGTGACCAAGCACATCTCCGCGCTTTGCGAAATCGAAAGGGAGTCATCGCCTCACCGCCACGCTTCCGAGGTCTCGCATTCAGAAATATCGCTTATGTCGAAGGACCCTGCGATGCAACGAATGTTCGACATGGCTTCGCAGGTTGCCACGTCCGAGGCGGTGATTCTCTTGCAGGGAGAGAGCGGAACAGGCAAAACGGAGCTGGCAAAGTCCATCCACCGCATGAGCCGTCGCTCCGGGAAGCCTTTCGGCGTCATCTCATGCCCTTCGCTCAGCCACGAACTGCTTGAAAGCGAGCTTTTCGGTCATGTGAGAGGCGCTTTCACTGGAGCGGTCAAGGATAACCCGGGAAAGGTGGCGGCTTGCGACGGAGGGACGCTTTTCCTCGACGAGATTGGTGATATGCCACGTTCAATACAGCCGAAGCTGCTCCGGTTTATACAGGAAAGGGAGTACGAGCGCATTGGTGACCAGATTACACGAAGGGCTGACGTGCGCATCATTGCTGCGACGAACATCGATCTTCAGCAGGCAGTCGAAAAGGGGGATTTTCGGGAGGACCTCTACTACCGCCTGAACGTGGTGCAGATAAACCTTCCCTCGCTGGCCGAGCGCCCTAACGATATCAGGCCGCTTGCCCAAAACCTGCTGGCGCTATCAAATGCCGACAACGGGACGCACATTCCCGGCTTTACCGACGAGGTGCTGACCGTCTTCCGGGAGTACCCCTGGCCTGGCAATATCAGGGAGTTGCGCAACGTAATCGAGCGCGCAGTCATTCTCAGCGACGGAACATCGATCGTGCCTGAACTCCTCCCTGAGCATATGGCTTCTAAAAAAACACAGCTCAGAATCGGCGACCTCGTCTCCCTCGACATCATTGAGGAACAGCATATCCGTCGTGTACTGGCCGAAGCCGACTCTTTGCAGAGCGCAGCTGCAATTCTCGGCATCGATCAGGCGACGCTCTGGAGGAAGCGCAAGCAACTAGGCATCCAATAACGCCCGCATTGCATTATGCAACGCGCGTGAGCCGTTTTCCTTGTGTATTGCACGAATAGAGTCCCTTCTATGAGATCCGCTCTTACCCTTATGATGCTGAATTCATTGGTTTTCAGCCTGGTCGCCCGATTCTGGCTCGGTTTTTGAATGGTCATTCACAGAATGGCGTGCCTGACGGCGACCCGGAATGACGAAGAATTAACCATTGATACCATCATGTCACAAGAACGAATCATCATCAAGTGGGATGACAATGCCCTTCCGGCGCAGTGGAATGTAGAGATTCTGCAAGAGGACCATGAGGGCAGAGAGCAGCTTCTCCTTAGCAGCAACAGCCCGAATTTTCCGGTCAATGTCGGGGATTTCGGCCCCTTGGAAGAGGACGCATTGATTTACTCTATAAAAACTTCGTTTCCGGGAGCCCGAATCAACGTGAAAATCTGATTTGCATCGCCCCGTCCGAAAGCGCTATCGCTTGCAGGATGCCTTCACCCCCGGGTCATGCTCGCCTCAAAGAGCTCCGGGGTTGTTTCAAACAAATATGCCCAAATGAACATCAATCAACGTTTCAGAAAAGTAAAAACATTCCTGGTTGGCGGCTCTCGAGATTTCAGGGACAGCCGGATTTTCCACTCTATTTCACTCACCGCGTTCCTTGCCTGGGTGGGTCTTGGTTCCGACGGACTCTCATCATCCTGCTACGGCCCGGCTGAAGCTTTCAAGGCCCTGCAGGGGCACCCGACCCTTGGGATTTTCGTGGCATTAGCCACCGGACTGACTATTCTGGTCATCGCCTCGAGTTACTCTCACATCATTGAGCTTTTCCCTTCCGGTGGAGGGGGATACCTCGTGGCAAGCAAGCTGCTCAGCCCGGAGGTCGGGTTGGTCTCAGGCAGCGCCCTGCTTATTGATTACGTGCTGACGATTACCATCTCCGTGGCGAGCGGCGCAGACGCCATCTTCAGCTTCATGCCCCGAGAGTTCATCGCTTACAAGCTCTGGTTCGGCATTGCCGGTGTCATTATTCTGCTGGTCCTCAATCTCAGAGGCATCAAGGAGGCGGTCATGCCTCTTGTTCCGGTTTTCCTGCTCTTTGTTTTCACCCATCTGGCGGCCATTGTCTATGCCATAGGAACGCACCTGATGAGTGCAGGGACAGTCTACCACGAAACCTCTGCGGAGCTGAGCAGATCAGTCAACTCCCTCGGCATGTTCGGCGTGCTCTTTCTGATTCTGAAAGCCTACAGCCTCGGCGCCGGTACCTTCACCGGCATCGAGGCCGTCAGCAACGGACTGCCCGTGCTGCGCGATCCCAAAATCCAGACGGCCAGAAAAACCATGCGATACATGGCCTGGTCACTCTCCATTACGGTCATCGGTCTCATGATTGCCTACATACTCCTCGGCGTCCAGGAGAGCCCCGGCAAGACCCTCAACGCCATACTCTTTGAGTCGATCACCGCTTCATGGGGTGGCGTGGCGGGAACCTCCTTTGTCTGGATAACGCTGCTCTCCGAGGCTGTTCTGCTTTTCATTGCTGCCCAGACCGGATTTCTCGATGGACCGAGGGTACTGGCCAACATGGCACTTGATAACTGGCTCCCCAAAAAATTCGCCACATTGAGCGACCGCCTGGTCACTGAACGGGGCATCCTCGTTATGGGATTTGCGTCATTGATCATGATGATCTGTTCAAACGGCTCGGTCGATTTCCTCATCGTGCTCTACAGTATCAACGTTTTTATCACCTTCACGCTTTCGCAACTCGGCATGGTCAGGCACTGGTGGCTTGAGCGGAACACCGAACGGCAATGGCTCCGGAAAATGGCGGTCAACGGCATCGGTCTGGTCCTGACCACCTTCATCCTCATCTCGGTGGTCATGCTCAAGTTCAACGAGGGTGGGTGGATTACCATTCTCATCACCGGTGCCCTTGTTTCGCTCGCCCTGTTTATCAAGGGCCATTACGACAAGACCGCTGAGTCCCTGAAACGACTTGACATCATCGTTGAGGCCACCGTGATATCAGGGGAGGACATCAACGGGCAGGAACAGCAGGAGCCGGTGTGCAATGCTAAGGCGAAAACAGCGGCTATTCTGGTCAACGGCTTCAATGGACTTGGTTTGCATACCTTGTTCAGCATTTCGCGCCTTTTCAGCGGAGTCTACAAAAACTTCCTTTTCGTGGAAATCGGCCCGGTCGACGCAGGAAACTTCAAGGGGGCTGACGAGATCGAGCACCTCAATAAGTATGTTGAGAGTGAAAGCGGCAAATACGTCACCTACATGAAGGAGCACGGCTACCATGCCGAGGCCTTTACCTCAATCGGGACAGACGTCGTCGACGAAATCAATAAACTCATACCGGAGATCACCGATAAATATCCCGATATCGTATTTTTCGGTGGACAGCTGGTCTTCTCCAACGAAACCCTTCTGGACCGCTGGCTTCACAACTATACCGTCTTTGCCGTTCAGCAGAATCTTTACAATCAGGGGATACCTTTCATCATTCTCCCGATTCGTGTATGACCGATAACTGACTGGCGAGCTTAAAGGAATCCGGATCCCGAATCATGATCAGCCTTCGCAACAAACTATTCATAGGCTTCGGAGGGTTGCTGGCTGTGATTGCTGTCATGGCCCTCCTCACGATTCAGCAGATCGATCGCCTTGGCGGCGCCATTGATGTCATTCTCAAGCAGAACTACATAAGCGTCAAGGCAAGCCAGTCGATGAAGGAAGCCCTCGAGAAGATGGACAGCGATCTTCTCTTCTCCTTCACCGGCCATCACAAGGCCAGCTTGCACAATATCGGCAGCAGCGAACGCAAGTTCAGGGAGGCTCTTTCGGTCGAGCTTGGCAACATAACTCTTCCTGGAGAGAAGGAGAAGGCAGAAAGGATTGTATCGCTGTTCGACAGCTATGCCGTCACGATGCACGGCGTGATGAATGAAGCCCTGCCACTTGAGGAGAGGAGGGCGACCTATTTCAAGACACTGCTTCCGCTCCTGACCGAAATCGGGATACTCGCCCAGCAGATTCTCGATATGAACCAGGCGCACATGGACAATGCGAACGAAGCGGCAAGGTTCATGGCGGCATCGGCTCATAACCGCATACTCCTTGCCATTATCGCATGTGCTGCCGTAACCCTGATTTTCAGCTACCAGTCGCGCCAATGGATCCTTCAGCCCATCCGCAAGCTGATCGATTCCGCCAACGAGATCCGCAACGGCAATCTGGAACTGGTGATCGAACCGAAATCGAACGATGAGATCGGACAGCTGTCAGAGGCCTTCAATGAGATGGCCGCGACCTTGAGGAGTGTTCGAAGGAGGGATGACGAAAATCTTTACCGCACCCGGAGGGCGACTCAGGAAGTCATGAACATCCTGCCGACACCGATTGCCATTTTTGACCGGGATGGCAAGATCGACGTTGCAACAGAGTCGGCAATGCGGATTTTCGGCCTTAAGCCCGGGGTCGATGTGTCGAGCCTCGACTATGCATGGCTGCCGGAACTGCTGGGGCGAGCCGTCGAAAATGGCCAGGCCATCGAGGCTGAAGGAGGTTATATCCAGAAATTCATCGATCATCGGGAGTACTTCTTTTTGCCGGCGGCAGTGCCGATTCCTCCCTTTCCGAATGCCACAGGCCCGACAGGTACGGTCCTGCTTCTTTACGACATGACACAGGTGCATGAGCAGAAAGAGCTGAAGCGAGATGTCGTCTCAACCGTGTCACATCAGCTGCGCACGCCGCTCACCTCAGTGAGAATGACCATTCATCTTCTTCTCGAACAGCGCATCGGCCAGCTGAACGACAAACAGGAAGAGCTTCTCCGGGTAGCCGTCGAGGATAGCGACCGCCTTGCTGATATCCTCGATGACCTGCTCGACCTGAATCGCATCGAATCCGCCGGTCGGGCGCGGCTGAACCTCCGGAAGCACTCCCCCGAAACACTTGTTCAGGCCGGTATCGAGCGCTTCATTCCCGAAGCGGAAGCCAAAGGGCTTGAAGTGAAGGTCGATGTTCCTTCAGGACTCTTGCCGATTACTGCAGACCTTGCGAGCATCGGACACGTCTTTGACAACATTCTCTCGAACGCCATCCGTTATGCGTTTTCCGGTACCACCATAACCATCAAAGCAGAGGAAGATATTGCCGGGATAAGATTTTCAGTGGGAAACGAGGGGGAAGGCATTGCCCCAGAACACATCAAACACCTTTTCGACCGGTTTTATCGGGTGCCCGGTCAGGATGAAAAATCAGGCATAGGGCTGGGGCTTGCCATCGTCAGGGAGATTGTCAAGGCTCATGGCGGCACGGTCGGCGTCGAAAGCACTCTCGGCAAAGGATCAGTGTTCCATTTCACCCTTCCAGCATAGCGGAATCGTAGCGGGGGGGACGTAAGTGACAAATTGCACATGCACAAACCTGGCGGGGCTCGTTCCCTCCCATCGCCGAACGCTTTGACAGGGCCTTATCTTTTCACATTCCGAGCCGCGGAGCGGAGGTATGTTGGCAGCATCAGATGCACCTCTTTCCTGCTGAACTCGCCGGAAGCGTGTGATATGAATGTCGTCCTTCTATTCCTGTTTTCCCTGAGAGCGCAATCACTCGATGGTAATGTCGGCCGAAAAGATGTAGCCGATGGCGTGAGCTGTTTGGATAGGTGAGGTTATGGTATGAGCTTTTATCTTCTCGCGCAGACGGTTAATGAGCGCCTGCAACGAATGATTCCCGGATTCCGTATCGAAGTATCCGAGCTTATTCAACAAATCCTGTCGTGTCACTACGGCGGTTGGGATGGTTGCCATCTGCACCATCAGGTCAAGCTCTTTAGGGGTAAGTTTGATACGCGCTCCCCCGGGGGTCTCAAGGGTCCATTGCTTGCTGAAAAGTCGCCACCGCTCAGATGGTTCTGGTGAGTGCGTTTCGGTGGCGGCAGGCGAAGTCACGGGAGTGTCGGCAAGGCGACTGAGCAGTGTTGCTATGGAAGCCGAAAGCCGGCGAAAGTCGATCGGCTTGACAAGATAGATATCGGCTCCGGCCCGGTGACCTGCGAGCTGGTCATCAAGAGTGACCAGGGCGGTAAGCATGATGATGCGCATGTTGGTATTTTTCCGAACGTATTCGGCAAGGACCAGTCCGTTCTGGTCGGGCAGACCAATGTCAAGTATGGCCACATCATAGGGCTCTGAATAAATCTGTTTATAGAATTCGTGGGCCGTGCCTACCCCGGTTACTTCGTATCCATCAAGCGTGAGGTATTTTACAGCGCTTTTGAGAAGCGGCAGGTCATCTTCAACAATGATTATCCTGCTCTTACTCCTGCTTTGTAGAGTGTCCTGTGCCATAATCGGATAAGAATCGTTCTGAGAATTGAATTGCTTGTTGGTTGTCAGTCGGAGCCGACCGCTGTATGACTCTCAGCGAGGGGAAGTTGCACCGTCGCAATGATGTGCGGGCTTTTGCTATGGAGCCGCACCCTTCCGTTATGCTGCCCGATGATTTGCCGGACAAGCCAGAGCCCGACGCCGGCGCCTCCTTTATCGCTGCAGTTCTTGCCTCGAGTGTATTTATCAAAAAGCACTTCCGCATCTTTTCCCCTAATGGGATTGGCTTGATTTTTAATCGTGATAACGACTTCTCCCCCTTCAATATGGCTTTCGACATCAACAGGTGTGCCGGGGAAAGCGTATTTGCGAGCATTGTCAAGGAGATTGAACAGGGCTGTTTTGAGTGTATTGTAGTCACCGACAATCGGCTGGAGTTCGGATGCCTCGGTATAGGTAAAGGTTTGAAGAGGCCACATTGCCCGCATGAGTTCAACCTTTTCGGAGAGAAAAGGTTCCAGCGCCATGCGCTCCATCCCGCATTGTGTGCAGGGCTCAGTGAGGCGACTGCGCTCCAGGGATACATCCATGACTTCAACCAACCGGTCAACAGCATGATGCATGGCGGTAAGTTCTTCGCCATGCCAGCATTGCATTCTGGATTCCTGGAGATCAATGATGTCAAGGTTGGCGCTGATAACGGCAAGGGGGGTACGGTATTCGTGTGATAACATGGAAAGAAAGCGATGCTGCTGTTCATGAGCCTGTCGTTCGGACACCAGCGCCACTTCAAGCTCGGACTTGCTGTTGCGAAGTTCCGTCGTCATATCGTTGGCAAGCTCAACAGCCTTGCGCTCAGTCTCTTTTGCTGCCTCAAGCTCCCGCTGGGCAAGGTTGACAATCACTTTTTCAGACATCCTGATTCGCTCGGAGAGCGCTACGGATATCAGGATCATGTGAACCAGAGAGGTGAACTGCACCGTATTCATGTCCCATAAAAAGCTCAGCGGTAACACGCCCATAAGACGCAGTAGCATATGGAAATAACCCATGGCACTGATGCCAAAGGCAATAACGATAAAGATTCCGATTCCGGGCAAATTGCGAAGCATTCTCTGGCTCAACACCAGCTGGATTACCACCAGGCTCAATATGCCGATAAAGGCAAGCGGAGCAAGCGATGCATAGAATCCGAGAGGCACTGCCACGATGGTCAGAAATCCAAGCAGAGAGAGAAAGCGCATGTAACGAAGGCTCCATTTACCCGAAACTGCGAAAAAAAGTTTTCGGGAAAACTCGCTGTAGACAAGAATATTGGCACCGATTCCCCCGTAGATGAGATAATCGGAGACCCGGTGTACCATCGAGGGAAAGAGAAGTGTCAAGGATCCCTCGGCCGCAAAGTTGAAAAGCAGTCCTGCCAAAAGATAGAGGGAGTAATAACCGAACAGGGAGTCGCGAACGGAGATATAAAAAATCAGGTTTATGAGAAGAAGCGTCAGCGTAACACCGAGAAAGGCTGACTGCATGATGACATGGCGGTTGGTTGAATCACGCAGGTCTTCAGCTGTGTGCATCTGCCCGGCCAGGCTGATGGAGCTGTGAGAGAAAACCCTCGCATAGACGACCATGGGAGTGGAAGCCGGCATATCGATTGGCACGACAAAGTCGGGATTGAGTACGGGACGCTGAGGGGCCGGAACATGGTTGCCGAGGAGCACCGTGCGGTAGGAAGATGCGAGTGCAGGATCCTTGCCGGGGATCTGGATATAGAGCGTCAGTTCGTTGATGTAGTTCGGCTTGAGGCGGAGCAACCCCTCTTCGGGGAAAGAAGCGTTCCGTTCAACGGTAAAGCGAACCCAGCAGGCTTCACGCTTGTAGCCGTTATTGAGATTTCCATCGAGCTGGCGGAAACGGCCGGCCTCCGCCGCTTTAAGGACTTCAGCAAGGCCCAGCCTGAGAGATGGATCTTTCAGAAGCTCCATATGCCCTGTCAGTTCATACGAGCTTCGCTCGCCAAGCATAAGCGGCGCAGACCATCCCCTTGAAGAAACGAGAAGAACAAGCATGACAACCATGCCGCCAAGGAGTCGGCGCAACCTGTTATGGGGGAAATGACTATGCATATATGGGCGCAAATATACTCCAATATCGGCAATATACCCTCTGTTTGAAGCAATAAAGGGGCTTTTCCCAAGGTCAGGGCGTGGAAGTCCTCTCGTATCACGGAGTCTCTTTCCCCGATGCAGAAAGTGAGACGAATCCTATAAGCCGCTTCTCGTAATCGAGAAAAGTCTAATTAGCAGCAATTTATTATGCTTCAGGGAGATCGTCAAGGCTCATGGCGGCAAGGTCGGTGTCGAAAGCACTCTTGGGGGGGGGCACAGCCACTTTCTGGTCCCCGAACCGCGGAGCGGTGGCATGTTGGTAGCATCCGGCACCCCGTCCCCGCCATGCCAGACTCTGAGGAATTGTGTGTTATGAATGCCGCCCCCTATTTTCACTCCCTGTGATTCAAAAGGACCTTAGTAATAGTATGTTAAGGTCGCCTACGTCACTGTCTTTACTGATGCTTACCATAGAGTATTCTGGAAACAGTGGCTTTTGTTGAACTATCCAATAGGTGTAATAACATGTCCCCATTGAGTATCTAAGATCATCCTCATTCCAGATGTTAGAATATGTATATGTGTTAGGACTGCTGGACAAAAAGCATTTGGATATGTTTTCTTGTGGAATGCCCCCTGCATTATAGACCTTAATTAGCTCTCCGATGCTTGGGAGGTACCAGTCGGTGCCTTGCTGTTGATTACATTGCATGATATACCCGGCAGCATAATCGTTGCCTGTCTTGTTGAACGCTTTGAAAATCGCCATTGTGTTGGATGGGCCGAACCCTAA
The DNA here is from genome assembly GCA_037142155.1 of Chlorobiaceae bacterium. GTDB lineage: Bacteria > Bacteroidota > Chlorobiia > Chlorobiales > Chlorobiaceae > Chlorobium. The sequence goes on from JBAXBE010000006.1 coordinate 111,652, forward strand.
TCCTGTGCTTGGTTTGTTCGTGTGGGGGAAATCCAGAGGAGTTAATCCGTCGGGGTATTGCACGTCTGTATTGGCACTTGTTACTGCTGGGGGCAGTTCGGGCAACTGGACTGAGCCATCTACAGCTTTTAGTATTAAGCCATGGGGCGTTTCTTTTGTGCCATTTATCGCATTTGGTATATCGCAACCATTCAATAACCTGCCAAGAGACTCGCCTTCATCAATAAAGCACCCTATTGTTCCGCCTCCATACCACCCGCCAATAGTAAGGACTTGATAATGAGCATTTGCTGCCATGACAGCGTGTGTTATGGTCGCTTCGTTTGAGGCAGTGTCTTTGATTGCGCCACCATTGAGCGCCAGAGAGTTCTCACTCACCGAAATGCCATCCGTAGTTACAAGCTTATTTTCGAGGATATAAGTGAACGTCAGGGTCGCTGTGCCGCTGCCTGACTCATAATCCGCACTCTTTGATGTCCCTCCAATGTTGAACGCGAGCGTCGGAGTGCCTGTCACGGTAACAGCCTTACTGAATGTTACTGTTGCCGTTACCTTGTCCCCTGTAGTGTAAATGTTAGTCCAATAGGTCGACACATTACTGCCATGGTCTGCACCTGTAATCGCAATACTTGCCACCTTAGGCGCTGAAGTATCCGAAGCAATTGCCACTGTCGCCCGATAGTCTTTCGTTGTCCTGCCGTCTGCTGCAGAAACGGTGTATGTCACAGGGTTTGTGAAGTTTGTTGCCGTTCCACTTGCTGGACTTACTGATGACCCAGTTATCGCAATCGTCGGAACTAATGCAGTAACATCAGTGCCATATGGTACTGTCAGTGCTATGGTTTTATCTGCTTCGCTCACCGTACCTGTCACCGCAGGGCTTGCAAAGCTGAAGGCATTAATTGCTGTAGTTGCAGATGCTATTGTAATGCTTCTTATAGTCACCGCAGATGCTGACTGCGGAATGGCAAGCGCTATCAGAACAATGCGCATCAAAGCCCCCCGTAACCTTGCAAGAGGTGTAGTTATTCTGAGATTCATTGTGGGGGTGTCGTAATAATAAATTAGTCGATGATAACGGTTACCGTATAGGGAGTGCTTGCACCATCAGTCACGCTGATGAGGTAGGTGTCGCCACCAGCCTGAGCGGCAGGAAGCTGGCGGGTATGGATGACCAGCTGTGTCGTGGTCGTAGTGATTGTTGTTGCATAGGTTACGCTTGTGCCATTCTGTGTTATTCCGGTTATAACTGGTGCTCCGGTGCCTACGGTGACGAAGACATCTCCATCGCTGTTGACGGTCGTTCCTGCTGGAACGTTTTTGCTGACCTTTGCCACTTCAGTGACGGCACTCCGGTCGACCTTCGCAAGGAAGCTCTGGGGCAACTGTACCGGGCGAGTTGTTGCGGCGGCAAGCAGGGCTCGGCGGTCGCTCGTTCGGCTTGGCTGCATGCGTCTTGCGAGCGAGCCCTGCGGCTTGCCAGCTGATGCTCCGAGGTGGAAGCTGAGCATGACGCCCCTGTTGTATGCAACCCCGTTCTGTCCGGTGTTCTGGAATGCGCTGAGCTGCCAGTTGCCAGCTGTTGCACTTGCGTTTATTCGATCCTCTCCTGCACCTGACCTGTATCCTGCGCCAAAAGTGACGTCCGGGATGAGTTCATAGAGAAAATCGACGTTGTAATAGGCTGAGCGGTTGAGTTCACTGGTGCCTTCAGCGAAGGGGAAGCGAAGCTGCTCATAGCCGACGGAGCCTTTTGCGACAAGGTTGGAGAGAATTGCAATCTGGGTATCGGCGGATGCACCGCAGAGGCGGCCTTCGGAGAGCGCCAGCGGGTCGTTCTTGATGAGGTAGTAGTCAGCCGCATCGACCGTGAAGTAACGGGTGCCGTCACCATTGGAGGTTTGATTTGCCCGTGCGCCCCAAAGAGAGAGCCCGATGGAGTGAAGGCAGTTAAGGTCATCCGATTTTGGGATGATGTACTCGGTCGAGAGGACGTAACCAAACTGCTCAATATTGACATTTGCCGCGCCTGAAACGAAGTCGAAGGTCTGGTTTCCCCAGAGGTAGCCGCCGGTTGCCTTGAAGCGAAGACCTGAATCGGGGAGCTGCCATATAGCGTTCAGCACAAGGTCCCGCCTGGTTTTGTCGGTAAGCGAGATGGTGGAGCCAAGAGCAAGGTTGCTCGCAGGAAGTGTTGCCAGTTCGACCTTGCCTGCAAGTGCTGAGCCAGCATTCTGGTCCTTGAGGTAGCCCAGCCCGAGGTTGAGGCTGACGAAGGTACTGTTATCGCGATAGTGGAGATTGGTGGAGCCGGTGCTGAGCGAGCCATTGACCGCTCCGTCGGCAAGAGCAAGAGGCACCGAAGGAAGCATGCCCGCAACATTCGGAGCGTTCAGCTGACCCTGTGAGGTCGCGCTGCCTTCAGGATTAGCCCTGCTGCCGGTTGAGACTGAACTGGCAAGCAGCGTGGCGAGAGTGCCACTGGCACCCGAAGGTCGTTGCGATTGCGCTTCGGCAACGATTGATTTTGAGAGTTCGGGGAGTGTTGTCCGGGTTGCCGGCTCCGGCTGGAGGGTTTCGGCGTGCAGCGATGCGGCAGAAAAGAGAGTGCCAACGGCGAGGAGCGTAATCGTCTTGATAATCTTCAATAACGGGGGTGGAAAGCCTGCCTTATAAAAAACGTATCACTTCTTTTCTCGAGGATGAATCAGGCTGGCGCGACTGGAGCCTCAATCACAATCGTGAAAAATAAACGCTCAATGTACCTCCTTATATTCACAAAGTAAAGGCATAAATAGTCATATTTTCCTCACAATCACTATGGACTGAAATAAGACGAGCGAGGGGACGAGACGAGCGAGGGGACGTAAGTGACAAATTGCACAAACAGGGCGGAGGGGCGTCCCCTCCCATCGCCGAACTCTTTGACAGGACTTATGGGAGCCCTGTGAAATGGACCCCGGTTTTTAGACAGTGATTTAAGTTGGTAACTTGCTAAAAAGCAAGGAACCAAAATGAGCGAAAAGAAACG
>JBAXBE010000007.1:0-102036 GCA_037142155.1 Chlorobiaceae bacterium
TGCCCCATTTGTTGAATAGTTTCATGGCTGGCCCTTCAAGTATCTTAGCCATACTGATCCGTATTTGTGTGTTAGTGGGTATGAAACGAGAAAATGCGCAAGATAAAAAGTTAACCATATTTACGTTCTATCCAATAGGTTATGAACTTTTTACACTCAAAAACCATCAATTAACCCGTATTTATGAGTGATTTTGTGCTCTGGTGGCAGAATCTGCCGTCACAAATGGATCCGGTGATCCTCTCTTTTGGGGGATTTGCCCTGCGATGGTACGGTATGATGTATATCGTGGCCTTCAGCATTGTCTATCTGCTCACCCGCTACCGCATCGAGAGTGAAAAGCTCCCCTATGACAAGAGCTTCATCGGCGATGCCATTACCTGGGCCATGGCAGGTGTCGTGCTGGGTGGAAGAATTGGCTACATCATTTTTTACGGGTTTGGCTCATTTATCGGCGACCCGCTCGGAACGCTCTTCCCCTGGGTCTTCGTCCCCGGAGGCGGATGCCGCTTTGCTGGCATCACCGGCATGTCCTACCATGGCGGCGTAATCGGGGTTGTCGTTGCGCTCCTCCTCTTTACGCGCTCCCGGAAGACGGGATTTTTCAGCACCTTTGACCTGTTCATTCCTGCCATCCCGCTCGGCTACACCTTTGGGCGGCTCGGCAACTTCATCAACGGAGAGCTCTACGGAAGGGTTACGACAGCCCTTGCCGGCATGTACTTCCCGCTTGCGCCGACCCATGAACTGCGCCACCCTTCGCAGCTCTATGAGGCATTTTTTGAAGGAATCGTCCTCTTCGGCATTCTCTGGCTTGTGCGCAGAAGGTCGCCTTTCCCTGGATTCCTCTGTGCCCTCTACCTTTTCGGGTACGGGTTTGTGCGGTTTTTTATCGAATACTTCCGGGAACCGGACGCTCAGCTCGGCTTTGTCTTTCTGAATTTCTCCATGGGGCAGATACTCTGCTTCATCATGATGGTCGCAGGTGTTGCGGTATTTCTTGCAACCAGAAAGAGCGCAGCTTCAGCGGGGAGTCAGGAGCAACTCTTCCCCGCTGCCAAAGCAGCGGCGGCGGACGATAAGCATGACGACAACCGAGGTGATTGCCGTTGAACCGACAAGCATCAGCATCACCACAATCTGGTAACGAATGGCGATCAGCGGATCTGCCCCGGCAAGGATCTGGCCGGACATCATGCCCGGGATAAAGACGAGGCCGACTCCCATCATGGCATTGATGGAGGGAATCATGCCCGCATTGACGGCATTCCTGAATATGTCGTTGCTTGCCTCACGGTAATCGGCGCCAAGAGTCAGCTTCATCTCCACCATCTCCCTCCCCTGCCGCATATCCCTGAAAAGACGCTCAAGGGCAATGGCAAGACCCGACATCGAATTGCCGATTACCATGCCACCCAGAGGAATGAAGTAGCGCGGCTCCCACCAGGGGGTTGTGCCGACAATCATCCCCGAAACAAAAAGCGCTGTGGCGAAATAGCTTATAAGCATCGTCAGAAAGGTGGGGATGATGTAGGGAATCTGTTTCTCTCCTACCCGCCCCCTGACGATAAACACCGCAGAAACGACCATAACGGCAAAAACGCCAACAACAATCCAGACGGTCGTTGAACGGAAAATCCAGGTCAGAACATATCCCATCAGAAAAAGCTGAGCGAAGGTGCGCACTGTTCCGACGATAATATCACGGTTGAGCCCGAGCTGATAGATGAATGAGCTTGCCTGGGCTGCAAGAATAAACACCAGCGCCAGAAGCAGCTGACCAGATGATATCTCGATGATCGAGGGCATGGTTGATCGATGGCGTTAAAGAAGATGCCGCAAAAAAAGCAGGGGGTAAATCCTGCTTTTTCTGCACGCTTACAGTATACTCAACAATCGATACTCGAACAATCAGGAAAAATCACTCCCGTTCACCGCTCATCACGCCTGCCGCCCTGTCGATCCTCGTCATCCTTCGTGCGTCGGTCATCTCTCTTCTTCTGATCCTCCTGCCTTCCGGCTGGCGCTGGTGGCGCCTGAGGCTTCGATTGAGGCTGCAATCCCGGCTGTTCCTGCTGCCTTGGTGATTCTTGAGGTCGCGACTGCTCCCGTGCCCTTGGTGGCTCCTGCACTCTCACAGGCTCCTGCGGTCTTGGCTGCTCACGATAGCGTTGGGGCTCCTGAGGCCGTGGTGGTTCCGGCGCTCTCGGCGGCTCAAAACTCCTGCGATCATCCCTGCGTCCTTTATCGGGATGACGATCCCTCTCTTCCCAATAGCGCCGGTCATGCTTGCGGTACTCAACGTCACGGTATCGCCGGATCTCATCCCAGCGATGGCGCCTTATGTTGCGTGGCAGCCTGTCCTCCCTGACGATAATCCATGGTCCTCTGAAATAGGAGGAGCTGTACCAGTAACCGTCACGATAGATGTAATAAAGATCGCCATAGTAGAGCATATCATAAGGCGAGCCGACCGCCACCGAAAAGCCCATATCCTGCAAGTAGATAAACGTAGGACGTGTCTCGATGACAAAGGATGGCCCCCTCTCACCTACTCCTATGTGCAGGTCCCCGACGCGCACGTTGATTTCCGCCTTGGAATCCCCATTTGGATTGCAGAGAAGCATCCCGCAGATTCCGGCCGCAAGCCAGATTTGTTTGTTCATCGTCACTCTCCCGTTCATACTGTTAATGGATTATCATTCAACCAGATTCTTTGAACCAAGGACCCCTTTGTGAAACTATCAGCCATTCAGGGTCCATAACTCTATGACGGCATTGCCGCATCGTTTCCTGCGCAGGAATAGGTCAACAGAGAAAAAAGCACGCAAACCGCGAAATCTGAAAACCCATACAACAGGTCTCTGCCTCTGAAAATTCCAAACAAGGAGAACTTCCTGAGCTCACGCATGACAAACCAGGGTTCGGCCTGCAAGGGTGCAGGTGCGCGGACGGAGTGTTTCGGGGGTGTAATCGAGATGGGTGACGGTGATGAGGGTTCTCTGCTGCCGGGTGTTCAATCGTTCCATAATGGCAAACACCATAGCCGCGCTCTCTTTGTCGAGTGCAGAGGTAGGCTCATCGAGCAGAAGAAGAACCGGCTCCTGAAGCAGCGCCCTCATGATGGCAAGACGCTGTTTCTGACCAAGGGAGAGCTTCAGGGCTGAGTGTTCCAGCGTGATGCCATCAAGATAAAACTCGCGCAGCATCGCCTGCAGTGCAACCCTTTCCGGATTTTTTTTTGCGGCATTGCTGGCAAAGGAAAACGGCAGAAGCAGATTGTCCAACACAGAGGCATCAATCAGCTGCGGCGTCTGAGCGACATAGCTGACGCTGCTTCTCAGGCGCGCAGGAGGAATGTCGGAGACAGAGCTTCCCTGAAAGAGAATGGTTCCGCTGAGAGGCTTGTTCAGACGGCAGATAAGGCGCAGCAAGGTCGACTTCCCCGATCCTGAAGGACCCTTGACGAGAATGAACTCCCCTGGCATCACCCTCAGATCGAGACTCTCGAAAACAAGGGCAGAGGATCCTTCATAACCAAAAGAGAGATCAGATATTTCAAGAAGAGGGTTCATTAACACCTGTTTGGATGAGAAAAAAGATTGCCGGGAGTTGGCCGCACTCGCTCTTCAGGAGGTTGCACTCGCGTTCTTGCGGAGAAAAATGTATCCAGTCACTGCAATAAGAACTGCAGCACCGCCCCATAACGGCAGACCAAAGCGCCCTCCGCCATCGATCATGCTGAAAATACCAAAGAGGATAAAGATGGCAGCGGCCCCGATTTTAATGGTTTTTTCAGGCAGTTTCGCCCCGAGCATCTTACCTGCGATGATGGCAAGGCCATCGGAGATCACCATCCCGATGGTGGAGCCGAGCCAGACGGGAAGAAACGGGTTTGTCGAAGCAAGCGTGACGGTCGAAAGCATGGTCTTGTCACCAAGTTCAGCCATAAAAAAAGTTGAAAAGACGATCCAGAAAGGGTTGATGCCGGTCTTGCAGCTCTCATCTTCCTCACCGATGCTGTCGCCCCGAAGCGTCCAGAAGCCAAAGATGATAAAAGCAATCCCTGCAGCGAACTTGATCCAGTCAACAGGCAGGCTTCCTCCGATAAACCATCCGATGCCGGCTGAAAAAACGTGAACGGCGAGAGTGGCAACAAAAATCCCCCATAACACAACGCCGGTATTGTAGCAAGTGGCAAGGGTAAGGGCAACGAGCTGCGTCTTGTCTCCCAGTTCAGCAAGAAAGATCATGACAAGCGAAAGCCAGAATGCATCCATAAACAGTAAGATTGAGTGATGGCTCGTGATATTTTCTCCACAAGTATAGGGGAATCCCGATGCATGTGCAAGCGGGAAAAAGGGATGGCAGGATTTTAGAGACCCCGCCCATCAAAGGAATGGGACTTGCTTATTGTTGAATTGTTTTGAAAATTGCGGAGCGCAATGACCACAACAATTCAGGATAACCTACCCCAATGGATCAGATACGAACCGCCATTCTCGGAGATGAGCTGGAGTGCGCCGCCTTGCTTGCCATCCTTTTCGCACAGGAAAAGGAGTTTCGGGCGGACGCTGAAGCGCAGTCACGCGGGCTGGCCGCCATCATCGCCAATCCTGAACTCGGGAGGGTGTTTGTCTATGAATCGCAAGGCATCATACGCGGAATGGTCATGCTGCTCTTTACGGTGAGCACCTGGCTCGGAAAGAGAGTCGCCATCCTTGAGGATATGATTATCGCTCCGGAGTGGCGCAAGCAGGGAATCGGCACCGCGCTTATTGATCACGCAATCGACTATGCCCAAAAAGAGAATTTCGGCCGGATCACCCTCCTCACCGACAGCGATAACCGGAGCGCACAGCGCTTCTACATGACGAAGGGTTTTTCAAAGTCGGAGATGATCGTCTTCAGAAAGCTGCTCGACCCCACCGAGCTAACAGGAATTACCGAGCACGACAAGGATCCATGGATGTGCCGTGAGTGCGGCTGGCTCTATAATCCCGCAGAGGGTGACCAGGAGAACCGCATCAAGGCGGCAACCCCCTTCAGGCTGCTCCCCAACGACTGGAGCTGCCCGGTCTGCTTTGCAGGAAAAACAATGTTTGAGCTGTTACCATGACCCCACCGAGAGAGAGCGGTGCACCCCTCCTTCATATCCCGACAACAATCATCACAGGCTTTCTCGGTTCCGGCAAAACAACTGCAATCAACCACCTGCTCTCTGTAAAGCCGAAATCTGAACGCTGGGCCGTGGTGGTCAATGAATTCGGAAAGATCGGCGTCGATGGCGCACTGCTCGGAAAACATCCCGACGTCTCAGTCAAAGAGATTGCGGGCGGATGCCTCTGCTGCTCTGCCGGGCAGGTGTTCGAGGCGGGAGTGAACCGCTTCATCCGCGACTCCCTGCCTCAGCGAATCATTATTGAGCCAACGGGAATAGGCCATCCGCTGAACATCATCCATACGCTCACTTCAGGCTATTACCGTGACGTTCTTGACCTCAAGGCAACCATCTGCCTTGTTGACGCGCGCAAACTTGCAGGCCACCGCTACCTTGAAAACCCTGCATTTCGCGATCAGCTGAATCTCTCCGACGTGCTTGTCGCAAGCAAGAGCGACAGCTACGGCCCCCTCGACAGGATGGCATTCAGGAATCTGGCGGCGCGATTCACTCCGCCTAAATCGGCACTCATCACCACCGTTTTCGGAAACCTCGACCTCTCCCTGCTCGATATCGACCGTAATCCCTCACGCATCGCCTCTTTTCCCGATGCGCACCCGCCTGCCACCGGCCCAGGGCAATCTGCACACGCTGAGGAAATGCGCAGTCATGATGCTGTTGGCGTGGCTCCGGATTCATGGTCGATGCTTGAAGGCTGTGGAGCCGGATACTTCAGCGGAAGCTGGCAGGCAGGCCTTGGATTCCTGTTCAAGGAAACCGCACTTCTTGAACTCCTGGCAACCTTCAGGTATGAACGGATAAAAGGGGTGATACAGTGCCGTGAAAGCTGGTTCAGCATCAACGGCTCCGCTGGAGATCACAACCTCTCGAGCTGTGCTCCCGCAACCTCCTCAAGGCTTGAAATCATCCACGATTCCCCTCTGCCATGCAGCGAGATTGACAGAAAGCTGCGCCTGACGCTTGGAGCGTAAGCTCAGTCCGTTTTGAAATCGGAGGAGCGGCTGGAGGCAATTGAAGAGGCCTTGAGCGCGGGATAGATGCTTACGGCGATGCAGAGGGCAAGTGCGGAGAGGCCGACAATGAGAAAATCGCCGCCATGCATGCTTACAGGATAGGCATCGATGATAAAGGCGCTTTTCGACGGGAGCTGAACAATGCCGTAACGCTCCTGAAGCGTGCAGATTGTCCAGGCGATGAGTGCACCTGCAGTGGTGCCGGCAAGGCCTGTCATGGCTCCCTGTATGATGAAGATGGCCATGAACTGGGGCTTTTCCAGACCAAGACAGCGCAGATAGAAGAGCTCCCGCTGTTTGTCAATGGCTGTCATGGCCAGTGCGCCGGTCAGGCTCAGCGATGCGACAAGGATGATGAGCATCAGAACAGCGAAACTCACCCACTTCTCAAGCTGCATCACCGCAAAAATGGTGCTGTACTTCTCCTCGAGAGTCCTGACCCTGCACGTTTTTTTCAGCGGGCTTCGCTCAAGCCACACCCTGATGCTTCTGGCAAGTGCATCGCTTTCATCCTTCTCTTTCCCCCTTATGTCGATGCCCGAATACTCCCCCCTCCCGAGAAGCAGGATTTTCTGGGCGAATGTGCTGGAGGCAAGCACATAGCGGTCGTCAAAGACTTTCTGGAGAGAGAATACCCTGCTGACGGAGCTCTCAGGAATGCCAAGAGCCGGAAGCATGTAGGGCTCGGAGAGCGATTGAAGCCCAAAGGAGATAAGCTCCGGACTGAAGAGCTTCACAGAGCGGTAAGCATAGAGGTTGGTCCGGTAGGCAAGAAGCTCTCCTGCGGCAATGCTCTCTCCGCTGAAAAAAGGCCGGCTTGCCTTTGTCTCCCTCATGAGCCGGCTATGGGCCGCATCGGTGAGACCCTTGAGGGTAACCAGCTCGCTTTTTTCGCTGGTGGCCAGAATGGCCTCCCCCTCGGCAAACGGTTCGGCGGAACCGACTCCCTCGATGGCGCGTATCGACTGCAGGAGGGTGTCCGAAACCGTCAGCCGCGTTCCCTGGAGCGGCACAATCTGCACGGGACTGTCGACGGTAATAAAGAGGTCATGGGCGAGCTTCTGGAACCCGTTCAAGACGCTCATAACGACCAGGAGGGTTGTGACCCCGATGATGATGCCGGCAAGGCTGATTGCCGAAATGATATTGATGACCCTGAACCGTTTACGGGCAAAACTGAAACGCCGCGCAATCCATAACCCTGCTTTCATAAGACTTGCGGTGTGATTGGTTCAGGAGCCGAGGGCGGTTCCAGGTTTGAGGGACGCTGCGACCCGGGCCGGCACAAAGGCGAAGATGAGGGTCAGGAAAATGACTGCCAATGAAACAGCAGCATAATCCACAGGATCGATGAGAAGCGGCACATACTTGATGAAGTAGCTCTTCTCAGGGAGCGTTATGAGGTGGAAGCGCAGCTCGAATAGAGAGAGCGAAAGTGCCAGCAGGTTTCCTCCGGCTATGCCGAAGAGAGAGATCAAGAGTGCCTGCGCCATGAACACCCGGCTGATGCGTCCGGGCTCGAGACCAAGCGCCGCGAGCATGCCTATCTCACGGGTCTTTTCGATAATCATCACCAGAATGGTCGAGATGATATTGAATACCGCCACAATGGCAATGGTCACCATAAGAAGAGGCATAAGGTTCTTCTGCAGCTTCAGCCATTCGAAAAGATTGGCGTAGCGCTCAAAGACCGTGTAGCCGTAAAACGGGAATCCGAGCGAAGCGACGAGCTCCCTCACGGTGGAGGGAAGAGTGTCGAGATGCCGGACATTGGCATCATAACCGCTGATCATCTGCGGACTGAACCGGGCCTGCATCTCCTTGAGATCTCCGACAAGGACAAAATCATCAAACCCCTCCTGCAGTCCGGTATCATAGATTCCCCGGATAACGCCGACCTCAAGGTCAAGCGAAGAGAGGAGATCGACAATATTCCGCTTGCCGGCAATCAGTCGAGCCCCCGAGGAGTCCCTGCCAATACCGACAAGCATTACCTTCCGGCCAACGGAGAGTCCCAGATTTTCGGCAAGCGTCTGACCTGCATAGAGCGATATGCCTTCACCGCCTTCTGGGCTCTCAAGGCTCCCCTGACGCATGAATTTAGCGAGGAATGCCTTCCGCTGCTCAGCGTTGATTCCCTTCATCACCACAGGCTTGCTCCTGTAGGCAGCGGGTTGAGCGGGAAGCTTGCTCTGAAGCACAAAATTTTTCTCAAGGAAGGGAGTCACAGAGCCAATGCCGGGATGCTGTGAAATCCGCTGCAGGTCCGGGCGGCGCTCCTGAAAAAGCCTCTCATCCGGCTGGCGGATCTGGAGATGGGAGGAAAATCCGATAAGCTTCTCTTCGACGCTGCCTGCAAATCCCTTGACAATGGAGAGCGTGAGGATAAGTGCAGCAGTACCGACAGCGATTCCAAGAACGGCGACCATGACGATAAAGGTCGGCCGCGTAGCTGAACGGCGCATGAATGCGAACCGCCTTGCGATGTAAAACTCAGGAATCATCCCTGAGAGTCAACCGGATTGTTCGTTGAGGAGAAGGTGAACACGGTGTTTCTGCCTGCCGCCTTTGCAGCATAGAGCGCCCGGTCTGCATTCTTGATGAGGCTGACCCAGTCTTCCGCATCGCCGGGAAAGGTCGCAATCCCTACGCTGACGGTCAGCTTCCCGTCCGGCTCGCCCTGCTCATGAGGGAGGGGTTCCTGGCTGATGATTCTGCGCAGGCGGTCCGCAATTTCACGAGCGACATCCGAATCGGTTTTCGGGAAAAGGATGGCAAACTCCTCTCCGCCGAACCTCGAGGGAACGTCAGAAAGGCGACACTGGCTACTGATGATATCTCCCAGAACGGCAAGCATCCTGTCACCGGCAAGATGACCATGCAGATCATTGAAAAGCTTGAAATGATCGATGTCAATCATTGCCAAAGAGACCTTGTCGCCATGAGGCTTGGCCCGCTCGACCTCGGTGATGAGATGCTCCTTGAAGTGGCGGTAGTTGTAGAGATTCGTCTTTTCATCCATGATATGAATCTCGTCGAGCTTCTTGTTTTTCGCCTCGATATCTCCGCAGAAGCTCATGATTGACTCAGTAATCTGGGCGATCTCCCGAGAGCGGTCAGGTTCGGTAAGCTCTTTTTTCATCTCCTCGGCAGTATCATGAAAGCTCTCAGGGAGGTTCCTGTTGAGAAGGCTGAGCTGGGTGGCAAGCTGGGAAAGTGGTATGAGGCTCTGCCGGTAGTTGAAGTGAAGCAGCCAGCCGGCTGTCATACCGAGCGAAAGCAGGATAAACAGGATGAAAAAGAGATAGTAATGGTTGACATCAACGAGCCGCTCAGCTGAATTTCGCGTCTCGATTCTCGCTTTTTCGATGGCGCTCTCCAGTTCAAACCTGAAAAGCTCGAGGTTTTCCACCGCAAGCAGTGCGGGGGTGTTCTGGCGTGCCGCACGCAGCTCAGGGAAATTTCTCAATCCTGCATTCTGAATCCTGGTGGCAAGACGGTCGTACATTAACAGGAGCATTCCGGCAGGTTCCTCCTTTCCGCCCGGAGCCTCTTCGGCAAAAACATCAACCCCCCTCTTCTTTGAAAGCTCGAACTCCTTAAGCTTTGCCCTGAAATCGATCAGGTCAAGGTAGAACGCCTGTTTTTTTTCAACATCATCGAGGAGTCGCTCCTGCTCCAGAAGGAAGCCGCCAGTGCCGGCAATAACAATCAGCAACCCAATCGCCCCGGTGAGGACGATTGTTTTGAGCGGGGATCTGTTTTTTCCGATCTGACTGAAGTTCATACCGTTATTTAATATTGACAGTCCTCTCCATCTGGCGGACCGGGACCAGCTGACTGCTCTCAAAGAGCTTCTGGCCGCGGCTTCCGAGCCATGCGCCAAATCCGGCGGCAAGCGCATCACCCGGGTAATATACATAGGAAACCGTCGTTACAAGGGGGTAGCTGCCGTCAAAGATCGCCTGTCTCGAGGGGAAAAATGCCACATCTCCGCTTCGTGCGGCAAGCGGAAGAAGCCGCACGGCCTCGCCAGCACCGCCCGCAATGCGGGAAGCTTCGAAAGAGGAACGAAACATCAGACCCACAAACCGTTTATCGGAGGCAACCCGTTCAAGAAGCTCAAGGTCGCTCTTGCAGGCCGAGACGCGCAAGTCACTCCGCCTGATAGCTGCCCTTGAGGCAAAAACACCGAGCATGCGGTAATTATCCGCGGAAACCAGAGGCGTAACCCCCTTTGGCGAATCCGAAAACAGCGCTCCAAGCTCGCCAAGGGAGAGTTTCTTTGAACTATACCCCCTGTTGACAATAAAGACAATCCCGTCTCGGGCGACCGGCTCGCTAAGCAGCGGCCGTTTAAATGTTGCAAAGAGCGAGTCCTCACGCGCAAGCAGCTCTCCATCAATCAATGCCGCACCTGCTTTGCCCTCCAGAAGTGCCGCAAGGGTTTTTGCTGATTCCGAAGAAGAGAGACTCACCCGGGCGTCGGTGTAATAGCGGCTGAAGAACTCTGCCTGCATCGATGTGAGTTCACTGAGCTGCCGGTCGGCAGCGACAACCAGTCGCCCGCTGCGGGCACTCTCCTTTTCAGGAAGGCCGGAACAGGCTCCGAGAATGAGCATGGAAAACAGCAGTGGAAGCAAGGAAACAAGCTTCATCACCGGTTGATGGCAAGTATTGCTCGACATGATTCAGAGCGTCAGCTTCAGGGTTGATCAACCGCCCTGCATTTACAGGGCACTCATATGGCCAAGATACTGAGAAAATGGGAGTTGCCATAGAAAACCCGAAAGCTGCCGGTAATCATGAAAAAAAATGCTTTTCCTCCTTGAAAATCATGCAAAAAAAGTTGATATTTCCGCTTTATTGGATATTTATTCATCACCGAAACACAAAGCGAGCATCAAGGTAGCTCCTTATAAAAAAATAGCTTATAAAAGAGTCAAATGATTTCACCTCTTTCGATTACTTGATTTTTTGCTTTATCCTGAAACTTTTTTCATACCCCCTCTCTCATGGCAGCTGGCAGCAACAAAAAATATTCGGTTTCGGTCATCGGCGCATCCGGCTACTCTGGGGCAGAACTGACCCGGCTCCTGCTCAAGCACCCCTCTGTCATGCTTGATGAGCTCTATGCGTTTTCGCAGGCTGGCAAAATGGTCTCAGAGCTCTACCCATCGCTCTCTTGCGACAAGCTCTACCGGCACTATAACGGAGAGCGTGCCAGCGATATCTATTTTCTTGCGCTCCCCCACGGCGAAGCCCTCTCTATCGTGCCAGACCTCATCAGTGCAGGAAAAATTGTCATCGACCTCTCCGGTGACTTCAGACTGAAAAGCACCGCCGAGCATGAACTCTTCTACAAACAGAGCAAAGCTCCCGAATCGGTTATGACCTACGGCATGCCGGAACTCTTCCACAGTGAGATCGAACGGGCTCATGCCATCAGCAATCCCGGCTGTTTTGCGACCAGCATCATTCTCGGCCTTGCGCCCCTCTTCCTCGGAAGCACGCTTCCCTCTGCGGTCAGCGCGGTGAACTGCACCTCGGTTTCCGGAATTTCCGGTGCCGGCCGGAGCAGCAAGACCGAGCTCTCCTTCTCGGAGATGAGCGAAAACCTCAGGGCCTACAAGGTGGGCGTCCATCAGCACACCCCTGAAATCATGCAGAGCCTCGGCAGTTCTGCCACCGACCCTTCGTTCGACTTTACCTTTACGCCGATGATTGGTTCACTCGTCAGGGGAATTTACAGCATACTCAATATCCGGCTCGACCGGCCCGCCGATGCTGAACAAATCCGGGCAAGATACCGTGATTTCTACCGGAAGGCTCCATTTGTGAGGGTTCGCGATACGATGACGGAGGTGCGCCATGTCGCCTATACAAACTATTGCGATGTCCACGTAGCCCATTCGTCCTCCTCCGGATCGCTGGTCATCGTCACAGCCATCGACAACCTCCTCAAGGGAGCGGCCGGTCAGGCGGTTCAGAACATGAACATCATGCTTGGGCTCGATGAAGCCTCGGGCCTTTCATAAGAACAATTAATAGCTTGTACTGAAGTGGAAAAACTGCTTAAAGGGCTTGATAAATCAAGAAAACTCTCTCTTGCCACCGTCTGGCCGGAGAAGGTTACCCCTATGTCGCCCGGTTCGGACGGCAGCAAGGGGTTCTGGCCGAGAGGGTTTTCCTCGGGCGCTGTAGCCGCAGGGATAAAATACGAGCAGCGCAACGACCTGATGCTGCTCCTGGCAGATGCCCCTGCAAGCGCCGCTGCAGTATTCACGACAAACCTCTGCTGCGCCGCTCCTGTGAGCCTTTCAAAAGAGCACCTGAATAACTCGGGCGCAAAGATGCGCGCAATTGTCTGCAATAGCGGCAATGCAAACGCTGCAACCGGAGCGCAGGGCATGAAGGATGCCGTTGCCATGGCCGACGCCACGGCAGCAGAGCTCGGCATCGACCCGAAGGAGGTGCTTGTAGCTTCCACGGGGGTCATCGGCCAGCTTCTTCCCATGGAGAGGGTTCTTGACGGCATTGCAGGGCTGGCGGGAAGCATGCAGCGTGAATCCTGCATCGATACGGCACGGGCGATCATGACGACCGACACCTTTCCCAAGTTTTTCGCGCTCGACCTGCAGCTCTCAACCGGCACCGTCCGCGTGAGCGGCATTGCCAAAGGCTCCGGGATGATATGCCCCAGCATGGCCACCATGCTGGCCTTTCTCGCCACCGATGCAGCCATCGAATCGCCCCTCCTCCAGGAAGCACTGAAGAGGGCCAACCGCGGCAGCTTCAACGCCATTACCGTCGACGGCGACACCAGCACCAACGACATGGCAATCATCCTGTCGAGCGGCACCGGTGCTCAAATTATTGCAGGAAGTGCGGACTGGCGGCTCTTCGTTGATGCACTTGAAGCACTCATGGCATTTCTGGCAAAACTGATTGTCATAGACGGCGAAGGGGCCACAAAATTCGTGGAGATTACGGTCCTCGGCGCGGCTGACGACCGTGAGGCTGAACTTGCCGCCAGAACGATTGCCCAGTCCAGCCTTGTCAAGACAGCCATTCATGGAGAGGATGCGAACTGGGGCAGAATCATCGCCGCGGCCGGACGCTCCGGAGCACAGTTCAACCAGGAGGAGCTCGAGCTTCACTTCAACGACATGTCGATCCTGAAGCCCGGCTTCATCGCCGACTTCTCGGAAGAGGAGGCCGCACTGATTCTTGCACAAGAGTCCTATACCGTCACGCTTCGCCTGGGCCCCGGTCCCGGCCGGGCTACCCTCTGGACTTGCGATTTGAGCAAGGAGTATGTCGATATCAATGGGAGCTACCGGAGCTGAGGCTCTTTCAACCAATCAGCAAAACCATTTTGCAATGAACAACGCACAGTGCTCTGAACATAAATCGCCAAGAAAGGCTCCCCAGGCTGCCATAGGGCAGGTACTGATCGAAGCGCTTCCCTACATCCGGAAGTTCGAGGGCAAGACCTTCGTCATCAAGTACGGAGGATCGGCCATGAAGGAGGAGTGCCTGAAAAACACCTTCGCTCAGAATGTCACCCTGCTGCGCAAGGTAGGCATCAAGATCGTCCTGGTCCACGGCGGCGGTGACGCCATTACCAAAACCGCGGAGAAGCTCGGCCTCTCCTCGCGCTTCCTGCATGGACGGAGGGTAACCGACACGGAGATGATATCGGTCATCCAGATGACCCTTGCCGGAAAGGTCAATCAGGACATCGTCCAGCTCATCAGTGAGCATGGCGGCAAGGCGGTCGGGGTGACCGGCCTGGATGCCGACACCATCAAGGCTGAGCCCTGCCAGAACGCCTCGACGCTCGGCCTTGTCGGTGATGTGCAAGCAATCAACACCAGCTATATCGACCTGCTCTGCCGGGCAGGGCTCATCCCGGTCATTGCCCCGATCGGATTCGACGAGAGCGGCAACATCTACAACATCAATGCCGATGACGCCGCAAGCAGCATCGCCATTGCCCTTAAAGCCGAAAAGCTCATCTATGTGAGCGATGTAAGCGGCATCCACGTCGGCGACAGGATACTGAAAACCATCTGCAAGGAGGAAGCCGCCGACTTTATCGAGCAGGGAATCATCTCCGGCGGCATGATTCCGAAAGTGCTCTCGGCATTCAAGACGCTTGATGCCGGAGTTGGCAAAGTGCACCTGATTGACGGCAAGGCAACGCACTCCATACTGCTCGAGGTATTCACCCACGAAGGTGTCGGCACACAGTTCATCGCCGAACAGGATAATGATCAATCCCTAAACAGTTAACTGAATGTCAGAGGTCAAAATAACATCACCGGCCCAAAAAAGAGATTTTCTCGGGTTTGCGCCCCTGGACGCCGGCAAGATCATCGAACTGTTCGACTACTCGCTCCACATCAAGAAAATGCGCAGAGAAAGAGGTTCATCACCGTCATTCAAACCGCTTCGCGACAAGACCGTCGCCATGATCTTCAACAAGCCCTCGCTGCGCACAAGGGTCTCCTTTGAACTCGGCATTCACGAGCTTGGCGGCTACGCCATCAACCTCGACGGCAAGTCAATCGGTGTAGGCTCGCGCGAATCGGTCGAGGACATCGCCATGCTCCTCTCCCGCTACAACGACGCCATCGTTGCCCGTCTGCATGAGCACTCGGTCATCGAAGGACTGGCCGAGAGCGGCTCCATTCCGGTCATCAACGCACTCACCGACCTTTCGCACCCCTGCCAGGTGCTTGCAGACGCCTTCACCCTCTACGAAAAGTCGCTCTGGCATGATTCAGTCAAGGTGGTCTTTGTCGGTGACGGCAACAATGTGGCCAACTCATGGATTGAGCTCGCAGGGATTCTCCCCTTTCATTTCGTGCTCACCTGCCCGGAAGGATATCTGCCGGATCAGGGGCTGCTCGATGCGGCAAGAGCCAAGGGCGTCAGCAAGATCGAGATCATACACGACCCGAAAGAGGCAGCAAAGGATGCCGACGTGCTCTATACCGACGTCTGGACCAGCATGGGCCAGGAGGATGAGGTCGAAGGGCGCCTGGAGGCCTTCAAGCCCTACCAGATCAACAGCGAACTCCTCTCGCTTGCCAGGCCGACTGCCGCTGTCATGCACTGCATGCCGGCCCACCGGGGCCAGGAGATAAGCGCCGAGGTGATGGACGGCCCGCAATCAATCATCATCGATGAGGCCGAGAACCGCCTTCATGTACAGAAAGCGCTCTTGGTCAAGCTCCTGAACCACGAAGAGTACAGGAAGTTCCACCTGACCAACAGGCTCGAGAATGCCGCAAAAAAACTAAAAGCCTGAGGAAGGAAGCATAATGAACAAGCACTCCAGGCAGCAGAAGATCGTGGAGATCCTGCACCAGAACACGATTGAGAACCAGCACGAGCTGCTGCATCTGCTCCATGGCACCGGGATGGCCGTCGCACAGGCAACGCTTTCGAGGGACTGTGCCGAACTCGGCATTGTTCGCTCCAGAATCAACGACGAGTACCGGCTGGTTATGCCGGACGACAACCAGGGCAGAATCATCAAGGGGCTTGTCGGCGTCGAGGTGCTCTCACTCAGCGCCAACGAAACATCCGTCATCATCCGCACGCTTCCCGGCAGGGCCCACGGAGTCGGATCATATCTCGACCAGATCAAAAGCCCCCTCATCCTCGGCACCATCGCCGGCGATGACACCGTCCTCGTTATTCCGGCTTCAATAGAGAATATTTCGGCCGTGATATCCTATATTCAGAAAAATCTTTTCAAAAACTGATAACTCACTGAGCACATGAGCAAGGAAAAAATTGCAATAGCCTATTCAGGCGGACTCGATACATCCGTCATGATCAAGTGGCTGAAAGACAAGTACGATGCCGAAATCGTTGCTGTGACCGGCAACCTCGGCCAGACCAAGGAGATCGAGAACCTCGAAAGCAAGGCGCTCTTTACCGGAGCATCGAAGTTCCAGTTTGTCGACCTGCGCAAGGAGTTCGTCGAAGAGTACATATGGCGCGCACTCAAGGCCGGCGCACTCTATGAGGATGTCTACCCCCTTGCCACCGCCCTTGGCCGTCCCCTGCTCGCCAAAGCCATTGTCGACGCTGCTCTGGCTGAAGGATGCACCATGCTTGCGCACGGCTGCACCGGAAAAGGCAACGACCAGGTCCGTTTCGAAGTCACCTTCGCCTCGCTTGCTCCGCACCTCAAGGTGCTGGCTCCGCTCCGCGAATGGGAGTTCAAGTCGAGAGAAGCTGAGATTGCCTACGCCCTTGAGCACAACATCCCGGTATCAGCCACCAAGAAGAGCCCCTACTCCATCGACGAGAACATCTGGGGCATCAGCATCGAATGCGGCGTGCTCGAAAACCCGATGATCGCCCCTCCCGAAGACGCCTACCAGATCACCACCTCCCCGGAAAATGCTCCCGATAAAGCAGCAGTTGTCGATATCGAGTTTGAAAAGGGCGTTCCAGTCTCTCTCGACGGCAAAAAGATGAGCGGCCTCGACCTCATCATCCGCCTCAACGAAATCGGTGCCGCAAACGGCGTCGGACGCCTCGACATGATCGAGAACCGCGTCGTCGGCATCAAGTCACGCGAGATCTACGAAGCACCGGCCGCGACCATTCTCCACTTCGCGCACCGCGAGCTTGAGCGCCTCACCCTCGAAAAGACGGTCTTCCAGTACAAAAAGAACATCAGCCAGGACTATGCCAACCTCATCTACAACGGCACCTGGTTCTCCCCGATGCGCAAGGCCCTGGATGCTTTCGTCAACGAAACCCAGAACCCCGTCACCGGACTTGTGCGCCTGAAGCTCTACAAAGGCGGCGTCACCCTGCTCGGCAGGAACTCCCCCTACTCG
Organism: Chlorobiaceae bacterium; assembly: GCA_037142155.1. GTDB lineage: Bacteria > Bacteroidota > Chlorobiia > Chlorobiales > Chlorobiaceae > Chlorobium. Next base: position 17,067 of record JBAXBE010000007.1, read on the forward strand.
CTCTACAACGAAGAGCTGGCAACCTACACCGAAGCCGACACCTTCAACCACACGGCAGCAGCAGGCTTCATACACCTCTACGGCCTTGGTCTGAAAACCTTCAGCGAAGTCAACCCCGGCTACTGAACCGGCACACCGCAGCAACAAAAAAACGCGCAGCCAACAACTGCGCGTTTTCTGTTTTCACCAGATTAGGGGACGTTCACAACAATTTCAACTTATCACCACAAACTCAATTTATAGCGCCCCTTTTTATTCGATGACAACTTGAAACTTTAAATTGTTGTGAACGTCCCCTAAAACGACAAGGTCTTCATGGCCGGCATAAAGCTTCGTATATTGATTGCGTGACTGCAATATTCTCTGCATCATCCCGACAGAGCCGGAAAACAGACTCTTGATAAAGAAAAGTACCTAATCAATTGGAGATAGAACGATGACCGTGAATGTCCTTGGTTTTGCCGCCCACTCGTCCAAAGAGGCGTTGGGACCATACCGTTTTGAGCGCCGCGATTCTCGACCGGATGACGTGATGATCGAGATCCTCTACTGTGGCGTTTGCCACTCCGACTTGCACCAGGTCCGCAACGACTGGGGTGGAAGCAGCTATCCGATTGTGCCGGGCCATGAAATCATCGGACGTGTTGTCAGTGTCGGAGCAGCTGTTACCCGTTTCAAGTCAGGCGACCAGGTGGGCGTCGGCTGCATGGTCGACTCCTGCCAGAGCTGTGAGGCATGCGATAGCGGGCTGGAACAGTATTGCGAAGAAAGCGCGACCTTCACCTACAACTCTCTTGACCGTCATGATCATATGCCGACCTACGGCGGCTATTCCGAAAAGATCGTCGTATCAGACAAATTTGTCCTGAAAATACCCGATACGCTCGACCTGAAAGGGGCCGCACCACTGCTGTGCGCAGGAATCACCACCTGGTCGCCCCTTCGCCACTGGAAGATTGGCAAAGGCAGCAAGGTTGCCGTCATCGGCCTTGGCGGTCTTGGCCACATGGCGCTGAAGCTGGCAAAAGCGCTTGGCGCAGAGGTCACGCTCTTCACCCGTTCGCCGGAAAAAGCCGCTGACGCTCTCCGTCTCGGCGCAAATGAGATAGTGCTCTCCACAAACGAAAAGCAGATGGCAGCCGTAAAACGCCGGTTTGAGCTGATTATCGATACCGTACCCAGTGTCCATGATCTCAATCCCTATTTGCCCTCTCTGGCCATCGACGGCACCCTGGTACTGGTCGGTTATCTTGGCGGTCTGGAGCCGATGCTGAACACCGTGCCGCTCATCATGGGCCGAAAATCAGTTGCCGGGTCTGTTATCGGCGGCATTGCCGAAACCCAGGAGATGCTCGACTTCTGCGGCTTGCATGGCATCACCTCGGATATTGAAGTGATCAACATTCAGGATATCAATGAAGCCTATGAGCGAATGCTGAAGAGCGATGTCAAATATCGCTTTGTGATCGATCTTGCATCGCTGAAGGGCTGAGAGGAGTGCCTGCGTTAGAGTTATTATCGCTAATAAACAACCGCCCGTCTTGATTAGATTTGTCAAAAATCGCCTGAAAGAGCATCCGCTGCTGCGGGTTGGGCCGGGGCTTATTACCGGTGTGGCTGACGACGATCCGAGCGGTATAGCGACCTACTCCCAGGCGGGAGCCCAGTTTGGGCTCAACATGCTCTGGACGATGCCGCTGGCATTTCCCCTGATGGCGGCAGTCCAATCGATGTGCGCCCGTATCGGCAGGGTTACCGGCAAAGGGCTTGCGGCGAACATCAAAACCGCATTCCCCCCCTTTGTGCTGAAGGGTGTCGTGGCGCTGCTTTTGATTGCCAACACGCTCAATATCGCCGCCGATGTTGCGGCAATGGGGGAAGTTGCGGAGCTGATAACCGGCTTTAACCGCCATATCATGACCGCGGTCTTTGTTTTTGGAACAATTATCCTCCAGGTCTTCATCCCCTATCACCGTTATGTCTCATTCCTGAAGTGGCTCACCCTTTCGCTCTTGGCCTATGCCGCCGTGCTCTTTACGGTCAATGTGCCATGGGGGGAGGTGGCAAGGCGATCGGTCTGGCCGAGCCTCTCCCTGACCTCTGATGCCGCAGCGGTCATCGTCGGTGTTTTCGGCACCACCATAAGCCCCTACCTCTTTTTCTGGCAAGCATCAGAAGAGGTTGAGGATATGCATGCAATACGCGGAGCGGTCCCGCTTGTCGAAAATGACAAGGCTGGCGGTTCCGAGTTGCGTCGCATCCGCTGGGACACCTGGACCGGCATGTTCTACTCCAACATAACAGCCTACTTCATCATCCTTGCCACAGCCGTCACACTGCACATCTCTGGAATCACCGATATCAACACGGCAGCGGAGGCAGCGACGGCACTGAGGCCTCTTGCCGGTGAGTTTGCGTTCATGCTCTTTGCCGTGGGGATTCTTGGCGTAGGGCTGATCGGCGTGCCGGTGCTGGCGGGCTCCGGGGCCTACGCCCTGTCAGAGGCGATGGGGTGGAACTCCGGCCTGGAGTACAAGCCTGAAGATGCGCGGGGCTTTTACAGCATCATAGCCCTGAGCGTCCTCCTCGGGCTCGTCATCCAGTACTCACCCATCAGCCCGATGAAGGCTCTCTTCTGGAGCGCAGTCATCAATGGGGTCATTGCCGTGCCGCTTATGGTCGTCATCATCATGCTTGCGTCGAAAAAGTCCGTCATGGGCAAGTTTGCCGTAAGCAAAACCATCATAGCCCTCGGCTGGATAGCGGTAATCGTCATGGGCGCCGCCGCACTCTGCATGTTCCTCCCCGGCTAGCTTTCAGCGGGATTTGTCGGTTCGCGCTCTCCTCGAACAGAGAGAATCAGCACGATAAACAGAAGTGCTGAGAGTGCGGCCGCAGCTGCCCCGAAACAGAAGGTTGCCGATGGTGAAACCCTGTCCCAGAGAAGCCCTGCAATCACGCTTGCGGGCAGAGTTGCAAGCCCGGTGGCCGTTGCATAGGCCCCGAAGGCTGTGGCCTTGAACTCCCGAGGAATGATTGTGGCCAGAAATGCCTTCTGAACCCCCTCCGTCAGCCCCATGAAGATGCCGTAGAGTGCGAAGAGCACCCATATCTGAGTGCTGGTTTTTGCAACTGCAAATCCCAGGTACAGCCCGGCAAAGAGCACAAACCCTATGAGGATGAATCGCTTTTTGCCGAACCTGTCGGCAGCGATGCCAGCCGGTATGGCGGAAAAGGCGTAGATGAGATTGAACATCAGGTAGAGGGCGGGGATCATCATCGTCGGGATACCGAGCTGCCCTGCCCGCAGGATCAGAAATGCGTCGCTGGAGTTGCCAAGCGCAAAGATGGCAGCAATCACAATAAAGAGCCGTGCCTTCCAGTCGAAGTGCCTGAAGGTGAGCTTCGGGCGCACTCCGGCCACTCTGGCAGGCCGTCCCTTCTCCCTGATAAAGGCCGCGATAATCAGCACCGCGATGATGGCAGGAATCATGGAAAGGAAAAAGACCGTCTGATAACTGCTGCCTTGGCGCTGGAGAAGAAGAAGCGCAAAGGCCGGACCGGCAACCGCCCCCATTGTATCCATTGAGCGGTGGAAGCTGAAGGAGCGGGCAAGAGTTGCCTCTTCGGATGATTCAGCGATGATTGCGTCGCGCGGTGCGGTGCGCATACCCTTGCCGAGCCGGTCGACGAAGCGTGAGGCAAGGACCTGAGGCCATCCCCCGGCAAGGGCTATGATCGGGCGGCTGAGGGTCGAGATGCCATAGCCCAGAAGCATCAGGCTCTTGCGCCGGCCGAGCCGGTCGGAGAGCCAGCCCGAGTAAGCCTTGAGCACGCTGGCGGTCGATTCGGCAATCCCCTCGATAAGCCCTATCATGGATTTGTTGACGCCGAGCACCCCTGCCAGAAAAAGCGGCACGAGCGGATAGATCATCTCCGAGCTGACATCCATGAAAAGGCTTACAACGCCTGCATAAAAGACGTTTCTGCTCATGCCAAAGAGTTTCCGATCCCTCTCCATGACGGCACGGTGTTCAGGGTAGCCGGTTGGAGGGGGACTCTTTGACAACATTCGGCACACCTGTGGCTCCCGTATAGAATACGACAAGTGAGACGTTGCCGGCGCCAAGATTTCTGCCGTTGTGCAGGGTGTTCATCACCTCGAGAACCGCCTCCCCTTTTTTGAACTGGTAGCTCTCTGCGCCCTTCATCTCAACGGTGAGGAGGCCGTCGAGCACATAGGCGTAAACCGGCACCGGGTGCTTGTGCCAACCTGTCTCTCCCCCGGGAGGAATGGTAACGGCTAGCACAGTCACTTCCGGGTGTTCCGTTTGAAGGTAGGCCAGCGGCTGGCCGTTGCTCGCACTCGAAGAGGTGAGCAGTTTTTTCACTTCCAGGTTCCGGTAATCATCCGCCTCAGCCTTGGCGGGCAGCAGAAAGGTCAGAATAACCAGAATGATGCATCTCGTACTTTTCATAATACCTGCCTCCCGGCTTTACTATTTCGATAAACTAGCGATTCCTTCAGCCAAACCATGCCACCGGTTCGGCTGTCCCTGAAATATACGCCTCCCTGAACACCCTTTATCAAGGTTCTTCTTTCGCGCGATTTTGTTATTTTCCTGCACAGTGTTCCAATCCGCAAACAATCCATACCGATATGAGCAGCAAAAAAGAACTTCTCTGGCAGAGCCGCTTTTCTGAACCTTTCGACCGCAATGCGCTGCTTTTCTCATCATCGGTTCATGTCGACAAAAAGCTCTTCCGGGAGGATATTGAGGGCTCGATAGCCCATGTGACGATGCTTGCCGAAGAGCTCATCGTCAGCCAAGAGGAGGCAGTGCAGATCATTGAAAGCCTGCGCGAAATCAAGGAGGAGATTACCCACGGCTCGCTCATCCCCCACTGGGAGGATGAGGATATCCATACAGTCATAGAGAACCGCCTCAAGGAGAAAATAGGCCCGGTTGCCGGCAAGCTCCACTCCGGCAGAAGCCGCAACGATCAGGTGGCGACCGATACGCGGCTCTATATGCGCCGTCAGATTGCCGACCTGCAGAAGGCTCTTGGAGGATTGCTCGGGGTGCTGGTGAAGAAGGCGGAAACAAACCGCGAAACAATCATTTTCGGCTACACCCACCTGCAGCGTGCCCAGCCGATCTCTGCAGGCCACTACTATCTTGCCTGGTTCAACATGTTCCTGCGCGACCGCCAGCGCCTTCAGGATCTCCTGAAACGGGTCAACATCTCCCCTCTCGGAGCCGCAGCTTTTGCCGGCAGCACCCTCCCCCTCAATCCGCAGCGGACTGCCGACCTGCTCGGGTTCGACGATCTTTTCTCGAACAGCATCGATGCCGTCAGCGATCGTGACTCGGTCATCGAGTTCATCTCCGCCTGTTCGGTGATCATGATGCACCTCTCAAGATTCTCTGAGGACATTATCCTCTGGAGCTCCTACGAGTTCGGCTACCTCGAAATCAGCGATGCCTTCGCGACAGGATCGTCGATTATGCCGCAGAAAAAGAATGCCGATATTGCCGAACTGGTCAGGGGGAAAAGCGGAAGGGTCTACGGCAACCTTATGGCAATGCTGACCATCATGAAAGGACTTCCGCTCTCCTATAACCGCGACATGCAGGAGGACAAGCAGCCGCTCTTCGACAGCGCCGAAACCGCCATTGAGAGCGTAAAGATATTCTCAAAGCTGCTCGAACACACCACCCTGCGAGAGGAAAAGCTCGCCAGGCTGACCTCTGAAGATCTCAGCCTTGCTACCGAGATAGCCGAATACCTTGTCGGCAAGCAGGTTCCCTTCCGCGACGCGCACCGCATCACAGGAAAAATCGTCACCTGGAGCATCGCTTCAGGCGTGAACCTGCCGAAGATTCCTCTGGAAACTTTCAGGGAGTTCTGTGCAGTCATCGACACCGATATCTACCCCTGCCTGACACCAGAAGCCAGCGTTAACTCTAAGAAAACGCATGGAAGCTGCTCATTCGACTCGGTTTCGGCGCAGCTGAAGGAGGCTCGCAAACAGCTCTAGAGTCTTCAGGCCAAAAAAACCAATAAAAAAGCCCCCGGAATCTCGAGGGGCTTTTTTATTGATAACCTCAGAATACTCAGTTAAGTGCGGGGGCGGTTCTAATGACCGTCTGCTTCATACGGGCCTTCATTTCGACAAGATCCGAAACAACAGCTGCCGACTCCTGAAGAAGCACATCCTTGATAGTTGTTTTTGTAGAGTCAGGATCCGGAATCCACTGCTTCTCGATCTGCTTGAGCCCTTCAATCTCCGATTTAAAAGCGGTATCCAAGAGTGAGACCGTCTTTTTCTTGCGGATCCGGCTCAGTATGTTCAAATCGTGCAGATAGCTCTGATAGAGGCGGTTCCCCCTTGCACGCTCCTGCTCTTTCTGGCGAAGCATCGCAATATCCTCCTGCGTTACATCCATGGTCGGCCGATAAAATGCTTTCGAAATGGTGGTCCACGGAAGGCTGCTGGTATAGGTATCCTCACCGATGGTTGCCGTATCGATCATCGACGGCATGACGATATCCGGCACAACTCCCTTGTGCTGGGTACTCCCTCCCGATATACGGTAAAACTTTGCAATCGTGAGCTTTATCTGGCCAAGATCGGACCTTCTTCCAAAAAACGAGAAGGGCCTGGTGAGCTTGATGATGCTCTGGACCGTCCCCTTGCCGAACGTCCGCTCACCGATAATCACTCCCCTGCCGTAATCCTGTATGGCCGCAGCAAAGATCTCCGAGGCCGAGGCACTGTAACGGTTCACCAGTACGGCAAGCGGCCCACTGTATTGCTCGCGTCGGTCCTCGTCGCGAAGCACCATCTTTCCACCCGTCGAATTGCTGATTTGAACGATGGGACCGGCGGGAACAAACAGACCGGAGACATTGACAGCCTCTTCGAGCGAACCGCCTCCGTTGTCACGCAGATCGATGACGATGCCTGAGACATGCTCCAGATTGAGCTCGCCGAGTATCCTGGCAACGTCACGGCTGGTGCTGGTATAGTTGCCGGCATTCTGCTGCTGGCCTTCAAAATCGAGATAAAAGGAGGGAATGGTGATCACCCCGATCTTCTCTCCGTCATGCTGGATGATGCTTTTCTTTGCCGCCTGTTCCTCAAGGGTCACCTTGTCGCGCACAATCTCGAGCGTCTTCGACGGGCCCCTTCCGCCCTGACTCGCCGGCAGAATCTTCAGCCGGACAATGGTACCCTTTTTGCCGCGAATCTGCTTGACAACATCGTTGATCCTCCATGCCGTAACGTCCACAAACTCTCCTGTCTTGCCCTGACCGACACCGACAATCTTGTCGCCCTTTTTCAACAGGTTGCTCCTGAAAGCAGGCCCACCGGGGATGATCTCGTTAACGAGGGTATACTCCCCCTCCGTCTGCAGTTTTGCGCCGATTCCCTCAAGAGAGCGGCTCATGTCGATCTGGAAGTTTTCGTACTCATCCGGCGAAAAGTAACTTGTATGCGGATCGAAGGAGGTCGTCAGTGCGTAGGTATATGCCTGAAACGCATCGTCCGGCTTCGAGCGGTTCAACAGGTTCAGCCTGCTCGAAAAGCTTTTGGCAAGCGCAGTGCGAATGGAGGCGGGGCTCTCTCCGGAATATTTCAGGTTGAGCCACTGGTACTTCAGCTCTGTTTTCCATAACGCCATCAGCTGCTGGCGGTCAGCTGGCCAGGGGTCAAGCTTCCGGTCAAGGTCGTACATCTCCGGCTTTGCAAAGTTGAACCTGATGGTATCGGCAGCGGCCTTCATAAAGCGCATCTTCTCCTTGGCGCGCTTCAGAAAGAAGTTGTAGATGGCAAAACCGGCATTCGTTTTTCCGGCCAGAAACTCGTCGTCAAGACGGTTTGCGTAGAGGCGGCGGAGAGACTCGACCTCACTGGCGACAAAGTAGCTGCGGCTCCCGTCGAGGTTGTCGATATAGCGCTTGAAAATCTGCTGCGAGAGCGAGTCATTGACCGGAATCTTCCGGTAGTGGTTCTGCAGAAGGGACTGGCTGAGATATTTTGCGGCATCCTCCTCGGCCTCTGTCGGTCGAAGAGTGACGGCGGCGGAAGCTGCTGCCTGTCTGGACGGTGCGGAAAGAAGTGGCTGAGTGCCACACAGCAAGAGAAAAACGACAAGCAGGCTTTTTCTGAACATTGGTAAGGTAAAGAGCGCTAAAGGGTTATCAACATTACAGGGAGTTATCCTGCGAGGATGAAAAATAAAAATAGTATATTGCCGGGCGTTCGATTCAGAGGCAGAGATAGAGACACCTATCCGGACGAAAAAAATCCGTCTTAAAATACTAATAATGGGAGAGCTTTCAATGCAAAACAAAAAAATCAGTTATAAAGAGCTCGGGCTTGTCAACAGCAGAGAACTTTTTCAGAAAGCAGTAACGGGCGGCTATGCCGTTCCTGCATATAACTTCAACAACCTCGAGCAGATGCAGGCCATCATCATGGCATGCGCAGAGACCGCCTCCCCTGTCATTCTGCAGGTGTCCAAAGGGGCCAGAAGCTATGCCAACGAGACCCTTCTGCGCTACCTCGCCCAGGGCGCAGTAGCCTATGCAAAAGAGCTCGGCACTCCCATTCCGATTGTTCTGCATCTCGACCACGGCGACAGCTACGAGCTTTGCGTCGACTGTATCGACTCCGGCTTTTCCTCAGTGATGATTGACGGCTCTCATCTCCCATACGAAGAGAATATCGAGCTGACCAAAAAAGTTGTAGCCTACGCCCACCAGCACGACGTGACCGTAGAGGGTGAACTTGGCGTACTTGCCGGCATCGAGGATGAAGTGTCTGCCGCTCACCACACCTACACCCAGCCCGAAGAGGTTGAGGATTTCGTTTCGAAGACCGGCGTCGACAGCCTCGCTATTTCCATCGGCACATCACACGGCGCATTCAAATTCAAGCCGGGCGAGGACCCGAAAATCCGCCTCGATATTCTCGCAGAGATCGAACGCCGCATTCCCGGCTTCCCGATTGTCCTGCATGGCTCCTCCTCCGTTCCGCAGGAGCTCGTCAAAATCATCAACGAGCATGGTGGAAAGCTGAAAGATGCTATCGGCATCAGCGAAGAGCAGCTTCGTCTTGCAGCAAAGTCTGCAGTCTGTAAAATCAATATCGATTCCGACGGCCGCCTGGCGATGACTGCTGCTATCCGCAAAGTGCTTGACGAGAAACCCGAAGAGTTCGATCCGAGAAAATACCTCGGCCCTGCTCGCGATTCTCTCAGGAAGCTCTACGTGCACAAGAACATCAACGTGCTGGGCTCGAACGGAAAAGCCTGAGCGTCTCCCTGTTATCAATAAAAAAGGCGCCACCCGGCGCCTTTTTTATTGGGCTTTACCGCCCACACTTATCATTTCGAACACCCCTCGCACGTCACTTCGAACGAAGAGAGAAATCTCCTTCACTGTCGTTGCAATCGTAAACAGAATCAGATCTCTCCCCCGACAAGTCGAAATCGAGATGACAATCACACATCTCCAGCAATCAGAGAAACGTCAGCGCAGTATAAACCAAAAGACCCGTCCCTGTGGCGAGCGCCCGCTCTTCAGGATTGAAGGTCGGTGAATGAAGCGTGTTGCCACTTACCGGTTCGGGCAAGCCTGTTCCGAGCTGCCAGAAGGTTCCCGGGCATGCCTGGAGGTAGTAGGCGAAATCCTCAGCCGTCATGAGCGGCTCGCTCTTGATGACATTTCCTTTCCCCAGATACTCTTCGCACGCCTCCCAGGCCTCGTCAGTCACTGCCGGATCGTTGTAAAGCACCGGATAGCCTCTCCTGATCTCAAGCTCCGCCTGAACGCCGAGCGCCTCGGCAACATGCGTGACCGTCGAGCGCAGCCGCTCATGCAGAAGAGCCCGAAGCTCCTCGTTCATCGTTCTCATGGTACCCTGCATGGTGACCTGGCGCGGAATGACATTGGTCGCATTGCCACCATGAATCGAAGCTATCGACAGCACCGCCGGCTCATGAGGCGGGGCAACCCTGCTGACAAGATGCTGAACGGCAGTAATGATATGTGCCGCCGCCAGTATTGGATCGGCCGCCTTATGAGGGGCCGAGGCATGACCGCCCTGGCCGTTAATGGTAAAGTAGAGCTCATCAGCCGCAGCCATGAAGCTCCCTTTAGAGAGCGCAACCTTGCCGTTCGGCACATTGGGGAAGCAGTGCTGGGCAATGACAACCGAGGGCTTGAACCGATCAAAAAGACCCGCGTCAAGGAGCGGCTTGGCCCCTCCCGGCGCCTTCTCCTCCGCCGGCTGGAAAACAAGAAGCACATCGCCCTCAAGCTCCTCCTTCATCTCAACGAGTATCTTTGCCGCACCAAGAAGCATCGCTGAATGCATGTCATGACCGCAGGCATGCATCTTCCCCTCTTCAAGGGAACAGAACGCGTGCTGGTTCTCCTCGTTGAGGGGAAGGGCGTCAATATCAGCTCTAAGAGCAACAACGCGCTTCGCCGAGGAGGGCTTTCCTCCTTTGACGAGGGCCACAACTCCTGTTTCAAGCAAGGGCGGCTCAGGTCTAAGGCCGAGGCCCATAAGGTACTCCTTGATGAGCGCTGTCGTCCGAAACTCCTGATAGGAGAGCTCGGGATGACGGTGAATATCGCGCCTGAGAGAGACGACTTCAGGATATATCTCCTCTGCACGGGCCCGAATCCTGTCGGCAAGCCCGGAAGCGTTATCTCTTAGCATAAATGATTGTTATCTGTTGATTCCGGCAAGGCAAGAAAAGCCGTCCGGAGAGCCCGGTTCAATAGCCCAGGATTACTTCATCTGCCACTGCAAGGTACAAATAAGCCGGCAAAAGGAAAAGAGTGGCCTGCAAAGGCTGCAAGCAGCAGCGCCCGAATCACCGATAAAATTTTGAATATCGGAAAATAATGAATATCATAAATTAATTAACGATATCCCGATATTCACCTACTCAGGGGTCTACGGAGCACTACTAAAGGGGCACGATCATGAAAAAAGACAACGCTCTGGGCGCGCGCATCAGGAGTGTGCGCAACCACTTCAACCTCCGCCAGGAGGAGTTCGGAGAAAGAATAGGACTCTCTGGCAACCGTATATCTGAAATCGAGCTTGATAAGGGAGGAACGAGCTCTTCGGTCATGATGTCGATATCCAGGGAGTTCCCTGTCGACCCCCAGTGGCTGCTCTCAGGCGAAGGAACGATGCTGAAGGGCTCGGCCGGTCGTATCCCCATTATCCCGGAAGAGAAGCTCTCCCTCCGCCTCGACAAGCTCGAAGAACAGGTTGCGCGCTACATGAACATGATTGTCGAGAGCGAACCCGGACCCGGCGAAGCAGTAACCAAAGTGCCATTGTACAGCAACGCCGTCCCTGCCGGAATGCCAGATGCAGCATCAAACGACGTCGAGGAGTTTCTCGACATGCCCGCATCATGGACGCAGGGCAAAAAAAATGTCTTCGCCCTCAGGGTCAACGGCGACAGCATGATTGAGGCCGGCATCATGCCGGGTGACACTCTCCTCGTGGAAGCCCGTCAGACCGCCAAGGACCGGCAGGTGGTCATTGCAAGCATAAACGGCGAAGTCACCGTAAAGACCCTCTGCATCAGCAGCAGCGGCGCAATCTCGCTGGCACCGGAGAACCGCAAATACCGCCCGATAGCCATAACGCCCGACTCCGACTTCCGCATTCAGGGAATTGTCCTCGCCGCCCTCAGGCACTATTGAGAGCTCTTTAAATTGACGGCCTACTAAGCGCCTCACCCTGATTATCCCTTCAGAATATAGGTACACGCTGATGATTCGAGGGTGTACATGGCACGCCACCAATCCGCACAGAATACGCTGTGCGCGTTAGTACAAATCATTATTTTACTGCATCTCTCTCAACACAGCCGCAAACGCAGTATATATTTTGATTTATAAAAATACACAAAAAACCTATATGTCTTTATTATGAGATAAGTTGTAGTTGCAAATCATATTATCTTTTATTACTCTTACAAATAGGAGTACGTATTATGACGCTCTTAAGCTGAATACGTCACCCGGTTATACATTCTAGCCTCCTCAAAGCAACGACATGTAACCGAAATATCATATGCCCATTTTCCCCCATCAACCATCACGGCTCAGCAAACCGCGCAAGCTTCGCCTTGCCTTGACGGCTTTTGCTGCCGCACTCTTATTGCTGCCCACTCAAGGCCCAGCCATCGAGCTTAGCGCCGGAGAGCATCCATCGCAGGGTGAGATGTCTGATCTTTCCAGATCGATCATCGCCGATGCCAAAGGAACGGGTGCTCCCTCTTCGGCAGCGACAACTGAGTTCGCAAACATTGCAGGCGGCATTATCGGCAGCCTGCGCCGGGCTGCAGGAAGTTCAGGCAATCAATATTCTCTCGCCCTGCCTGGCAGAGCTGATGCTGAAAGTCGCGTCCCCTCCATCCCTCTTCTGCTGGCAGACGGAAAAATCAATGCGGCATTCAATCCTGCAGGAACGACTCTTCAATACAACGGGGATAATACTATTGCCACAGCATCACTCGGGTTCGGCTACCTCAAAAAACCCAATGAACTTGCCGCAACCGGCCAGGAGCTGAAAGCGGCAACCATGATTGGAAGTCAGATTGCCGCTGGCACGGATTTTTCAATCTATCAGAGCCATAAGGATCTTGTTGTCAATACGCTCCTGCAGGTTCCGGATTCGGGATTCCGCTTCAGGCTGTCGGGCGGGTATCTCTGGGGAGCACAGAATTTCGATTTCCCTTCCGGGACGGCAAACATCGACCTTGAGCAGTTCAGCTATCTCTTTTCGACCCAGTATATTCTGCCAAAATCCCGCAGCATCAGCTTTCTCCAGTCAATCGGCCTCTCTGCGTGGGGTGCGAGAGCCAATCAGCTATCAAATGCTGACGGTCCACGCCTCTTCCTGCAGGACAGTGGAACGGAATACCTGATCATGAATGACCCGCTGGCGCTTTCCGAAGGCCATCTTTTTGGCGCATCCGGCGATATGCAGATAGCCTTGCGCTCGAATATGGTGGTCAAGGGATCGGTCGGCTACGAACAGCTCCGTTTTCCCTTTGCGGACGGCACAAGCGAACTCAACCGGAAGACCTTTTACAATGTCGACCTCAATTATGAGCCCTTCCCGTCGCTCGCCATAGGGGGAGGATACAAGGCGGGGGCCAGCGAGAAGCGCACAACCCTTGTGGCCGGAATCAGAAACTGGTCGCTCAGCGCATTCATCAACAAGGGCCAGAACGGCGTGTCGGACAACCGGGGAGTCATGCTGACCTACACCCTCGCCATACCCGGAAGAAACAGGCAGACCGACCTGGCCAGCCGCTTGCAGCCAAACCGTGGCAGCGACAAATCAACCATGCTCGCTGACGCACTCATCAGGCCGGTCCAGATCCCGCAAACCTTCCTTGCCAAGGTTGACCTGACTGCAGTGACTCAGGTGGGAACCGCAACCAGATCCTCAGCCATGACCCTTCAGGTAGCTGAACCTGTCACAAGTTTCACCCCGCTTGCGGCAACAGGCGGCACGGCGCCTTTCACCTACTTTGTCAGTGCAGGAACGCTGCCCGCAGGCCTTGCGCTCAATGCGACAACCGGTGCGGTCACTGGCATCCCCACAACCGCTCAGTCTGCTGCGAGCGTAACCTTCGCAGCCAGAGATGCCGACAGCGTCACCTTCGGCCAGACAATCACCTTGATCTTCACCGTCAACGCTGCAGCGCCGTTTGACGTTGGCGTCATTGGGCTATGAGCTTTACCCTGTAAAATTGACAACAACAAATCCGAAAATCTGGAACGCGGTATGAACAAGAAAAGATTTATCACGCTATTGCTGGCCTTAAGCTCACTACTGATTGGCCAAAGAGCCCTTGCATCAACTCCCTCAGGCACACCCGATCCTGTAACAGGTTATATAACAGATACCGATGATTGCACCATAACCCCCGATCAATACTATATGACGGTCTACCGTGTTGGCCTGGGCAACTCCCTGCCTGCGGCTCCGACAACTTCATCACCGATAGATTTTTCGGGGTTTGTGACGGTCTTCGAAAGCAGTTCCGGGTGGAGGGAGCAGGTCAAAAAAGGCATTTCCGCTCCGTTAACAGGCACCAAAATCCGCCCACCCAGTGGAACCTACACCTTTGCCTACGTTGAACTTGCTCCCAAGATCGAGGTCAAAGCAAAAGCGAGATTCAATACCGCTCGCTGGCAACTGATAAACAGTGCAACCTATACCAACGGCACCTATAACAACTATAAGGAAAATGCCGGAGCATATTTCTGGTCAAAAAACGGATCAACCTACAATTGGGGAAACCCGCCATTCGGCCTGGTTGGACATGGAGCCACTGTAGATAACACCACCTATGCAGTAACCAAACACTTCATGAATTCCATTGCCACCGATAGCGAGCTCTACAGCGCCGATTTCAAAATCAATGGCGTAACGGCATCGGCTTATCTGGTCAATTCCAGCTACAAGCTTGCATCCGGAGCCGCAGCATTACCATCGGCGAATCCGATGGGAGACATAGCAAGAATTATTGCCATCATGCCGGTTACCCTAACCGTCACTGCCGAAAACACAGGCCTGAACATCTCCTTCAATGTTTCAAACGGAAGCACGATTCACATGAACCATCCGTCAAACTCTGGAAGAGCGGGATATACTAACGGAGATGTGGCGATTGATTGCTTCGGAGCAGGGCCGTTCGAACCGATCATTACCGTCTATTGACAGCCAGACCAGCGGACCATAATACTCACGCAAGGGAGAACACTACACGCGCCTACATATCCATCAGCCGGATGAATTCGAGGGCGCGTTCGCGGAGGTCGTCCTCGCCTTCGCTCGAGAATGGCGAGGAGTAGCGGATGCTGTAGCCGTAGTTCTCCATATTCTTAATCAGCCTGAAGGGGTCGTGGGTCTGGACACGGAAGGTTTCGACGGGGCCTGTTCCTCCAGAGGGCTTTGGCGAAAGACCGAAACTCAGTACGGTTGCATCGTTTTTCTCAAACGCGGCAATCACCTCTGAAAGCTTGAGGCCGAAGGATGGAACATCGATTTCAATGGTCATCCCCTCGTCGCCGAGATGGAAGACTTCGGCGATGCTCTCTGAAAGCATCGACTTTCTGACCACCCCGGCATATTGCCCGGTGTCATCGACCACAGGAATAAATGAACCGGGGAATGAGTGCATGCGCCTGAAAATATCGAAGGTGTGTTCATGAAGCCCTATGGCCGCGGCCTTTTCAAGCCTAAGGTCGCCGAGGCAAAGCTCTTTTTTTCCTCTCTTCTGCTCTTGCGAAAGGAGGTCAAACGGTGTCACCATTGCCTTCAATTCACCCTCATGCACGACCGGTGCGCATGAGAGGCGCTCCTGGCGCATGAGGGCGAGAGCCTCCTTGACGGAGATGCTGTCCTGAAAAACAGGATAGGCGGCATCAAGGCACTGGTCTATGCATTCGCTTAGCAGCATGGCTCAATCTTCCCTACCCTTCTTTCGTGTCTTCCGCCTTCGAAATCGGCAGCAAACCAGTTAGTCAGGCTTTTTTCAATTGTCTCCCGGTCAGCAAAGCGAGCCGAGAGACAGATGACATTGGCGTTGTTGTGCTGGCGAGCCAGCGTGGCGAATTCAGGGTTGCAGGCAAGCGCAGCGCGGATACCGTGCACCTTGTTGGCAGCTATCGAAACACCTATGCCGGTGCCGCAGAGAAGAACTCCCTGGTCGTACTGCCCTCCAGCTACTGCTTCACCGACTTTTCTGGCATAATCGGGATAATCCACGGACTCCTCGGAGTAGGGCCCCAGGTCGGTAAAGTCGTGACCGTGCGCCTGAAGCCATGCAAGAACACTCTTCTTGGCTTCAAAACCGGCATGATCGCTGGCAACTGCAATTTTCATAATTCGTGAGCTTTAAATTTTGATAGTGTTTTTTTCTGGGCGGCTCGAAGTAAAAACAGCGCCTGACTGCTGACGCGGGGCGCATCATTGTCGATTTTCGAGTAGGTCCCGTCGGGGTTCATCGACCATGCCTTGAGGTTGTCGCTCATCATGATATCGAGATCCGATTTGACCGAACGGATGCAGCTTTTGTCGAAAACCGGAAAGAGCGTCTCGACACGATGGTCGAGGTTTCTGGGCATGATGTCGGCACTGCCCAAATAGAGCTCCGGCTTGCCCCCGTTATTGAAGTAGTAGGCCCTGCTGTGCTCAAGAAAGCGCCCAATGATGCTTCTGACGCGGATGTTTTCGCTGACGCCCGCAATGCCCGGCTTCAGGCAGCAGATCCCTCTGACAATCAAATCAATCTTCACGCCAGCCCCTGATGCCTGATAGAGGGTGCGAATAATCTGGGCATCGACGAGCGCGTTCATTTGCAGGATGATATGGCCTCCCTCCGATTTGCGGCTCCACGATATTTCACGCTCAATGAGCTCGACAAGCCTTTTTCTGGTGTTGATTGGCGATACCAGCAGTTTTTTATATCCCGTATGCTTGGAGTAGCCGGTCAGGGCATTAAAAAGCTCGGCAACATCGTTGGAAAGCTGCTCGCTGGTAGTGAAGAGGCTGTAGTCGGTATAGACCTTGCCCGTTGCCGGGTTGTAGTTCCCTGTGCCGAGATGGAGGTATCGCTGCAGCTTCTTCTGCTCACGGCGCACAACCATGGTAAGCTTTGCATGGGTTTTTAGGCCGGGAAGGCCATAGATTACATGGGCACCCACATCCTCAAGTGAACGAGCCCAGACGATGTTGTTCTCCTCGTCGAATCTCGCCTTGAGTTCAACGAGCACGGCGACCTGCTTGCCTGCCTCGGCTGCCCTGATCAGCGACTTGACGATCGGCGAGTTGCTGCCAACCCGGTAGAGTGTCTGTTTGATGGAGAGCACATCCGGATCAGCGGCGGCACAATCGATAAAATCGACTACCGGCTGAAAGGAGTCGTAGGGGTGGTGAAGCAGCTGGTCTCTCTTGCGGATGGCAGCGAAGATGTCGGAGCCGAACTCATCCTCAATGGGGTTTCCGGGCACGAACGGCTCATCCTTCAGGTCAGGGCGCTCGATCTTGAGCAGGTCGATAAGCGAACCGAGGCCAAGCACACCCTCGATCTCATAGAGGTTTCGCCATGAGACCTCAAGGTTTTTCATGAGCAGCTTTCTTACTGAATCAGGCATTTCCGGCGTGATGTCGAGCCGGACAACCTTCCCGTAGCGCCTGGAGAGGATGCCCTGTTCGATGGTTTCAAGCAGGTCGCCGGCCTCGTCCTCTTCAATCTCGATGTCTGCATCACGAATGAGCCTGAAGAGATGGGACTTGATGATCCGCATCCTGGGAAACAACTCTCCCAGATTGTTTTCTATGAGATCTTCGAGCCAGATGAAACGTATAGTACTGCCCTCCTCCTGAAAACCCTCGATATCGTCAAGGCGTATCATGCGAGGCAGAACACTGGGGACCTTGACCCTTGCAAATTTCAGGATGCCGTTCTCTTCATCCTCAAGCTCAATAGCAAGATTGAGCGAGAGATTGGACATGAATGGAAAGGGGTGGCCGGTATCAAATGCCAGCGGGGTCAGTACCGGAAAGATCTCCCTGCGAAAATATGCGCGGAGAGCCTCCTGCCGGGATTGCGAAAGCTCAGCAAAACGGAGAAATTCGATTCCCTCGCGCTGCAGGGCAGGCAAAATATCATTATAGAAACAGGTGTTTCTCTCCTTGAGCTGGCGGAGCACCATCTCGCGAATCGTATCAAGCTGTTCGGCGGGAGTGAATCCATCGATGGTCCGCTCCTGAATGCCGGCCTCAAACTGGTCAGCTATGCCGGCAACGCGGATCATGAAATACTCGTCCAGATTCAAACTGAAAATCGAGATGAACTTCACCCTCTCAAGAAGAGGATGAAGACCAGGCTGAAGGGCCTCTTCGAGCACGCGCTGATTGAAATAGATCCAGCTCAGCTCCCTGTTGACGTAGTAGCCTGGCTCGATCAGATCAAGATGGGCGGATTCCTTGCCCGTATGTTCGACACCTGTAAGCATAGCGTGGTAATGTATCAGTTAAATCGCATGATACCATGTTCATGAACAACTGCGTCGAGCGGCTGATCCCATGAATCGACGGGAAGTTCCGCCTGCATCTGAACGCTGAAGGCAACCCCGAGGCGCAGCGGGCGAACCCCTGACTTCAAGAGACGAAGAAGATACCGGTCATAAAATCCCTGTCCCGAGCCAAGCCTCATCCCCCTGCAATCGAAAGCCAGAAGAGGCATGACGACGATATCAGGCATCATCTCCTCGGCAGGCGAACTCCATTCCGGCTCAGGCACACCGAATTGTCCGATGAGAAGCGGCGCCCCTTTGGCATATGCCGCCGAATAGATCTCTCCCTGGCGGATGACGGGAACCGAGAGCTTTTTCCCCATTTCAGAAAGGCGTTCAATCACGGGGAGCGTCGACACTTCATCCATACCCGGAATCGGCAGGTAGAGATGAACGTTGCAGGCATTGGCCATTTCCGGCAACCCCGCCACACCTTCAGCAACAGCAAGGCTCATCGCCTCCCGCTCTGCCTCCGGCAGCCCTCTCCTCCGCTCACGCGCCTCTGCCCTCAGGAGTGATTTTGCATCGGCGGTGCCGACGGCGCGCTCAATGACCATCCTGACCTGACATCCTAAAAGTACAGTGACCTGCGTTTTCTTCTCTCAACTATTGAACGTTACTCTGTAAAATAATAAAATAGAGTTCTTTCCCTTCATGCCGCAACGGTCGGCACGCCGGGTAAACGATAATAATGACCGAAAAACCGCTGAATGCCATGACCAGCCTGATTGACAGAAACACCATCACTCCAGGAGCCATCTACTGTGTCGGAAAGAACTATCCGGAACACGCCCTTGAAATGCAGAAGATCGAAGGGGGTTCTGCCGCTCCATCTCCGGCGGGAGATGGAGAACCGGTCATTTTCATGAAACCACCGACGGCGCTTGAAACGGATGGCCGGATTGTCATGCCCCACTTTGAAGGCCATCCGCTCTCCTGCAACATGCATTATGAGGCTGAACTTGTTCTGCTTGTTGGCAAATCAACCGACGGATGCTCTACTGACGATGCGCTTGACTATATCGCCGGATGCGGCGCCGGACTCGACATGACGCTACGGGACGAGCAGCTGGCGGCCAAAAAGGCAGGCAATCCGTGGCTGAAAAGCAAGGGGTTCCGTAAAAGCGCGCTGATATCGGATTTTGTGCCCTTCAGGAGGGGCGGCATTCCGAGTGAACTCGCCATATCCCTTGAGCTTGACGGCAGGCTGGTGCAGCGGGGAACGGTAGCTGAGATGCGCCATTCTCCAGCGATGCTTATTCATTATTTGTCGTATCTTTACGGATTGCGCGCCGGTGATCTTGTTTTTACCGGAACGCCTGCCGGTGTCGGAAGGGTCGCGCCTGGAGACACATTGAGAGCCTGGCTTTCCATACCAGACAGAGGTGGCTCCGGGATGGATGTACTGACCGAACTGCTGGCGAAGGCTCTCTAGAATCCCTAACACAACCAACAGAGTATGAGCATTATTTTCAAGCACGCACGGCTGCTCAATCCCCTCGACAATCTTGATTGTGAAGGGACATTGAAAGTTGCCGACGACGGCAGCATCGTGGCTGTTGCCTTCGGCAGTGACCCTCTTGAGCCCGCCCCTCTTGACCGGGTGGTGGATCTCACAGGGAAGATCCTTGCGCCGGGCCTCTTCGACATGCACTGCCATTTCAGGGAGCCCGGGCAGGAGTACAAGGAGACCCTCGAAAGCGGCGCTCATGCTGCAGCTGCCGGAGGATTCACCGGTGTTGCGCTCATGCCGAACACCAAACCGGCCATTGACAGTCCGCTTGGCGTAGCCTATATCCGGCATCACTCCGCATCGCTTCCGGTCGATCTTGAGGTCATCGGCGCCATGACCACCGAAAGCAAGGGCGAAAATCTTGCACCGTTCGGAAAGTTCCACTCCTACGGGGTCACTGCAGTCTCAGATGACGGCACCGCAATCCAGAGCAGCCAGATCATGCGCCTGGCCTTCGAATACGCATCGAACTTCGACCTTCTCATCATCCAGCACTGCGAAGACAAATCCCTGACGAAGGGGGCTGTGATGAACGAAGGGCTCTATTCAGCTCAGCTCGGACTGAAAGGGATTCCTGCCGTTGCCGAAGCCATCATGCTTGCCCGGGACCTCATGCTGATGCGCTACCTCGAAGAGCATAAACTCCACGACCCGCTCAGAAGACCCCGCTACCATGTGGCGCATATCAGCACACGGGAGTCGCTTGATCTTGTCCGCCAGGCAAAGCGTGATGGTTTGCAGGTCACCTGCGAAGTAACGCCTCACCATTTCACCCTTTCTGACGAGGACCTGTTCCGTGCACCAGGCAAGGGGAACTACCTGATGAAACCACCGCTCGTCTCCAGGGAGAACCGGGACGCCCTCCTCGAAGGGATTGCCGACGGAACGATTGATGCCATCGCGACCGATCATGCTCCTCATGCATCGCACGAAAAAGAGTGCCCCGCGGATCTGGCCTCTTTCGGCATTATCGGACTTGAAACATCGGTCGGCCTCACCATCACTGAGCTGGTGGAGAAAAAAGTCATCACCATCGGACGAGCCATAGAGTTGCTTTCTGTAAACCCGAGGGCAATCATGAACCTTCGCCCACTCCATTTTAATGCGGGCGAACAGGCAAACTTCACCATCATCGATCCGGAGGTCCAGTGGACCCTCAGAGCGGAATCGCTGCGCTCAAAATCATCGAACACACCCTTTCTCAACAGCTCTCTGAAAGGGCGTTCAACCGGGATATTCCACAAAGGCCGGTTTCTGGAAACAGTTTGATTTTATTGGGAACTCATGGCGCAAAGCGCTTGCTTGAGGGTTATTTTTTTATTACTTTGATGCTCATTTTGAGAGAAAAGTGCATCAGCACAGCGTTTTAACCAATTGAATCAACGCATTAGTCATGGCAAAGAAACAAACGTTCGGCGATAAAGGCAAAAAAACAGGCGTCAGTGATTTCAAGATGGCAAAGCTGGTTTTTTCCGTTAAATCAGAAAAGAGCAATGCCTGGAAGTTCATCGAGAAAAACGTCCGGATACCGAACGGAGAGAATGAACAGCCGATTCTTGCAAAGGTAATCAGCGACTACGCGAAATAATCTCCCGTCGACCCAACAGGACATCTCCGGATGTCCTGTTTCTCCCCTCTCCTATCATCTCTTTTTTCCTTTTTCATGACAGAACGTTCCTGCAGTTCTGAAGCAGAGTCCTCCTTGAAATGGTTCGAGGAGTGGTTCAATCATCCTTTTTATCTTCAGGTTTACAGCCATAGAGACCATGATGAGGCCGCAGCCTGCATTCAGACCATCATCTCCCTGACAGGCCTCAATGTCTCCGTTTCATCCCCGCGCTCAGCGCTCGACATTGCCTGTGGAGCCGGGCGTCACGCCCTTGAACTTGCTCGGCTCGGCTGCACTGTCACCGCCAATGACCTCTCCCCCTTCCTGCTCGAGGAGGCACGCCGGGAAGCCGATGCTCTCGGCCTCTCGCTCACCTTCACCTGCCACGACATGCGCGCCGTTTTTTATCAGGAGCGCTTCGACCTGGTGGTGCAGCTCTTCACAAGTTTCGGATATTTTGAGGACAGAAACGACGACCGGCTGGTGTTGCAGAATGCGCATGCGGCACTGAAAAAAGGAGGGTGGTACGCCCTTGATCTTATCAACCCGGACCATCTTCTCCGAAACCTTGTTGCCCGGTCAGAGCGGACCTCTGGAGACCTTAGAGTGCTCGAAGAGCGAACAATTCAGGGTGACAGGGTAAGAAAAAGCATAACCATTGCGTCTCCTTCGGGAGAAGAGGTCGCCTTCACGGAGTCGGTGAGAATTTACGGAAAAGAGGAGATTCTGGAGATGCTCGCGGATGCAGGCTTCACGGTCAAAACCATTGCGGGAAACTACAAGGGGGAGCCGTTTACCTCCAAGTCACCCCGAATGATGCTTATCTGCCGTAAAAGCTGACTCCCCTCTCTGCTGCTCCTCAAAAGCCTGCTGTCAGGTCAGCAGATTGCGTTGACGATACCACTCAAAAGCGCTGCGAACGCTGTGCTCATGCGCCTCGGTGCGCATGCCAAGCTCCCGCTTTGCCTTTGAAGAATCAAAGTAGAGAAACTCCGAGGCTACCCTGAACATCGACATATTAAAGAGTTTGGAGATGTTATGGCGGCCTTTGTAGCGATCAAGGACAGACTTCAGAATCTTTGCAGCCCAAAGCGGAAGCGGCAGGAGGATTTTGGGTGCGCCGGTAACTTTTGAAATAGTATCGAAGAGCATCTTGTAGGAGACATTGTCACCTCCGATGATGTAGCGCTCGCCTGTGCGTCCTTTCTCCATAGCCGTCATGATGGTCTCACCGACAATCTCGACATCAACGACACAAATACCGCCCATCGGGTAGAATGGAAGGCGCTTGTTGTAGGCATCCTTGATGATTCTGCCGGCATTGAAGTTGATATCGCCGGCACCAAAGACAAATGCAGGATTGACGATAACGCAGTCGAGCCCCTTTTTGACGGCCGCGGCAACCTCCTGCTCAGCTTTACGCTTTGTTCGTGCATACTCGAGGCTGATCTCGTCAAAATTCCAGACGACAGACTCATCGACCGGCTTCTGATTGAAGGCTATCCCTACAGCCGTTATTGAACTGACATGCAGAACCCGTTTCACACCGCACTCCAGAGCAGCACGGAGAATGTTCTGGGTTCCCTCGACATTGATTTTCTGAAGAAGCGCATTTTTCTTGTCGCCCATGTAGGTAAGACCTGCGGTGTGGTAGACCAGATCCATGCCCTGCATGGCGGCTTCAACCGAAGAGGCATTGGTTATGTCTCCATAAACAAGGGTGATTTTAGGCAGAACATCCTTTAGCGATGTCAAGTCAGAACTTTTCCGGACCAGAACAAAGATTTCGTCCGGTGTGGCTGCGAGCCTGTGAACAAGGCGTGAACCAATAAAACCGGTACCCCCGGTAACAAGAATTTTTTTATTCACCACTGAAACGCGTCAATCGATTAAAAAACAATCATTTTTCCGCTGCAAGCTATTCCCCCAACTGCAGGAACCTCCAACAAAATCATTGCACAACGGCGGTCTCGTTGACAATAATTTTCCCTTCAACAATTTTCTTCCGGATATCCTCAAGCCTCTCACGGGTTTTCTTGCCCAAAAGAGCGGCATTACGGTCGTTGTAAACATAATCGGTATAACGGTCGGCGAGACCGAACACTGCAACAGCGCCACCCTTGAAGCTTCCGTCAAGAACGCTCTCGACCGTCTTCAGAACAGCCCTGTCCACGGCCTTGGTCATGCTTGAGAGCACAAAGCCCGGCGCCTCAGACTCCTGATCGCGATCGGTACAGATCACCAGCTTGCGGCTCTCTCTGGCCGCTTCTATAACGCCGAGACCGCTCGATCCAGCAGCCTGATAGATGATATCGGCTCCCTTGGCAAACTGACCAAGCGCGAGTTCCTTGCCCTTCAGAGGATTGGCAAAAGCACTACCCGTCATCCCGATGTAGCTGGAGATGACCCTTGCATTTGGATTGACAGACCTGACACCGAGAGTAAAACCGGTTTCAAATTTCTTTATGACACTCGACTCCATCCCGCCGATAAAACCAACCATGTTTGTTTTTGTAACCAGACCAGCCAGTGCACCGGCAAGAAACGATCCTTTTTTCTCCTCAAAGACGACCCCCTGAAGATTGGGCGGTATTTCAACCCCGGGTTTGCTGATATAGTCAATGCAGACAAATTTCTTCGACGGAAACTCCCTGGCGACCGCAGTTATATCATCGCTGAAGAGCAGGCCGACGCCTATGACAAGCGCAACGTCGGGGTCTGAAGCCATCTGTCGCAATGCCGCCTCGCGCTCAGCGCCTTCCCCCTGAGGCTCAACATAGATAAAATTGATGCCATGCTGTTTTTTGGCCATTTCAAGGCCGTTATAGGCCGAATCATTGAAGGACTTGTCACCCCGTCCACCAACGTCAAAAACGAGGCCGACCTGCAGCTTTTTCTTCGATAATTGCCCTTCCGCCTTATTGTTTTCATTTCCGGCGGAACAGCCTGAAAAAATGAACAGAAATAAAAGAAGAGAAAAAAGCTGCCACTTCATCTGACTATTGAACCAAATGTTGATTATTCCCTTCAGGCAAACGTGGTTACCGTTTTTTTTGATTCGGAATTTATGAAATAATCTCCCTAATTAAAAGCCCGAAGCCGTTAATAAGAGCGGGGGTTAGCGGGTTTCGATACAGGGGTGGGTACATTCGGTCATAACAAACCCGTCGCCTCTTCAGCTACAACGGCGATTCACCGGGCTTTCTGTCAATGAGAGGCGGTTCAATTCCATAACAACGCCATTGGCGGCCGGAGATATTGCCGTAACGCCGCCGTTTTATCTCGGCCGGTAAAGGGATGAAGCCACATCAGGTACCGCAGCACTTTCCACACTTGCTCCCGCTTCCGCAGGGGCAGCGGTCATCCCTCGTGATGGTGAAAATCCGGGCTCCTCGGTTCATGATATTGCTCTTTGCTTGAGAGCTCGATTCCGTGGCTGCATACCAGAACCGGTAGATACGACTGACGCTTTGACATGCAAGTGCTTTGAGCCTCAGGCGCTCATCCCCGCTCAAGGCCTGATCTTCATCTTCCGCTCCAGCCAAGAGCAGCATCGGGCCAAGCAGAAGTGCGGCCTCCTCACCCCATGCATCAAGGCCACTGAAAATCGGCTCCCAGTAATCGGAATACAGCTCGATACCGAACATGAACGCCTCTGCCCAGGAGGCAACAGCCGACTCTTCATCCTCTCTGGAAGGGTACGAGCGAAGATTGAAAACAGGCATAAAGCCATCGGGATCGCTCCGAATCGCTGACTCAAGAGCCCCCATGTAGCGAATAAGAAGCCATCTGAGCCTTTGATCCTCTTCGAGTGAAGAGACGTTGTCGCCTTCTAACTCCCGGGTGCCAAACACATAGGGGACCCACTCCTCCGCCGTGATGGCAACCGGTCCGATGGCAAGTGCTGTTGCAAATCCATCAAGTGCATCAAGCGTCATGACATCGGAAGAGAAGAGTTCCAGCCTCAGAACGGAATCGAGCTCCTCAAGCTCCCAAGCCGAAAGCGGGGTGCATAAAATGTTCAGATGTTCCATCAGCATAGAGAATAAAGTTGCTGTCCGGGGAGCCTCCCGCGCAGCACAATACGTTTTATATGTTATTTATGGCTTTTGCATATATTGCGCATATATGCAAAAGCGTCATTCCGACCGGCCTGACGGCTCTTGACCAAGCTCCCTGACCATTCCCGACTCGCCTCCATCCATCATCTAACAAAGGAAATGCAATGAAACCCCTAAGAGTAATCTGCCTGCTGCTTGCAGCGCTCGCTTCAACCATAGCTGCATACCCTGCGCTTGCCGACACAGGAGAGATTGGCGCAGGCATCAAAGCCGGCACGCCAGGAATAGGCCCCGAATTAACGATTGGCCTGACCCCCTTTCTCAATGCAAGAGCAGGTTACAATGCCCTGCATTTTGATGGATCCACCACAGAGAGCGATATCATGTATCATTACAGCATGAAACTCAAATCCTGTCCGATACTGCTCGACTTGCACCCGATAGGAAATTCGGGATTCAGGATTACCTCCGGCATCTTCATCAACAACAACGTTCTCAGGGCCACAGGCGCACCGCAGACCACCTATACCATAGGAAACACCACTTACCCGGCTGCTGACATAGGGACACTGGCCGGCACAGTCACCTTCAAGCATTACGCGCCCTTTGCCGGCATCGGCTGGGGAAATGCTGTTGGCAGCAAATCATCCCTCTCTTTCGCCTTTGACCTCGGAGTCATCTTTCAGGGCTCCCCTGATGTCGCACTTGCCGCCAATGGCGTTGTTGCCTCCGATCCCCTCTTCAAGGCCGATCTTGCAAGAGAGATCAGCAGCGTGAAAAGCAAGATTTCGGATATCAAATACTATCCTGTACTCTCACTTGGCCTTGCCTATAAGTTCTGAGCCCCCCCTCGCCTCTTTATACCCCGGTTCGGGTCCAGCTGACAAAACCTGCCGCACCGGGGATGGTCTGATCACATATCCGCTGCCCCCCTGTAACCATCATCCACCAAGTCGCGACAGAGCCGCCGCTATGAGGAGCCCCATCAGATGAGCCATCGTAACACATTGTCACGCAGGGACAGCGGAAAACTTTTTTCTCTCTGCAAGCAAACGGTAGTAGAGATCTTCATACTTCTCCACCATACAGTTCAGTGAAAACCGACGTTCGAACTCCTCGCGGCATGCAACGCGCGACAACTCTCCAGCATGACGGATCGCCTCTATAAAGTCAAGCCTGCTTTCACAGATAAAACCCGTTCTGCCATGAGTGATCACCTCAGGAACCGAACCGCATCTTCTGGCAATCACAGGTGTTCCGCATGCGAGTGCCTCGATCATCACAAGCCCGAACGGTTCTGGCCAGTCAATGGGATTAAGGAGTGCAATTGCTTCTTTGAGCAGTTCGATCTTCTGCCGCTCATCGACCTCTCCAACGTAGTCGATCAGCGGATGATCAAGCAACGGTCTTACTTTCTCCTCAAAGTAGGCCCTGTCTGCAGGGTCAATCTTGGCGGCAATCTTCAGCGGCACATGGCATGCCCGGGCTAGCATGATTGCCTGCTCAGGTTTTTTCTCTTCCGAAAAACGGCCCAGATAGAGAAAATAATGGCCGGATTGGACGCTGAATGGAAACGATGTCTGGGGATAACCGTGATAGATAGTCTCTACCCAGTTGATATCAGGGACCGGCTCACGCTGGGCGTCACTGATTGAGACGTATGCCATCTTGCTGTAGACTCTCAGCATCGCTACACAATCGCCCAAATCAAGCCTCCCGTGCATGGTAAGCACGGTTTGAACAGGAGCCGGCGCGGCAAAGGGCAGTGTCAGGTATTCAAGATGTGAATGAACAATATCGAATTCATGAAGCCTGGGGCCGTATACCTCGGCCAGCATTATCATGGTGACCATGACCGGGGAGTGCGTTTTTTTGCCCAGACGAAGGCTTTCTCTTATCGGAGCCACAAGCCTGGCACTCGTCTTCGAATCGCCCGAGGCAAAAAGTGTCACCTCATGGCCCCTCTCTACCAGCCCTTCAGTAAGGTGATAGACGACCCTTTCGGTTCCTCCGTATTTTTTGGGAGGCACCCGTTCGACCAGTGGAGCAACCTGAGCGATGCGCAGCCTCTTCATCAGCATCCGCTCCGGTTATAGAAACAGCCGCTCAACATGATGCGTTGAGCAGAGTTCCTTCAACCAGAGACTTGCGCCCCTCTGACAACCACAACCTTACAGTTTCAAGAGGTTTGCCGATAATCTCAGAGATCTCCCTATGTTTAAGACCGACAATCTCCGACAAAAGAACGGATAACTTTATATCTGCCGACTTTCTGTGCGGCACCTTTCCTGCCTCGGGAGCAGTCGGCGCTGTCGGACTGATGGACTCGAAATAACAGCTCCTGAACACCCTGAAAAACTCCCTCTGGGAACTGTCAGGCTCCGCATGGCGGTAAGTCCGGCTCACCAGCTCATTGGTAGCGATGAGTGAGCCGGTCATCCAGTAGGCCAAGCTGTATATATCATCCATCAGATCATATGGCGTTTTTTTTATACTGACCATTCCTCTCCAGAAAAAACAGTTTACAAGCAAAACCGACAGGGTGAGCCTGCCTCCGGTACTTATCAGCTGCAACTTACATGCCAAATCAGCAAGTGGCCGGATAACTTGTAAAAGACGGGGGGCGGAAGTGGTTGAAGTCGAAGCTGTCTCAGCGCTAGCGTCCTGATGTGAGACATTAACGACCTGAGTTGAGCAAGATGGGAGCGATGGAAGAGAGGAAAATGAGAGGAAATATCATCCATTATCGATAAATCCTTTGGAAGTGACCTCGCTGAATTATAAAATCAACCCTGAAAAATATTATTGGAAGCCATGAGCAAGGAATACCTTAATTATGATCGAATCCTGAGCCGCCATGAATCTCCTTGAATTCATAGGTGACATACTGCATACGGCGGAAAAACAGTATGGGATCAGCCCCCTGATTTTCGGCTCTCTCTATTTCGGAAGCATTCCGCTGCTCATGGTCTCCCTTGCCTGGCTGGTAAGAAACCTTCGTCTTAAAAAGCCGGCCATTCTGCCTGGCATGCTCTCCGCACTCTTTTTTATCGCCTCTTATCTCTACCTGATCATTGCAGGAAAAAACATACCGGCGGAAATCTACTTCCTTATCGGATTGCTTGTTACCGGAGGAGTCACCTCAGCAGTCATGACAACACGACACAGGATGGCCGAACGGAAGGATAAGCCGAAAGAGAAGTGAATGCTAGGCGAAGGTGCCGTTCAACAGCTCATGGACTTTTCTCAGCAGGAGATATATCGAAAACGGCTTGCTGATAAACCCTATTCCATGCTCAAGTACTCCATGCCTGGCAATGATGTCAGTGGTGTAGCCTGAAATGAACAAGGTTTTAATGCCAGGGCGTATGGCCTGAATATTCCGGGAGAGCTCCACGCCGTTCATCTCAGGCATGATCACATCCGTGACGAGCAGGTGGATTTGGCCATCATATGCATCGGCAATACGAATCGCTTCCCCGGGGGTCGGCGCCGAAAGAATCGCATACTCGCTCTCCTGCAGCATCATCTTGCAGAGATTCAGAATATCCGGTTCATCCTCGACAAGCAGAATCGTCTCCTTTCCATGGCTCTTTGGCGGGGCCGGATCAAACGGATGATCAGGATCGGCATACCCCTTCTGAAGGGGGAGAAAAATAGTGAAGGTCGAGCCCTTGCCGAGCTGACTTTTGCAGTCGATGACGGCATTGTTCTGCTTGACAATGCCATAGACCGTCGAAAGCCCCATCCCGGTTCCCTGCCCGGCTTTCTTTGTGGTAAAGAAAGGCTCAAAAATATGCGGGAGATTCTTTTTGTCGATACCGCATCCATTATCAGTTACGGCAAGCGAAACATAACTTCCCGGCTCCTTGCAGGGATGACCGGATGCAGATGCTGCGCTGTCTACAAAGACTATACTCGTTTCAATGGTAATCACACCATGATCGGTAATGGCATCACGGGCGTTGACACAAAGATTGCCGAGAACAAGATCCACCTGGGCCGGATCGATCTTGACAAGCGTGCGGCCGGAAGCTGGTATCCATAAAAGCGAGATGTCTTCCCCGATCAGACGCCGCAAGATGGAGAGCATCTTTTCGAGCATCGTATTCAGATCGAGAACGATGGGAATGACGCTGCCCTTGCGCGAAAAGGCAAGCAGCTGACGGGTCAGCTCGGCAGAGTGACCTGTTGCCTTGAGAATATCCTTGAGGTTGTTTTTCAGCGACTCATCAAGAGACGGCCGATTAAGGGCGAACTCGACATTGCCGAGGATGACGCCCAGCATATTGTTAAAGTCATGAGCCACACCACCGGCAAGCTGACCAATCAGTTCCATTTTCTGCGCCTGCAAGAGCGCATCCTGCAGCTGATGCTCCGACTCTTCAGCACGCTTTCGGGCAACGATATCCCAGGCAAGATCGGCAAGGGCGCCAACAAGCTTGACATCATTGTCGTTATAATCCCATCTCTTTTCGGCAACACTGAAAATCGCCGCGACCCTGTTGCTTCGGATCAAAGGAACAACCAGTGTCCGGGTAATCTGGGGATGATCATCCGGCAGCTTGCGGAAGTTTGGGGAATCCTGAGAATTGTTGTGACACACAGCCCTCCTCTCACTGACGGCTTCATCCCGTATCCAAGCCTGATCAAAGGATTTATGGGTCATCGCGCTGAAATGGCTCTTCAGGTTATTATGCATGCCGGTCGAAATAACCTGAAAAGAGGGGTTCTCCTCATCGGCATCAATAAACTGGCAAAAGCTTATCGTGCTTCCCGTCAGGCGCTCGGCCTCGTCGAGGGTCGCCCGCAGCAGCTCTTCAACAGTTGCAGAATCGGCCATTTCGTTCAGAGAGAGACGAAAAGCCATCAGATCCTCAAGCCGCTTACGCTCGGTAATATCAATACTAAAAGCCACAACAAAGGGATCGCCGTCAATAATGATCCTGCGTCCCGTAATCATGCGCCACTGAAACTCAGGGCCCCCTTTAATCAATACCCGGCCTTCGGCAGAGACCTCAACCCCCTCAAGAAGAACATGCATTATCTTTTCAATGGCAATCGGCCGGTCATCCGGATGAAATACATCAATAGCATCTATCCCCGCTATTTCGCTTTCGGGCTTACCGACAAGCTCATCGCGATGAAAGGCGTTCCAGCTGACAAGTTTGCCATTGACATCGCTGATGGTAAACGACCCGGGAAAGCTGTCAATAAGGGCATTGTTGAACGCCTCATGCCTGCATCCCCCGGCGGGACTCATCTCTTCCGGGTTACAGTTCTTATCTCTATCCATATGATTTCGGTGTCACGTTATGCAACTACCCCGAGGGGGCGGCAACAACAAATAGTGGCTTCTGCCGTGAAAGGGGCACCTTAACGCGATAATTTCCCGACAACATTTAACGAACCTGGCGACACAATTCGTCGGGGAAGATGGCTCCTGCTGAAAAGTAACGACAAGAGCAGCACCCATAGAACAGACAAAGTTAATAATCCTTAAAAACAATTAAAATAACAAAATAATTACGCCACACTTTCAGCGAGACCATTCAGGTCACCCTCGTCGACAATCTGGAAATGCGACGCAAACAAGCCTCAAAATAAGTGGCAGAGACCAGAAGCCTCCCCTCTGGAGCGGGCCGCCAAAGAAAAACGCATCTTTGATTAGAAGCGTGCCGTGGCAAGGTTGAAAAAATTGATTATTATCAGGAAGTCGTACCGTTTGAGTGCCTTGCCTCAAAAAAAAGAGCGTGCGAACCCGTAACAATCCGCAATAACGGCAACACGAGAATCATAATCCTCACGCCTCTTCATGAAACTCCTTCTCAAGCTGACGCTCTATTTTCTCCTCGTGGCCGGCGTTATATCAGGGCTCTTTTTTTTAAGCCTCGGCTTTCTGGTTTCACTTCATGCAAGCAAGCCCGAAAAAGCCGACGTCATCATCGTGCTCGGCGGAGATAACGGCCTCCGGGTCAGAAAGGGGGCGGAGCTTTACAATTCCGGATATGCCTCGCATGTCATCCTGACCGGAATCGATGAGCGGTTCTACAGACCAGCCCATCCAAACTGGAGAGAACGGCGGATGATGGGGTTCGGAGTACCCAAAAACGCAATCAAGGTCGACACCCAATCAACAACAACCTGGGAGGAGGCGGTAAACTCAGTCGACACCATGAAGAAAAAGGGGTGGCGACATGCCATCATCGTTAGCGACCCACCCCACATGTTCCGCCTGTACCAGACCTGGAGCAAGGCCTTTGACGGTTCGGAGCTCTCGTTCATTCTTGTGTCGACAAGGCCTGAGTGGTGGCACCCGATGCTCTGGTGGGAAAACAGCAAGAGCTACCAGTTCGTCATCAATGAGGTCAAAAAAAACCTCTTTTATACGGTCATGTACTACTGATGCTCTCATCCTCCCCGTCGAGCCCGGCCTCTGCAGCAAAATCGGGGGGTATCTGACGGCCGACTTTTGCACCAAGCCTTCGTATCTCCTCGACTCTTCCGACAAGATTGCCTCTCCCCTCTTTCAGTCGCTTCAGGGCCAGGTCAAAAGAGTCTGTCACCCCTGAAAGCTTCTTTCGCGCATCAAGCATCGCATCCAGCACAAGAAAGACTTGATCATATATCCGCCCTGCCTTTTCGGCAATAAGCTCTGCATTGCGATTCTCATGTTCACGCCTCCAAATCTGCGCTATGAGCCTGAGCGTAATCATGAGTGTTGTCGGACCGGAGAGAACAACATTATCGCCTGCAAGCTCGTAAAGGAGTTCGGGGTCGGCCTGGAGGACTGCCTGCCATGCCGGCTCAAGCGGAATGCACATGATGACGAAATCAAGCGTCCGGTTGCCGCCAATGTCGCTGTACTCTTTGGCCTTCAGCCCGGCAATATGCCGCCTGACGGAGTTCAGGTGCTCCTTGAGGGCCAGCTGCCGCTGCGATTCATCCTCAAGAGAGCTGAAACGCTCATAGGCCGTCAGTGAAACCTTGGAATCGACAATAACAGCCTTGCCGCCAGGAAGCATGACCAGGAAATCAGGCCGCTTCAACACCCCGTCATCCTGGCGAAAGCTCTCCTGGGCCATATAGTCACGGCCCTGTTCGAGACCGGAAGCCTCGAAGATCCGCTCTACAATCATCTCACCCCAGTCACCCTGCTTTTTGGAGTCACCCTTGATAGCCCTTGCCAGCAGGTTGGCCTCATCGCTCACCCGACCGCTCAGCAGGTGCAGCTGCCGCACCTGCTCAATAAGGCGACCCGAAAGCTCGGTATCACTTTTATGCACCTCGTCGACCCGCTTGCGGAAAGACTCGAGCTGCTCGCGCAGAGGCTGCAGTACGCCATCCATGCGCTCACGATTCTCCTGACCGATTGCGCGGCCGCGCTCCTCGAAAATCCTGTTTGAAAGGTTTTCAAACTCGGTTTTCATGCGTGACTCCGACTCCTCCAGGAGCGCCGTTTTTTGGGCAGCAAAACGCCGCTCACTCTCGAGTTCAGCTTCAAGGCGGGTGTGGAGGATCTTAAGCGCTTCAATTTCGGCGGTTTTTATTGTCAGCGCCCCCTTCAGTGGCCCGTCACGAAGAATGCGGAATGCCACAAAAGCAAGCACGAGAAGGAGAAGAAGAAGGATGAGAAGAATGGCAGCGTCTATCATTGACAGCGTGGCGTTTCGGAATGAGGGTGAGGGTCCCGGGCTTTGGGTGAGCGGCGGTGACCACTTGCCGGAAATGCACTTGGTCAATATACGAAAAAGCCGCACGATGGCAGTCGGCGCGACGGCCGGTCCGAAAAACGCGCTCTCGGCTGAAGCGCCAGAGAGGGTCATTTAACTCCCCTTCGCGTTTGCAATACCGCAAGTTTTTCTTACCTTAACTCTTCCCGATAGAGGGCGAAGTGGCCGAGTGGCTAGGCAGAGGTCTGCAAAACCTTGTACAGCGGTTCGAATCCGCTCTTCGCCTCCATAAAAAGAAGAAGCCTGCATCGAGCAGGCTTCTTCTTTTTATGCACTTACAGGCACCTGGTCATCCAATCTTTTTCGATCCGGAAATGATGGCCTGGACAAGCTTGTCAATGGTCGCATCATCGATAAGCACTGGAATATTGAGGCAGACGCTGCTGCGAAGCATGGTGCCGGTCTTCGGCCAGAGTGCCTCAAGATCCGCATTGCTGTATCGGTCGTATTCGCCGAGCAGGTGACCCCATACGCCGGCATAATGCCAGTCAAGCGCCTCAGGCAGGATTTTTGTACCGAAACCGTGCTCCATCAGATGCGCCTCAAACTGCAGGGCGGCATCGCGATCCCTCACCCTGAAGATGAGTGTGTCACCCTGAGAGCCGGCCTCATCGCTGAATGGCCTGAGAATAATGTTGTCGAGGCGGCAAATCCCATCCTTGATCTTCCGCTTGTTCTCCTTCGACTTCGAAAGAATCATCTCGATCTTGGCGAGCTGGGCAAGGCCGATGGCTGCCGTAACTTCACTCAGGCGCAGATTGAGCCCCTTGGAGCGCCGGGGATCCTTGCCTCTTGGCAGGCCGGGAAGATGCATGTGACCGTGATCGGAGAACTCGGCCGCACGGTCGTAGATCTCCTTGTCGTTGGTGACAATCATGCCGCCCTCACCGGTATGGAGCGTCTTGCCTGCGTCGAAGGAGAATGATCCGACACTGCCGATGGTGCCGAGCTTGCGACCTTTGTATGATGCGCCGAGCGCCTGGGCGGCATCCTCAATCAAAAGCAAGTTGTGCTTCCTGCAGATAGCCGCAATCTCATCCATCTTCGGAGGCGCCCACATCGGGATGGCAACAACGGCCTTCGTTGCAGGGGTGATAGCCTTTTCAACCTCTGCCGGGTCGAGGTGGTAGGTCTCATCGAGCTCGACCGGAACAGGCACGGCGCCGAGCGCGCTGATGGCCTCTACCGGAGCGATGAATGTCCACGCCGTGGTGATGACCTCGTCTCCGGGCTCGATTCCTGCACCGGCAAGCGCACAGTGTATTGCCGCCGTGCCGGAAGAGACCGCGTGGGCATACTTAACGCCCATGTAGGCCGCAAATTTCTCCTCGAACTCCCTTGCCTTGTAGTTGCCGCCGCCGTAGCGGTAGAGGTTGACCTTCTCCCTGCTGAAAAGCTCCTGGATTTCGGCCAGTTCCTCACGACCGATTAGTTCTGCACCAGCCATACTTCGCTCTGCTCCTTTAGGTTAATTGATTGACAACGGCTCTTGCCGATTCTTCAGTAAATTCGACGGGGTTGCCCGAAAACGATCCCTTCAGGGCCTCCGATGCGTTATGGGCAAACTCAGCGGCATTGCCCTTTCCGTAGCCGTATGGGACAAGGGTCGGGATGTTGAGCTGGCGATAGAGGTCATCCATCTGGCCGAGCAGCTCGGCAGTGACCTCCTTCGGTGAAGCCGAAGTGCGCATAGGGTTAAGCAGCGCATACTTCTCATAGCCGTGCTCATGGTTGTATCGCATGACCTCCTTGAGGAATATCGCCCCGGCAAGCCCGTGCGGCACACGGTGCTTGACGCCGAGATAGTAGGCAAAACCGTTGGTCGGACCGTCGCCGGCGTTCATGAGGGCGGCCGTTCCGCAGACACTGCCGATAGCCAGGTCAAGACGCGACTCAGCCCTGTCGAGCTGCCCCTGCTGCAGCGCATAGAAGGTACGCTGAAATCCCTCGACGGAATAGATCCGGCTGAAGGGGGTATGCTTGACGGAACCGAAACTGTCGACACAGTGTACAAGGCTGTCCATTGCGGAAGCAATAACGCTCTCCATCGGGGCGGTCATGGAGAGATTTGGATCGATAACCGCTTTTTTGGGGAAGTTCTTCCTGCTGTTGATACCCAGCTTGCGCCCCTCTCTCTCGTCGATGAAAACCGCATTGAAGCTCACCTCGGCGCCGCTGCCGAGCAGTGAGGGCACGGTAACGAGCGGGAGCGGGTCGTTTACACCCTGAGGAAACCCCTTGAGTGAAAGAGCCGGAACGTCGTTGGTCAAAAGCAGTGCCACGCCTTTGCCAAGATCAAGCGTGCTTCCGCCGCCAATGGCAATGACGCCATCCGGCATGTTGCTGCGGAAGAACTGTGCAACGCTCTCCAGATGGGCATAGGTCGGCTCCCCCTTGAACTCGTTCGGATAGACCACGGCGTTGGCATATCCTGCAGTCAGGCTGGCGAGGACATCCTGAAAATAGAGGTTGCCCGAAAGATTTGCGTCATAGATGATCCCCGGCTTCTTCACCGTAAGCTGGGCAAGATGATCATTGATCTTCAGAGCCTCATTGACCCCGATGACAAGATCGGTGGAGAGAAAGAAATTCATACTGCAGAGTGAATTAAGGGTTCATTTGGTCGGCATCCTGGTCAGCCAGGCTTTTTCTGTTAAAATAATACTCAATTAAATCTATTTCTTCGATAGTATCAATCTCCCACGTCTGCCAGAACTCCATTTCGTATGCCGAGAGCTTCTCGCCAATCCTGTTGTCGAAGCGCCGGAGCGTTTCGGGGGTGAAGATATAGATTGAGCCGTTTTCGATGAACTGCGTTGGACGGTCCTGGCGCATTCCGCGGTTATGGTAGTCGAAGTTCAGAGAGCTCCACCTCCCCGCTTTTGACTCCCATATGGTCAGGTCGTCGGCTTTGGTGACAGAGATGAGGGAGTCGGCCCCTTCTCGGCGGAAAACCTCCAGCGCCCCGTCGATATCGCCGGGTTTCCGCAGCGGAGAGGTCGCCTGCAGGAAGACAACCGTTCCGACCTTCACCTTTTCGCCGCGCTCTATGGCATCAACAGCGTGCAGAACGGCAGACTCTGAGGTCGCCTTGTCACCCGAAATCTCAGCCGGGCGATCAATCACTTCGGCCCCGAATTTTCTGGAAACATCGGCAATCTGAGCATCGTCAGTAGTCACGTAAACACGATCGATACTCTTTGAAGCCAAGGCCTGCAAAATTGTCCATGCAAGCAGCGGTTTGCCGGCAACAGGATAGATGTTCTTGCTTTTCAGGCCCTTAGACCCCCCTCGTGCGGGAATGACAGCAACGGTAAGCATAATCAGGCAATCAAAAAGTTTTTGGTTCAGCCGTCAATGACCTGGCGGCAGACATCAGCAATCAGCTGAGGCGCCGCGTTGTTCTGCCAGGGCGTCAGCGCCTTGAGCACAAGAGGCTCAAGACCGCAATGAACAATCTTGCCGAGGGCGGAACCCACAAAAATAGTTGAGGAAAACTGGGCAATAAGCATTCTGGAGTTTGCAATCATCTCTTCAGTGCGTCCTTCGCTGAAAACCAGAGCATCCGGCGCATGAAGCTCAATCTCACGGGTGGCTCGCTCGACATTTTCATTTGGATGAAGCTTGAAGATAAGCTGCTCGCCACCGGCCATCTCAAGGTAGTTCCTGATATTTTTCTTACGGTTCTCGTAGATGAAGGTCTCCCTGTTGTCTGAGGTACAGACAAGGACGTAATCGCGGTAGGGAAAGTCATTCTGCAGATACTTCTGGCAGTTGTCGAAATTGGGAATGCTGGTAACTTCGATCTTGGCCGGATCAACACCCTTTCGGATAAAGAGCTCCCGATACCCTTCGCTGGCGACACAGAACTTTTCGTAGGCATCGGAGAGACCTGTCGTGGAGGTTCCTGCAATCCATCGGGGAACCCATGAGAAATTACGGGCGAGATGGAAAAGAATGGTTTCAGGTTCGGTCATCCCCTCCTGCACCAGCACCACCCGCTTCTTGCGAATATGTTTGGGAACAATAAGATCGGTGCAGGTCACGACAAGGTCATAGGCATGGCCGAGACCGCCGGGATCGAGCTTGAGATGATGTGAACGGAGGTATTCTAGAGAGCGCTGTGCTCGCTTGCTGCCCATGATGGTAAACTCGAGCAGCCCCATATCGGTGGCGGCACCAAGCAGGCCATCACTGAAAAACGGTGAAAAATACTGATCGTAATCACCCAGCCACCCGGCGATCTGATGCATCTGGGTAGTCTGATTCATCGAGCCGCATATAAACAATACTTTTTTCCTCATGACTCTAGGGTACGCACTCCTTCTGCATCGTGCAGGTGAACTCCTGAAACAAACATAACAGTGTAGCCGACTGCATACCAGAGCACCTCCTTGAAACGGCGCAAAAGCACAAAGGCCGCACCGCCAATTTGAGCATCCGGCATCCCAAGCGACTGGAAAAAGGCAAGATAACCGAAATCCTGCACCCCAAGCCCAGAGGGAATAAAAAAGAAGAGGGATCGAAGGATTGTCAGCGATGCATCGATGGCAAGCACCTGAAAAAATGAGATCTGCATGCCGAGAAGGTGAAGGATGATATAGCTCTCAAACGCAAGCATGAACCATGCAATAATGTAGGTAAGCAAAACGGGAAGAAGACGCAGGATAAAAGGTCCCCTGAAGCTTTTCAGCTCCTCGTCCGTTTCGGAGAATTCCGACTCTTTTGCAAGAAGCCACTCTTTGACCTTGTCGAAGGGCACGAGCATGAGCAGCCGATGCAGATTGTGTGCCGCCCGTCCGTTGAGCAGCATCATGAGCAGAAGGAGAAAAAGGAGGAAAACGATGACGCCAGCAGCAATGACGATAAAGCCCAGCCCTTCAAAGCCGACCATCTGAAAAGAAGCATTCTGCAGCATCGAAAATCCGGCAATGGCACAGAATACCGTGTATATGCCCTGGGCAACCCCAAGCATCAGCTTGCGAACGGCAACGCTTGCCACACCGGCGGGAACCGGAATACCCAGAAAGCGGAAACAGAGGAAAGGGCGCAGAGGTTCACCGACAGCTACCCCGGCCGGGAGCGTCATCGAAATGGTCTCGGTGATGAGCTGGATTCTCAGCAGGCTGAAAAACGGTATCGTTCCGATATTTCCAGGAAAAAGCCTGAGCCATGCGAATGTTTCAAGCAGATGGAGCGACAAATAGGGCAGCAGAATCAGCACTGAAGAGAAGCCGATATGCGTAATGCGCCCGATTGCCCCTTGAAGGTCGACCTGACTGAACAGGTAGACAATCAGAATGATGCCGAGACAAAGTCCGGCATAACCGGTCCATGAGGAACCGGATTTATTGGCAGTCTGCATGAAAAATCTGCTAACAGAGCTAACAAAACTGTAAGAAACGCTTTTTCCTTGCGCCGTCAATGCCTGGCAATAAACGCTGTCAGGAAAATGGATGACCGAAAAAGGGTCCTCGTTAAGGCACAGAAAAAACAGGGGTACGGGACTGAAAACATAGACACAAAAGGAGCATCCAAAAAACGAAAGCCCAGTGACAAGCTGGGCTCTCAACAGAAAAAGGCAGCATCAGTCCGCCATTGCTGTTGTGTCATTGAAGGCTAATATACAATTTCAACCAATAAAAACATCCCCGTCGTTTTGCAGGGTAGAGGAGGACCAACGCTCCAGACCGGCAATGCGCAGCCGGAATGCCCAAAAAAGAAGCTAAATGCCTGCAATGAGACGGGACTCTGAGTCACGAGAGAGCACTGAGGGCATAAGATCTATGGGGCGCCCGGCCCTGGATGGTTGGGAGAGCCGATCCGGAAGGACGGCCGGCGGCGGAGGTGACTCTTCATATGCCTGGGCATCGGCTTTTTTTGCCGCCTCAAACTCCTGACGGATCTCGTTGTCGGTAACATCAAATCCCTCCCGCCTGATGTACTCCATCCGGGTCTCCACATCTTCAATCCCGATGACAGCCTCCATAAAGCGTTCATCGTTTTTCATCCTTGCGAGAAACTCTTTTGCCTGTTCTGTTGACATAGCTACTCCTGTCATGTTAACCTATTATGAAATCAATTGCCTGCCTTTATCATACCCGCAACCGTACGCCATAACGCAGAGCTCAGGCTGATTTCCTGTCAAAGAGATCGATCCGGTACTCTTCATCTGCGAATGAAGAGACAAGGCTTTCGAGAATCATGAGATCGTAAAGCCCGCAATCTCCCGGAAGTGTCTTTCCATCCGACTCAATGGCCCGCTCGAGAACGCTCAGAACAAAACGCTCGGTAACGGCACTATTCTCGAAAGCAAGGCCGAAAGGGGCGTAGGTATCGATGATCTCCTGCGCGGATTCCCACTTTGCCCAGCGGGGCCCGCCACTCTCATTTTCAACATCAAGTATGATTTTTTTCAATGTTGCCACCGGAATTTCTCCCTTTAATTATTCCAGAGTTCAACGAATCGGCTAACGACTTGCCCCTCATCAAAAACTCTGCTTGAGGATATCGACAAAAATTACAAACGGCTTATGTATCCCGTACTTTGCCCCCTGCCCCGGCTTGTTGAACTTCCCAAGGTACTCCGCCCTGTTTATATCGTCAGAACCGTCATTGATGACCTGCGTGATAGAGATTCCAAACTTGCTTGTAAAGCGGCATATCGCATCATCAAGTGATTCCGCTATGCCGTAAAAGGTATCGGTAACGGCTGCGGGGCAGGCCGTTTTAGAGATAATGATTTCATAAATTCGTGACATGGCTTCTGGCGCTTGAAAAGTTTGATTGCATCAGTTATCCGGTGGTATTGCCGACCGGCAAACCCCATGTGCGCCCTGTAAACAGAGGTCCATGCATCCCTGCCCGGCATGCATGAACTGCTCTGAAACGCCAGGATACTTGGCCCGAATACCTACTCCCTGGCTCCCTCTTTGGAGCCCAGACCATAATACTCCTTCACAGGCGGACGGAACTTTTCCGGATCAATGACGAACCATGCATTACCAAGATTATGTCCACCGGTATCACCCGGCCGAGCGTCCATTGAATAATAATAGAGGGGATAGCCCCGGAAGGTGTTCTGTTTCTTACCATCCGCGCGCTCAATCGTCCCAAAATCCCCCGCTTTCATAAAGGGAGATGCGGAAAGAATCGCCCCGCTGAAAAAAGGAGGCCATTTTTCAATGCAGGCGCCGGTACAGGCGCTTTTACCCGGAGAGTCATTTTTGCTCCAGTAGAGCGTCCGGCCATTGGCGTCGGCAAGATAATTTCCGATGCCATCCTTGTGCTGAACAGTCACATCGACAGAAGCGGCAACAACCGTTTTCAGGGCAAAAACGGCAAACAGAGCAGTAATAAAAAGTAGCGGAAGCTTTTTCATGGTGTGTCCCCTCCTTCATTTTGTTTGCTTGCGACCAGAAAGTCCGCCTGAACTGCAGCAGGCAGAACGAACCGATCTTGAAGGGGGAAAAGCGCCAGACAGGTAACAACAAGACAATCAATTAATAATGCCATGAAAAAGTTCCCCTTCACGCTGTTTTTTTGTTCTCCCACTACTCCTCTTGAGCATTGGAGTAAAAACTCACGCCGAGAGAAGCAGCAGGAATTACCCTCTGAATTGTTTTGGAATTACATTATGGTATTATTAACTATTGATGAAGACTTGCCGGCTCCCCTGTTACGAACCCGATGCCCGGAGGTGTTAGCCAACAACCCCTTATCGTTTATTACCGGCTCTCTCCCTTACCGGTTTTCCTCGGCTCTAGCAGCTTTCACCATAAAACATCTGAATGATGGGACTTATAAATCCTGACTTCCAGACACTGCCTGAACTCTTCTCGTCCGTCTTTACCCATTACAGAGATCAGGAGTCGAAATTTCCTATTGCAAGGAAAATCAATGGCCTCTATGAACCGATCTCCTACCGGGAGCTGGAGAGAGATGTCCACCATTTTTCGGCCTTTCTGAAAAAAAACGGCATCCATGCCAAAGACAGGGTTGCCATTCTTTCAGAAAACAGGCCCGGCTGGTATCTGGCAGATATGGCAATTCTGAACATCGGCGCCATCAATGTCCCGCTCTACCCCTCCCTGCCCGGAAACCAGATCGAATACATACTGAAAAACTGCGGGGCGAAGCTCATCGTCGTATCGAACATGCTGCAGCTTGGCAAAATCCTCTCCATCTGGCAGAATCTGCCGGAACTGGCCCTTGCCGTCGTCATGAACCGCATGGAGGAAGCTATTGAGGAGGTTATCGACCTGAACCAGGCAAAGGAATCGGGTGAGCGCTATCTCAATGAAAAACCATGGATTCTGGAAGGTACTCCTGTTGAGCCGGATGATGTGGCTACGATCATCTATACTTCGGGAACTACAGGACTTCCGAAAGGCGTGATGCTCACCCACCGGAATATCTGCGAGAATGTAAAATCCTGTTCAACAGTTATCCGCCTTGATGAAGGCGACCGCGGACTCTCCTTTCTGCCGCTGTCGCACGCCTACGAACGCACTGGAGGGTACTACCTGCTCTTCTCCTCTGGAGCGAGCATCTATCTGGCCGAAAGCATTGAAACCATCGCGCTGAACATGGCAGAAGCCCGCCCTACCATCATGTTCACCGTGCCCAGGCTCTTCGACCGCATGAAAATGAGCATTCTCAAGCAGATTTCCGCTGAAAGCTCCCTGAAGCAGAAGGTCTTTAACTGGGCACTCAGCACCGGGGGGAAATATCACCGTCAACTGGATGAAAAAGGAAGCGTCTCCAGCCTGCTCTCCCTCCAGCACGCCATTGCCAGCAAGCTTGTCTACCACAAGATCCAGACAAAGTTCGGAGGCAGACTGCGCTACTTTGTCTCCGGCGGTGCCGCCCTTCCCAAAAAGATCGGCGAGTTTTTTCAGGCGCTGGAGATTGTGATCCTTGAAGGGTTCGGCCTGACCGAAACGGCGCCGGTAACCCATGTCAACCGGCCTGAAAAAATAAAGTTCGGAACTGTCGGACCGGCTGTCAACAATGTTCAGGCAAGAATCGCCGAGGATGGGGAGATTCTGCTCAAAGGTCCAAACATCATGAAGGGGTACTGGATGGATGACGCCGCGACCAGCGAGGTGATGAAGAACGGCTGGTTCTGTACCGGTGACATTGGCGAAATCGACAGCGACGGCTACCTGAAAATAACCGACCGCAAAAAGCACATCATCGTCACCTCGGGAGGAAAGAATATCGCTCCAATGCCCATAGAGAACCTGATTGCCGAGAGCCCCTATGTTGATCAGGTCGTTGTAATCGGAGAGAAGCGGCCATTCCTCATCGCGCTCATTGTCCCTGATTTCAGCAAAATCAGTGAGTACGCGGCACAAGAGGGCATCAAAGCCTCATCCAACAAGGAGCTGATCGAAAACAAAAACATCCAGCAGATCTTTGAAAAGCTCATGAGAACAATCTCACGGCAACTGGCGACCCATGAAAAAGTGCGGAAGTTCATGCTTATCGAAGAGGGGTTCACCGTAGAAAACGGCCATATGACCCCAACCCTAAAGCTCAAACGCAAAGCGATTACCACCAGGTACGCCAAAGAGATCGACTCCGTTTACAGTGCGCTTAACATGGTCTACAATACGGAGTAATAACTTTTTTACTCCCCTTTGATTCTCAGAACAGCTGACGAAACGGCCCCGTAGCTCTCACCTTTTTCCAGAAGCCCTTCCTGCACGAGGTCATCAATAATCTCGCGCAGGTTCCAGGGACAAGACTCATAGCGCGCCTCAATCTCATCGAGGAACATTCCATCCGTCTGGATGAGCTCCCTTATCAGCCTCCCGCGATACCAGCGTTTCGAGCCCTTGAAGCTCGACTGTTTCGTCAATGGCCGTATACCGCTGCGCCGGCTTGTCAACTCGAGGGAGCCATAGTCCATGAGCGCATTATGCCAGTCACGGCTACGCCCTGGCGGGAGAACCTCCTCAGCAACACCCCGAAGCTCCCTCGGGGAAATATCCTCCCGGAGGGCGAATTCATGGATGAGAATTCTGCGGATATTGGTATCGATTGCGGCAATATCCAGATTATCGGCAAAGACAGGAATTGAACGGGAGGTGTACTCCCCTATGCCGGGAAGCGTTATCAGCTCTTCAGGGTCCGGCGGCACCTCGCCCCCATAGCGCTCCACAATGGTGGCCGCTGCTCGTTGCAGCCTTAGGGCTCTCGAGTTGTAGCCAAGGCCGCTCCAGAAAAAAAGCACATCGCGAAGAGGGGCTGCAGCGAGGCTTTCGGGATCGGGAAAACGCAGAAGCCATGCCTCGAACTTTGGAACGACCCGCTCCGCCTGAGTCTGCTGAAGCATGATTTCGCTAACCATAACCGCATACCGGTCAACAGTTTGCCGCCAGGGGAAGACCCTGCGGTTACAATCGTAAAACTCAAGGATCCGGCTACGGAAGGTATTGATATCCTGCGCGTTCATCTTGAAAGGATGGTTCGGGAATCAAGGTTCATCAAAGGTCGATAAAGCGCTCAAGCACCACCCCCTTTTCATCCAGGCGGACCGTTGCAGCCGCGTGAACGGGATCATGGCCGAAAAAGAGTATCCACCTTTCAAGCGCAGCCTGCCGAAGCAGGGTGCTCTTCTCCTCAATCACCCTTAACGGCTCTATATCGTAACCCGTCACCCAGGGAAGGGGGATATGGGCTGAACTCGGGATGAGATCGCCGCAATAGAGAAGTGTCTGGAGGCCATCGGAGATTTTGACCATCTGCTGGCCACGGGTGTGGCCGTTAGTCGGCAAAAGGGTTATCCCCTTGAAGAGCCTGGTCTCTCCATCGAGAAGCCGGAGATGCTTCTGGCGGCCGAGCGCTTCGACAAAGGCCCTGTTGTAGCTGACCTTCTCTTTCGGATTGGGAGCGGATGCCTGACGCCAGTTCTCTTCCTGCAGGTAAAAGCAGGCATCAGGAAAGAGCGGCTCCAGGCGATCTCCATCCAGCCGGTAGGCGCCTCCAGCATGGTCGAAATGGAGGTGGGTGAGAATGACGTCGGTTATCTCTTCAGGATGAACTCCATGGCGCTGAAGCTCATCATGAAGGCGAAAAGGTGATACATCGTAAATGGTCCGCAGTTTCTCCGGCCAGGCTGTCCCCATGCCCGTATCGACGAGAATATGACGGCTGTCGCCCGATATCAGAAGCAGCCGGGCTGAAAGCCTGACGCGGTTCAATGCATCGGCAGGAGCAACACTTCCCCACATCGTTTTCGGCACGACGCCAAACATGGCTCCGCCATCGAGGGCAAAGTCCTGTGCATCAAGCGAAGCGAGCGAGTAATCACCGATTGCAAGCATAGAGGCAAAGTTGAATGTGCCGGGAGAGCACAGGGCAAAGAAACGGAGTATGGCGAAAGAGAGCAATGA
This sequence comes from Chlorobiaceae bacterium, assembly GCA_037142155.1. Lineage (GTDB taxonomy): Bacteria > Bacteroidota > Chlorobiia > Chlorobiales > Chlorobiaceae > Chlorobium. The sequence goes on from JBAXBE010000007.1 coordinate 61,532, forward strand.
CTGCAGTAACGCTGATAATAAGCATTATAGGCATTAGGGTCACTGGGGACGCCGGAGAAAAAGAAAAGAGGAAATCCGGCAGCGTATTACGGGGCTGCCGGATTGACAGACTGGAAATCAGGCCTTTTCCGAGACCTTGCGTTCCTTGACCTTCAATGCTGCCTTGCCGGTACGCTTGCGCAGATAGAAGAGTTTTGCCCTTCTTGCCTTGCCGTGCTTGAGCACCGTGACGCTTTCGATATTAGGCGAGTTGACCGGAATGATCCTTTCAACGCCGACACCATGAGAGATCTTGCGAACCGTGATGGTTTTCGAACCACCGGCTCCACGGTCACTGATGACAACACCCTCAAAAGCCTGAAGCCTCTCCTTTTCACCCTCGATAACCTTCAGCTGGATTCTGACGGTATCACCCGGCTGAATCTCAGGAAAATCAACGACGGCCTGGGTAGCTTCAACTAACTGAATTAACTGATCCATGACGAGAACTATTTACGTTATTTTTTACTCAAATCTTTATCACACTCACCTTCGAGCATATCAGGGCGCCTGGCTTTTGTTCGCTCCAGAGCGTTATCAGTCCTCCACTGCTCGATTTTGACATGATGCCCTGAAAGCAGCACATCAGGAACCTCCATTCCCCGGAACTCAGCTGGACGCGTGTAGTAGGCACAATCGAGCATCCCTGTCTGAAAAGAATCGGTCAGGGCCGACTCGCTGTCCCCGAGAACACCCGGGATAACCCTAACGACAGCATCCATAAGGAGCAGCGCGGGTATCTCCCCTCCGGAAACCACGACATCACCGATGGAGATCTCCATGGTAACCAGATGCTGCCGGACTCTCTCATCCACTGCCTTGTAGTGGCCGCAAAGTATAATCAGGTTATGCATCCTTGACAGCCTGTTTGCCGTCGACTGATTGAACAATGTGCCGTCAGGGGTGAGGAATATTACCTCGTCATACTCCCGCTCGGCCTTCAGCGCTTCAATACAGCGATAAATCGGCTCCGGACGGAGTACCATACCGGCACCACCGCCAAAGGGAGAGTCATCAACCTGTTTGTACCTTCCCAGTCCATAATCGTGAAGGTTGTGAACATGAATCTCCGCGCGCTGCTTCTTCCGGGCAATGCTCAACAGTCCGTTATCGAGCGTTGAATCAAAAAAACCCGGAATGACGGAAATCACATCAATCCTTATAGCGTCCATGGTCTCGAAAAGGTTTCAACAAACTTTTCAGGCTCTCTCTCTAGAGAAATTCATCAAATCTCGGCACAACGATGTGGCGCTGAGTCATACTGATCTCTTCAACAAACTCATCTATCGCCGGCAGAAGAATTTTTCTGCCCGAAACCTGAACCTCATAGACCTCGTGCGCCGGCATCTGAAGCACGTCGGTTACAATGCCGACCTCCCTGCGATCGCGATCCAAAACCTTCATGCCGACAAGCTCATGGAGATAGGCCCGGTTATCGGGTTGCAAGAGAAGCTCGCTCTCTTCGACAAACAGCTGCAACCCTGTGAGGGCCTCGGCCTTCTCCCTGCTATCAACTCCTTCAAAGAACAACCAGGCGAAACCTCCGGCAATGGAGGCTTTCGCTACCTTCAATGTAACTACCGACTCACGACTCCTGCCCGCATAATACTCCTTGCGGGAGAGAAAACTTTCCGGAAAATCAGTAACGGGCTCGACCTTCACCTCCCCCTTCAACCCTTTCGGCTTAAGGATGATACCGGTAAGATAGAGCTCCAAAGGTTCTCTTCCGTAAAAGGATTAAGAGGGCTCGCCTTCCGGTGACTCTGCCTCTGCAACCGGTGCTGCAGGAGCCTCTTCGACCGGGGCTTCAACAACAGGCGCAACCGGAGTCTCAACAACAGCTTCAACCACTGCTACAGGCTCAGCTTCTGCAACTGGTGCCGCTGCCGGGGCAGGCGCCTCGACTGGAGCTGCTGCAACCGCTTCGACCGCAGCCGCCGGCTGTGCTTCAGCATCTTTCTTGGCCTGACGACGGCGGGACTTGACAGCAAGACGCTTCTTGATTCTTCCAAGCTTGTTCTCCTGCCATCTCTCCATCTCGGCGGTAATATCGGCATCGCTGAAACCGCGGCTCTTGAGCCTGAGTTCATGCAGAAGACCGGTCGCCTGGATAAGGCTGCGAACGGTATCGGTCGGCTGTGCACCCGTCTCTATCCAGTATGCAACACGCTCTTTTTTCAGGGTGACAGCATGCGGCTTGGCCGTAGGCTGGTAGGTACCTAAAACTTCAAGAAATTTGCCGTCCCTCGGTGCACGCGCATCGGCGGCAACAATCTGGTACATCGGCAATTTTTTTCTTCCTGCTCTTTTCAGTCTGATCTTTACCAAGGCTAATGTATTTTTAGTTGATGTTAACGGTGAACAGAGTAATACAATCTATCGTTTTAAAAACTTCTCAAGCGCAAGATTCTGCGAAGTTATCTTCCTCCCCGACTGGGAGAGCTTCGAGACAGAGCGCATCATCTTCTTCATTTCACCAAACTGCTTGAGCAGGAGATTGACCTCCTGAACTCTCGTGCCGCTGCCGATGGCAATGCGCTGACGACGGCTGCCGTTGATGATCTCAGGAGTGCTTTTTTCCTGTTTTGTCATTGAATTGATCATGGCCTCGATAGGCTTGAAGTCCAGATTCTCAAGTTCCTGCTTCGGGACCATCTTGTTGAGTCCGGGGACCATATCCATCAGCCCCTGAATCGAACCCATCTTCTTGAGCTGCTGAAGCTGGTCGAAAAAGTCGTTCAGATCGAACTCGTTCTTCATCATCTTCTTCTGCATCTCGAGTGTTTTCTCGAGATCAAGGTTTTCCTGGGCTTTCTCGACAAAACTGACGATATCGCCCATTCCCAGAATCCTCTGGGCCATACGGTCCGGATGGAAGATATCAAGATCCTCGACCTTCTCGCCGACACTGATAAACTTGATAGGCTTCTCTACAACCTGGCGGATGGAGAGTGCTGCGCCACCACGGGCGTCACCGTCGAGCTTGGTGAGGACAACACCATCAAAATCAAGCCGCTCATTGAACGCCTTGGCGGTATTGACTGCCTCCTGGCCTATCATGGAGTCGACAACAAAGAGCAGTTCGTCCGGCTTGAGCGCATGCTTCAGCGCCTCGGCCTCAGCCATCATGAGCTCATCAATCTGCAGGCGTCCGGCAGTATCGACAATGACAACGTCTTTTGCTCCGGAGCGAGCCGCCTCCAGGCCCTGAAGCGCAGCTTTCATGGCATCCTGTGCCTCAATGGAAAAAACGGGAACATCTATCTGCTCACCAAGAACACGGAGCTGATCGACCGCTGCCGGACGATAGACGTCAGCGGCAACAAGCAGGGGGTTCTTTCCGCTCTTTTTCAGGCGGAGAGCAAGCTTTGCGCAGAATGTGGTCTTCCCCGACCCCTGAAGGCCGGCGACCATGATGACTGCGGGAAGTTTCTTGGGTGAAAGGTTAAGCGGCTTCTGCTCTCCGCCCATCAGATCAGTGAGTTCGTCGTAGACGATTTTCACAATCATCTGCGCCGGCGAGACGCTTTTGATTACCTGTTCGCCAAGCGACTTCTCTCTTATATCCTCAATTAATTTCTTTGCTACCTTGTAGTTGACATCGGCGCCGAGCAAAGCCCGCTTGATGTCGCGCATGGCGAGACCTATATTGATCTCATTGATGGTCGCCTGGCCCGCCAGTTTCTTAAAGGTGGCGTCCAGCTTATCACTTAGACTCTCAAACATCGGTTCCCGAATTATTCAGATAAAGCTTAAAAATGCTTAGCTTTAATTATAATAAAAAATCGCAAAAAATAAAACGAAACAATCATATCTTCTTGAGTAATCAGCCCCGTCCCCGCTGTTTTTCTTTTTGGAGTATTCGGAAATCATCAAGAAACAATCGGTTATGACACCCCAGGCCATTGAACTCCTCTTGAACTCCTTCAAAACCAGGCGAATCGCCGTCATTGGCGACATCATGCTTGACAAGTATATCTTTGGCCACGTCTCGCGCATCTCTCCTGAATACCCCGTCCCCGTGGTCGATGTGACCCATGAGGACCGGAGGCTTGGCGGTGCGGCCAACGTAGCGCTCAATGCCCTCTCCCTTGGAGCTGAAACTCTGCTGATCGGCATTACGGGAGCCGACAGCAACCGCGAAACACTGCTTGAACTCTTTGACTCTGCGGGACTCGCAACGCAGGGGCTCATCCGGGACCCGTCGCGACCGACAACCTGCAAGACAAGAATCCTCTCCCAAAACCACCATATCACCAGGGTGGACTTCGAAAGCAGAGCCCAGATCACTCCCGATATCGAACAGGCGGTGTTCAATGCTTTTTCTTCAGTTGCCGATTCGATCGATGCCGTTGTTCTCGAAGACTATAACAAGGGGTTGCTCAGCGAGGGGCTCATCCGTGAAGTGATGGTTGTTGCACGGCGTCACGGCATCCCCGTCCTTGTAGACCCCAAGCTCCGGAATTTCCTTGCTTATGCCGGATGCACGATTTTCAAGCCTAACCTTTCGGAGATTGCCGCCTCACTGGGCATCGCGATCAACAACAACGACCAGGAGGTCGAAGAGGCCTGCGTCAGGCTTCAGGAGAAGATTCGGGCGGAAGCGATTGTTGTCACACGAAGCGAAAAGGGAATGACCATCTTCAAAAGCGGTCGTTTCACCCATATCGGCGCGACCTCGCTGGAGGTTGCCGATGTGTCAGGTGCCGGAGATACGGTTATAGGAGTGCTGGCGCTCGGGGCGGCTGCAGGCATAGCGCTCGAAACCAGTGCCGCCATCGCCAATCTGGCAGCTGCAACGGTCTGCCAGGAGGTCGGCGCTGTTGCGGTGAAACCTGAAAAACTGCTCAGGGCGTGCCTGGAACATCTTCGATAATCGTGATATGCTCCTCGATCTCCTCAGGATATGGGGGGGTGTATGATCTGTCCATCGCCAGCTGCCTCAGCTTGTTCAATGAATAGAAGGGGACCTCAAACATCCCCGCATTACTGACCGAAGAGGGTACGTCACTGCCGGGATCAATATGCATCACAAAGACGACCTTCACGCTGCCGTGATCGGTAGGAGTGAACACCCAGAGCCCTGACGACTCACGCACACGGTAATAATTCGAATTCGGAGGGAGATAATCCGGCTCGGCCTTCATCGTTACGGCGATGGAGTTCTCGCCTCCTGACCGCAGACCGGTGCGCATGATCATCTCGCGGTTCTGGAGCGGCCATGGCGTTTCGATAACCTGACGAACAAGACAATCGGTAATATCCTTGCGTTCAAGCACATCCATCTCGACGAGATGATGGACCCAGCGGTGGTAGTTCTCCATATCGTGAAAAAGCCCTATCAGCTTTTTCAGCGAGACCTGAAGCTCGAACTCCCCCTTGAAACCGAGAACGTCCGAGCCGGTGACCTTGGAGGAATATATCCTGATATCCTTGTGCTCTACACGGAACTCCCAGTTCCCCTGAAGAATTGACTCCACATCCATAGCTTGCCAGTTTTACTTCCAGTTACTGCTGTCTCTCAGAATTGAACAAAATAATCACTGCGTTATAAAGTCCTCATAATTCTGGATTATCTCCTTTGAAGACCTTACGAAAGGAGCGTCGACAGGGGTCATGTATTTGGGTCTCTTGACCATATCGCGCAGGTTGTTCAGCGTATGGTAGGGAGTGTCGATGACGGCGATATTGGCCAGCCATGAAGGAATCTCACCGCCGGGCTCAATATGAAGGCGGAAAACGACCCTGCACTGGTTATCGGAAAGCGGCAGGATGTTCCATGCGCCCTCAAGCTGAGGAACACGGACATATTTGTCATTCAGCGGGAGAAAATCCGGCAGACACTCAAGTTTGATAAATGCCTCGGAAGTTTCCGAGTCGATGTAGGCCGTTGAGCGGGTTATGATTTCGCGATCCGATACCGGCCAGGGGGCGCTGACCAGCTGATAGACCACTCTGCCCTCACCCGCCTCGGAGAGTTCCTGCAGAAGACGCATCTCCCTGGTCTTCCATACCCACTCGGTCGCCACATCAATATCATAGAGAAGCGCCAGGACGGCGTGCTGCGGGGCATCGATGGTCGCAACGGCGACAAATGAGAGGAAATCGGATGAGGGGACCGGGCAGGTAAATATTTTCAGCCAGTCGTTTTTCAGACGCAAAGAGCAGGTTGCGCTGTTGATCTTTTCAATCAGTGACATAGGCGTAGGGTTAATTGGAATTATGCGTTAGAATATCTCGAGTGAGGAACCGGAAGCTCAAGGCAGGCTTACCGGAACCGTAACGGCTACTCTCACTACAGGGTCGGCTCCCCGAACCATAAACTTTATCTGCCCTTCGGAGCCGAAGAGCTGATGAGCGATTCTGGCCTTCAGTGTCCGAAAAATCAACTTGCGGTCACCAACAAAATCCGCACGGGAGTATCTGATCTTTCTCGCCTGGCAGGCTTTCATGACAAGAGCCTCAAAGCCGCTCTCCTCAGTGTACCCTGCAATAAAGCGCTCCAGGGAATCGCGATACTTCTGAACAGCACTGTGCGGGTCATCAAGAATCTTGAGCGCCATATCGTCAAAAGATCCGGTACGGACAAGCTCCTGGAAAAAGTCAGAGAATCTTGCGGGAGAGACCCAGAAATCAGGAATAATGCCTCCCGCATCCTTCAGAACCAGAAGAGGGCTCTCTTTTTTCGAAGAGCTCCCCTTGAGCTGCAGCAGTCTGGTCGGCAGAAATCCGGTTCTGTAGACGGAAACATCACCGTTTTTCAGATACAACAAACTGTCAGGGTTGGCAAAGAGTTTCTCGGGGCGGATATTAGTCTGAGAGTCCTGAATATAGCTCTCCCGCCCTGCAGCGCCCTTATGATAGATTCGCTGGATCTGGCGGCCGGACGGGGTATAATAGCGAGAGATGGTCAGCCTTAATGCCGAACCGTCGGCAAACTGCAGCTGTCGCTGCACAAGACCCTTGCCAAACGACTGCTCGCCAACAATAACCGCTCTTTTATTATCCTGAAGGGCCCCGGCAAGAATCTCGGACGCAGAAGCACTGCCCTTGTCGACAAGAACCACAAGCTCTCCCTTTTCGTAGCCATCACCCGATTTGGCAACATAGCGCTCATCCTCGGAACCGCCCTTGCGGCTTTTGGTGTAAACTATCAGCTCTCCCTTGCTGAGGAATTCATCGGCAACAGCAACCGCCTGTTCCAGAAAACCGCCAGGATTACCCCGAAGATCAACAACGAGACGCTTCATGCCCTGCTGCTTAAGCTGAGCGAGCGCCTTGCGGAACTCATCGGCAGTCGTGGCGATAAAGCGGCTCAACCGTATGTAGCCGACACCTCCCTCAAGCATGAAAGAGGCCTCAACGCTGGCCGTCGATATCCGTCCTCTGGTAACGGTAACGTCAAGAAGTTTGCCGGCAAGAGGTCTGAAAACCTTGAGACGCACCTGAGAGCCTCTCTTGCCGCGCAGCTTGCGCACGACATCCTGCCGGGTGATTCCAATGGCGGAGGCGGAATCGATAGTGATAATACGATCTCCGGAAGCTATGCCTGCTGCAGCGCTGGGACCTCCGGAAAGGGGGGTAACAACAAGAAGCGTATCGCTGATAACGTCAAACTCAATGCCGATTCCGTCAAAGTTTCCGTCAAACTCAGCCTGTGAGTAAGCGACCTTTTCGGGCTCAAGATAAACGGTATGAGGATCCAGATATCCGGCCATTCCCTGAATGCCGGCTCCCGCCAGACTGTCCGGATCGACCTTGTCGACATAAAGATCACGCATCAGCCCATAGGCTTCAAGCATCTTTTTCTGCTGGTCAAGCTGAATGTCATGCTTTCCGCTGAGCCTTGAGCCGAGAAAAAAGCCAAAGGCAAGAACGACAAGCATCAAGACAATGGTAACTGCTCGGGACATGAAAGGGGATTGTTTCCTTATATGATAACGGACCATTGCGCCGGCCTCTCTCCATGAACCGCAGTTTACCTATCGAAAACCGAATTCACAAAAAAAACAATGGCGAGCCGACAGACACCTGACGCATCACGCCTCTATTAAAGAACAACAAAGGGCGAAAAGTCTGGAGTGATCAGGCAAACGCCCAGAGCAACAACAAGCAAAATAATCAGCACAAGAATAAAGAATCAATAACACTAATAACAACAGACATACCGCACCAGACCAACCCATTTACAACCGGAACAACCACCAACAGACAAAAGAAAATTCCGAATGAGAATAAACAGAAGAAATAGCATTAAAAAGCAATACAAGAAGCCAAGAGTAACACAATAAAACAAACACATACACAATCAACAAAACAAAAAATCCTATCACAAATACGAACTCACCTCACAATAAAAACAAACATAAATCATATGAAAAAAGAATAAGACAAAAATATCTATCTGCTTTTAATAAATGCAATTAGGCTTTTTTACATAAAGTAATATTTATGATATTAGACACACAAAAACAACAAGTGGAAAGAAAATATCGCATAACCTTAATAAGGCTTGCCGGTTGATTTTAACGTTTCATTATATCTTGTTCATCGCGAGTACTTGTCGCTGATAACCAGAGCGGCGACTGAGAATAAGTCATTATAAAACAATGGTTTCTCGATGAAATCCATAACGACCTAACAGATGAAGGCTCTGATATTTATATGCAAATAAATAGCGGCAATACCGGGGGTATTATCTCGAGCCGCAACATCAGAGAATGGGGAATTTGCACTGGACGATTAATTCGAGTTCGAGGCTTGCGTTGAGAGGCAATTCAGCCACACCGACAGCGCTCCTGGTGTGGACTCCCCTCTCGGCAAAGAACTCATGAAGAAGAGATGATGCTCCGTTGGCAACGAGATGCTGGCTTGTAAAGCCCGATTCACTGGCCACGTAAAGGGTAAGCTTTACCACCTTTTCAATGCTGTCCAACGTCCCTGTTATCGTTTTAACGGCGGCAAGAGCATTAAGAAGCGATACTCCGGCAGCTGCAGCGGCCTCATCTATCCGACGCTCCGTTACCTTCCCTTTTCCGCCAGGCTCGAGGAGAGAACCATTGCGGAGAGGCAACTGCCCCGAGGTATAGACCAGATTGCCTGAACGGATGGACGGAGAGTAAAGTCCGGCAACTGCGGCCGGTTCCGGTAGCAGGCAGCCTGCCTTGATGATTCTTTCTTCGATGATACTCATGTGAGCGTATTGGATCTATTGATAAAAAGCCAAGAGAACACGCCCTGCCCCGATAATGGAAGAAGGCACACAAGCGAATGCAGAAGAAGAAACTGGCAACAGGTTGAGGTATGTTGCTCCTAAAGATTAAATTATTTATAGTCCACCGAATATCAAAGCATTTCCAGCAAAATGGAGCATAATCGTCACCTTCCAGGCCGGCTTCCGCGCATCCTTCTGATCAGCAGCGGAAAGGGTGATGCAGCCAACGAAACCGCGCTCCTTCCTTTGCTGAATCACCTCCCCCCTGCTCTCCCCTGCATGGTGCAGATACGCGAAAAACTTCTTTCTGCCGGTGAACTTCTCACCCTTGCCTTTGATGTTTCATCGTCGAATCTCCCGAAGGGCACGCTGCTCCTCATCAACGAACGACTGGACATTGCCCTTCTGGCTGATCTTGACGGGGTCCACCTGCCGGAAAACGCAATGCCTCCCGATGCACTCCGAGCAGTTTCGAAAAAGCTGCTCATCGGGTGCAGTGTTCACTCGACCCTCTCTGCGACAAAAGCCGAGAAAGCCGGAGCCGATTATCTGCTTTTTGGCCCGGTTTACGATACCCCCTCAAAACGCCCCTTTGGAGCTCCTCAGGGAACGGCAAAACTCGCCGAACTCTGCCGATCGACCTCCCTGCCGGTTTTTGCCATTGGCGGCATAACTCCCGCCAATGCTGCAGCCTGCATTGATGCCGGGGCTTACGGCATTGGCGGAATATCGCTTTTCTCGAACCCGGTCACGCTTTCGGCTACCATAGAACAATGTTATCGCATCATCAACTCATGATTCCATCCTCCCCATTTCTCTGTGTCATCACCGATGAGGCCTTCTGTCCGGTAACACTTGCCCGAAAAGCGCTTGAAGGCGGGGCATTGATGATCCAGTTGAGAAACAAGTCGGCTTCAGGAAACCAGATCTACCTCTGGGCTCTCGAAATCAGCCGCCTCTGCATGCTCCACGGAGGGCTTTGCATCATCAACGACCGCATCGACATAGCGCTGGCAAGCCGGGCTGATGGTGTACACCTCGGTCAAGCAGACATCCCTGCCGCTGCCGCAAGAAAGCTGCTCGGCAAGAACCGGATTCTGGGCATCTCGGCATCATCTCCAGCCGAGGCCCTGCAGGCTGAACATGATGGCGCCGACTACATCGGCGTCGGCCATATCTATCCGACCGCATCAAAAGAGAAAAGCACTCTTCCCATCGGACCGGAAACACTGGCATCTATAGCGGCACTGGTCAGAATACCGATTGTCGCAATCGGAGGCATCAGCATTGCCAACGCCGGCGGGATGATCAGGCTGGGAGCATCGGGCGTTGCGGTGATTTCCGCTGTCAGCAGAACAGAGAGTCCCGCTGCCGCGACCAGAACGCTGCTTAATGCCATCGGGACTATGGGGGAGCATCCAGATGACTAAACGCTACAGAACGGTCCTTGCCATCGCCGGATCAGACGGGAGCGGGGGCGCCGGCATTCAGGCCGACATCAAGACTATTACCGCAAACCAGTGTTACGCGCTGTCGGTCATAACCGCCGTTACAGCGCAAAATACTGTCGGAGTCGACTCAACACACCTTCTTGACGAAAAATGCATCACAGCGCAGTTTCGGGCCATCAGAAGGGATATCGAGATTGATGCGGTAAAAATAGGGATGCTCGGCAGCCCGGGAATCATAAAAACCGTAGCCTCACTGCTCAGGGAGCTCGAGGGAACCCCCCCGGTCATCCTGGATACCCCTCTCGGCTCATCCAGTGGATCGATGCTCCTTGACCCTCTCGCTCTCCCGATCCTGAAGGAGGAGCTCTTCGGGCTGGCTACGCTAATCACCCCCAATATCCCGGAGGCCGCACTCTTGACAGGGATGGAAGAAGAGCCGCAAACAGAGGAGGCAATAGAGTCCGCCGCGAAGAGGCTCCTTGCAACCGGTCCGGGAGCCGTGCTTATCAAGGGCGGGCACGGCGAAGGGCGCGAGTGCCGGGACTGCCTGCTGTCTGACAACAGGTATTTCTGGTTCAGCGCGGCAAAAATAGAGACCGGCAACACGCATGGAACAGGCTGCACGCTCTCTTCCGCGATTGGGGCGTTTATGGCTCGAGGGGAGAGCGTGGTGAGTGCCGTTGAAAAGGCCAAGAGCTATACGAGTGAAGCGTTGATGGCCGGGGCCGGCTACCGTTTAGGGAACGGCAACGGCCCCCTGCACCACGCCTACAGGCTCTGGCAGGGGTTCAGTTGACGCCGCGCGGTGGGCGGCCGATCGAGTAGTAGGTGAAACCGAGGCTCTCCATAAACTCCGGGCTGTAGATGTTGCGCCCGTCGAACACGACCGGCTCGACCAGCTCTCGCTTGATCATCTCGAAATCCGGGCTCCTGAAAACCATCCACTCCGTCAAGACAACAAGAGCATTGCTTCCCCTGACGGCATCGTCAGCATTCGAGGCAAAATGAAGGTTCCGGGTATCGCCGTATATCCTTCGGGCCTCATCCATCGCAACAGGATCGTAGACGCGGACTACCGCACCTTCCGCCAGCAGCTCCTCGATCACCCGGCGGCTCGGAGCCGCCCGCATGTCATCGGTATTCGGCTTGAAGGCCAGCCCCCAGAGTGCGAAAACCTTTCCCGTGATGTCATCACCGAAATGCTCCCTGATCTTTCTTGTGAGGGTGCTTTTCTGGTCGTCGTTGACCGCCTCCACCGCCTGCAGGATCCGGGAGTGATAGCCATGCTTGTGCGCTGTGCGCTCGAGCGCCTGCACATCCTTTGGAAAACATGAACCTCCATATCCGACGCCCGGGTAGATAAAGGAAAAACCAATACGCGAATCGGAACCGATCCCCTTTCGAACCGCTTCGACGTCCGCCCCAACACGCTCGGCGATATTGGCAATTTCGTTCATAAAGCTGATCTTGGTGGCAAGCATGGCGTTGGCGGCATACTTGGTCAGCTCGGCTGAGCGGATATCCATGGCAATAAAGCGCTCATGGCTCCGGTTGAAGGGGGAGTAGAGAAAGCGGAGCAGCTCCTTTGTGCGGGGGTCGTCAACGCCGACGACAATCCGTTCCGGTTTCATGAAGTCGTTCACCGCATCTCCCTCCTTGAGAAACTCGGGATTCGAAACCACATCGAAATCGATTGTGGCTTGCCGCGCAGCAAGGACTGAAGCGATCTTCTCCCTGACCAGGTCAGCCGTCCCTACGGGGACCGTTGATTTGTTGATGACAATCCGGTACTCCTTCATGTGCGCGCCGATGCTTTCGGCAACGCTGAGCACATGGCGAAGATCCGCCGATCCGTCCTCATCAGGCGGTGTCCCGACGGCAATGAACTGATAGAGCCCGAAACTGACGCCCTCCTCGATATCCGTAGTAAACCGCAGGCGTCCGGCCTTGCTGTTCTCTACAACGATCTCCTCAAGTCCCGGCTCAAAGATCGGTATCTCGCCCTGATTGAGGCGATCAATCTTCTCTTGGTCGATATCGACACACAGGACATCATTGCCTACTTCGGCAAAGCAGGCTCCGGTGACAAGGCCGACATAGCCGGAACCGAAAATGGTAATCTTCATAGCGAAAAGCGTTATTTTTCAGATCATTCCATGACGATGACAAGGCAACGGGATTTCTGCCAGAAGAGGGTTTCGTCACGAATGAGCAAGAGTGATGAGGTCTTGCCCCCAATGAGCTCATAAGAACCTGCCGTATGAGGAGTTACGATTTTAAGACTCTTCAGGGGCCTGTCAAAGAAGAGGTCCCTGGTTTCGGTCATATCGGCCTTTTTCAGCATCTTGACGTTGAAGTCCGAAGCCAGGCGATAGTCGTTGCCGAAAAGTTTTCCCAGCGGATTGCCGCGAACAAGAATCCCCTTGGCGACAAGGTCATCATAGGTTCCCGCAATGTAATAGACCGTATAAAGCTGAGCCTCCTGGTCCTGGATATACTCGTCGAGCACATCAACGGTCGCCATGAGTGATGAAACTCGACTGCTGAGCTTCTGAACCTGCCCTTTCAGCGCATTGACCTCCCCATCCTTCGTATTGATGGCTATTTTCATCTCAGTGACCAGCCTGTCGAGGGATTCAACCTTGTATGACGAAGCCCGGTTCTCCTCCTCAAGCTTGCGGATCATGCTCTTGCTTGCCGCAAGAGTGGAGTCGATGAAGCGGATTCCTGCTGTGATATCCTTGCCGATCTGCTCAACGCTCTCCTTGTTCCGGCTTTCAATGCCGCTCGAGAGGCGCTCGACGACAGCCTCTTTCTGCTGGATTCTGCCAAGGTTCTTCTGAACCTGAGCCAGAATAGCCATCATTGATTCCACATGCTGCTGCTGGTCACTCTTCTGCTGCTCCTGACTGCATGCCGAAAGCAGGATCAGAAACGCGAAAAACAGAGCTCTCAGAGCCCCCTGGCGGCTATTGCTTACAGCCATTGGATCCATTGTTCAACCCCTTCTTTTGTGCCATACCACCTGGTTCGCGGCGTTGGAAGATGTTCTGCATCTGCAATAGTAACATTTTCAGCCCCTTCGAGAAAACAGCTTTTTGCCGGAACGATGCCATCACCGGCAACATCGCCATCCTCAAGCACGCTTTTATAGAACTGAAAGCACATTTTCTCGACGATACTTCCCTTTAAGTTGCCATGATACTTATCGCTGACGACAGAAACAACACTGTACCTCTGAAAAAAATCCGCGGTGAGATGGCGGAAAATAAAATCGGTCTTGATCTTCGCATAGTGCTCATGGGTTTTGAAGGGCGTCCCCAGCGCAACCAGCCTGCCCGCAGTCGCTCCGGGCTCGTAGTGGTCGCCCTGGAAGGGATGGCCGAGAAGGTAGACCATGGCAACGGTTCCGCCACCGCTATGGCCGACAAGCGTCACCGGTTCACCGGGAAATTTCCGCGCCATCGCTCTGACCGCGCCGTCAACGGCTCTCATCACCCGGTTGGTTGAGCGCTCGGGCGAGGGCGGAAATCCGACCCAATCGACAAGCGACACCGGAGCGATGGCGATCTTCTCCTTGGGAAGATACGCTGCAAGAGCATCTCTCATGACCGTGTAGAGGGAGTCCCAGAAAAGAACTCCCGGAATGATCACGACAGGGTTTTGGCGAACAGCACTCATGACTGGTTCATTGTGGTGTTAATGATGCAGGCTACGATTGCGACCCTATAACAGGCTCCCTTATGACCATTTCCTCAGGAGTTCAACGAGCAAACTGACGCCAAACCCTGTTGCGCCGCTCGCCTTGCCTGCACTCTTGGGAGCGAATGACGGGCCGGCAATATCGATATGCGCCCACTTTTTATGGCCATCAATGAACTTTTCGAGAAACTTGGCGGCCGTAATGGTGCCAGCGCCCCGGCCTCCGGTATTGTGAACATCGGCGACGTCAGATTTGATCTGTTCGTCATAGAGATCCCAAAGAGGCATTCTCCAGACCTTTTCGCCGGAGTGCTGCCCTGCCTGGAAGATCTCGTCGGCAAGCGTGTCGCTGTTGCTGAACAGACCGGCCACTGAGTAGCCGAGCGCGACAATACAGGCTCCGGTCAGCGTAGCCAGGTCGATGATGACATCCGGCTTGTACTTCTGGGCATAGGTCAGCGCATCGGCAAGGATAAGGCGACCCTCGGCGTCGGTATTGCCTACCTCGACCGTGATGCCCGAATAGGTCGTAATGACGTCACCTGGTCTCTGGGCGGTAGCGTCCGGCATATTGTCAGTCGCAGGAATCAGCCCGATAATGTGCAGCGGAAGAGCGAGCCGGGCTGCAGCCTCAACGGCGCCAAGAACGCTTGCCGCGCCGGCCATGTCAGACTTCATCTCACCCATGTTCTCTGACGGCTTGATCGATATGCCGCCGGAATCGAAGGTGACACCTTTGCCGACAAGCGCAATGACGGCCTTCGCCTTCCCTTTCGGCTTATATTCAAGCACACTGAAGGTCGGAGGATGGAAGCTGCCCTGGTTTACCGCAAGAAGCCCCCCCATGCCGAGCGTCTCAATCTCCTTTTTATGGAAGACCGTCACATCATAACCATATTTTTTTCCGGACTCCTCTGCGGCTTTGGCGATATCCTCAGCCTGGAGATAGTTGCCGGGCAGGTTCACCATATCCCTCACCACCTTCTGCGAGGTACCGACAATCTTTCCTTCAAGAGCGCCCTTTCCGGCTGCGCCGGAGGTCGAGCCATCAACCCTGAGCAGAAGAGAGGCGATCTCCTTCGGCTTTCCGGACGACTTTTTCTTGTCAAGCTTGCCGCTTTTCAGCCTGTCGAACCGGTATGCACCCGCCATGCACCCCTCGACTATCGCTCGGGCAACTGCCTCGACGCTCTCTTTCGATGAAGAGGCTGCCGCCTCGATGGAGGAGCAGTCAATGGCAATATTCTGGACTTTCAAGTCAACGGCCCGTGAACCGAGAGAGGCCGCGGCCTTTCTCCAGTCGTCAAGCATCGCACCATCTCCGGTTCCGAGCAGTGCAACCCTTGCAGCGGAACGCTTTAGTGTAGCACCGTAAAGCAGGAGAAACTCACCGCTGTCACCCTTGAAATCCTTGAGCGCCTGAGGGTCGAGACCGAGAGAATCAAGGAGGGCCGGGGCCCTCTTCTTAAGATCTGCAGAGCCGAGCGGCAGCGCGAGCAGGTCTGCGCCGACTTTCAGAAGATCGAGTGTTGTTACTGCTATTTTCATTGACTGAGATTATTCGTTATTAATGGGTGTCGAGAGGGGTTACAGACTCTTTCAGGAAAATCCTCACATCCTCGAGAAGCAACTTCTGAGCCTTGTCGCTGGAGAACTGAAAGAGGCATCCTGCAGCATTCATATGCCCCCCGCCGCCATACTTTTTGGCAAGCTGGTTGACATAGATGGAGCCGCGCGAACGGAAACTCGCCTTTGTCCGTCCATCCTGCATCTCCACCATGAGAACAGCAATCTGGACGGTGGGAACGCTCAAAAGATAACGGATGATGAGATCAGTATCAAAGAGCTTGCTTCCGGTCGCCTTGAGCATATCCTGCGATATGAAAAGCCATGATATCAAGCCTTCATCAAGGATGGTGATGGCACTCAGGGCAGCACCAAGCAGTTTAAGGGCCGGGGGGCTCAGGGAGTTGTAGATCCTGTCATAGACCTCAGAGGCATCGGCACCCCTGCCGACAAGGTCTCCGGCAAGCTGATAGACGTAGGGAGAGGTTTTGGGAAATCTGAAAGAGCCGGTATCGGTCATGACCGCGACGTAGAGGGCCTCGGCAATCCTGGGAGTGAAAAGCTCCCTGCCAATGCGGGCCTCAATGGCACAGATAAGATCATAGATGAGCTCGCCGGTCGACGAGGCATAGTTCTCGCAGACCATGACATCGGTAAAATCATCAGGCTCAAGATGATGGTCGACACAGACGACCTTGAGGCTCCCGAGCTCTTTGGAAAAACGCACGTGAGGCCAGAGTGGCCCCATCCTGTCGCGCAGGTTGGCATCGAGAAGGACCAGGACATCACACAGCGAGAGCTCCTGGATTGCCGCCTCATCCCGGCCATCAAACATGGTTATGGGATAAAGCTCCTTGAGAAACTGGTAGTTGGGGGGAACCTCCGTAGGGTTGACGATTGCGACCTCCTTGCCGAGCGAGCTGAGCACCAGCGCCAGGGCCACTTCGCATCCAAGACCGTCTCCATCGGAATTTTCGTGGGTTGTAATGACTATCTGCTGACCACTGAGAAGCTCATCAATCACTGGCGACCACTCTTCGGCTGTAAGGGTCCGTCCACGCTCTGGTAATATCATCCTGCGCTCTGTCTTTAACGAAAAATTAAGCCAATCTATGCTTTTTCCCGTCCGGGAAAAAGAGAATATCTGCGGTTTTCAGCAAGAGAACCCTCAATACCCCTCCTCAGCCCGCCGTATCCGACAAAGTTACTTTTTTTATAACGGACAAGCAAAAGAGTATATATTCCGCAGAGAGCCTGCCGGTTCTGAGGTTTTTTCATATTGCCGCTCCCCCGGGCGCCCTTTTTCTCGCAAACATCTTTTTATGCTCTTCCTGATGACTCAGCCGCGTCCAAACATACTCGATCTCACCCTTGAGGAGCTCCGCACCGCCCTCGAATCAATGGGCGAGCCTCAATACCGGGCCGCACAGATCCACCAGTGGCTTTTCAGCCATCGTGCCAGAGCCTTCGTGGCAATGAGCACGCTGGGCGTCGAGCTGCGCCGAAAGCTTGCAGAGGCATTTGTCATCCAGCCGCCGGAGCCGATCAGCCACGTGGAGAGTGCAGACGAAGAGTGCGGCAACCCGACAGAGAAGATTCTCTTGAAACTTCACGACGGAGAGCTGGTTGAAACCGTTCTGATTCGTGCAGGCGACAGGAGGACAGCATGCGTATCCTCACAGGCCGGATGCGCGCTGGGATGCATCTTCTGTGCAACCGGAAAAACAGGGCTGAAAAGGAACCTCTCGGCAGGAGAGATCATCGCACAGGTCCAGGCCCTCAACGATGCCATCGCAAGGAGAGACCCTTCGGAAAAGATCACCAACATCGTCTTCATGGGCATGGGCGAGCCGCTCCTGAATACCGGGAACGTCATTGAAGCCATAGAAACCCTGACATCGAGAAACTACCGTTTCAGCCTCTCCCGCAAAAAAATAACCATCTCGACCGTCGGCATCATACCCGAAATCCTCCGTCTGGGCGACTGCGGAATGAAAACCAAGCTGGCAGTCTCACTCCACTCGGCCAATCAGGAAAAACGCGAGTCGCTCATGCCCCTTGCGGCAAAGAGCTACCCCCTGGCCGAACTCCGCAAAGCGCTTGCCGATTATACGGCTAAAACCGGCATGCCGGTCACCATCGTCTACATGCTTCTTGACGCCGTCAATGACTCGCCCGAAGAGGCCAAAGCGCTGGCACGGTTTGCACACGGCTTTTTGTGCAAAATAAATTTGATTGATTACAATTCAATTAATATTAAATTCAAGCCTGTGAATTCCGCCGTCAGGGACAGGTTCCAGCAATACCTCCAGGACTCAGGCCTGCATGTGACTGTCAGAAAAAGCTACGGCACATCCATCAATGCGGCTTGCGGGCAACTTGCGGCAAGCAGAGAGCGGCTTACAGAACCGCAATAATCTATAACCGTCTTTATATCTTATGGATTTGCTTGATTTTATTCCATTCAAGACCGAGTTCAACAAAGCCACTTTCGGCCTGACCACCAACGCTTCACATACCTCTGAAAACCCTCTTTTCGGCGAACTGAAAGTCCGGCGCATCGACAGGCCTGCGGAGGAGATCGCTGAGTTTATTGTTACGAAAATAGATCACTGGGTCGGCTGGAATCTGAAAAGCGAGAAAACAGCGGTCGGCGGCATGACCGCCATACAGGCGCTCGTCAACTCATTCCTCCTTTTCGGAATGACTATTGAAGTGAACTTCGGACTCCTCGAGGAAAAGGACATCAACGGTCGCCTGATTACAACGGTCAATGCAAAAGCGGTGACCAATATCGAATCGAAGGGTGATCTTGGCGAAAGCCGCAGAGTGATCAGAATGATGCTCGGTGCGCTCGATTTCGAATTCAGGGGACTGGCAATTAAAGATGAGGACTACCGTTACCGCTCACTCGACCCGCAGGGTTCGGCAGCCGCATTCCAGAAGATCTTCAACGAGGCTCGCATACAGCATGAGAAAAAGCCCCAGGGGGTCTCCAAAGCTACGGCCATTGAATTCAAGAAAAAACCCGCCCCACAGACCATCCTGCTCAAGAAGTCCACTGCGCCCAGCCCTTCACCCGGAGTGGATGCTGATCCATCCCCCGCCGCACAGAATGGATCAGCCCCGACTCCAGAGGAACCAAAGTCCTCAAAGCCAAAAGTCATGATTATTTCAATGAAAAAACCCTTATAACCGCAGTGTAATGAGAATTATTCTACTCGGTGCACCTGGAGCAGGAAAAGGCACACAGTCAAATTTCATATCGAAATCTTTCGGCATACCCCAGATATCGACCGGCGACATGCTTCGCGCTGCGGTGAGTGCCCAAACCCCGACCGGCATTGCGGCTAAAAAGGTCATGGATAGCGGTCAGCTTGTCTCCGACGAGATCATTATCGCACTTGTCAAAGAGCGCCTTACCCAGCCGGATTGCGCGAAAGGGTGCCTCTTCGACGGCTTCCCGCGTACGCTTGCCCAGGCTGAAGCACTGAGAAAGGATGGAGTCCACATTGACCATATCATTGAAATCAACGTCGAGGACAGCGAAATCATTGAACGGATGAGCGGACGCCGGGTCCATCCCCCGTCCGGCAGAACCTACCATGTACGATTCAATCCCCCCAAAAACGAGGGCTTCGACGATGAAACCGGCGAACCGCTCGTGCAGAGGGAGGACGACCATGAGGAGACTGTCAGGAAACGTCTGGTTGTCTACCACCAGCTGACCGCCCCGCTTATCGGCTACTACAAAAGTCTTGCCGAGAACTGCTCTGCTGATGCCCCTTCGTACAACAGGATTGAGGGCACAGGAAAGGTCGAGGAGATCAAGAATAAAATTATAGCTGCCCTCGGACACTGAATATCCGGAATAAGCTACCCCATAAAAAAAGCCAGTGCCCGGAACTGGCTTTTTTTCATTCACCGCCATGCACGCTCTGATTGTCGCAGAAAAACTCTTCAGGGGAGACCCCTTCTCCGCTGCCGTGCCCGACGCCCTCCAAAACGGGATCAACAAAGGCTGCATGGTGCTGGTCTCACCCAGAAAAGGGAGTGCGAATGTATCGACAGGCTATATCCTGAGCATTTCAGCTGAAGTGCCCGCTGAATGTTCCGATGCGGAGATCACCGACCTCCTCCATGACGGCAGACCGGTTCTCTCAGACGCTCTGCTGAAGCTCACCGAGTGGATGGCAGAATACTACCTGACAAGAAGGATCGAGACGCTTGCCGCCGCGCTTCCTGCAGCCGTCAGGACCACGGTCCACGATGTCGTCGAACTCACCGGCTTCGCCCTGAAAGCTGAAAGCCCGAAAATCGTCAACACCGCCTTGCGCCGATCGATCATGCAGCTCCTCGGCGCCAAAAAGCGCTTGACGGTGCCTCAGCTGCAGCGACAGCTTGGAAAAAAACAGCTCTACCGGACCCTTTCGGAGCTTGAACGCGGAGGCCACCTGGTGCTGGCCAAGAAATTCTCATCGACCAGACCGAAAGAGAGAACCGCATACCGCCTCAGCCCTTCACTGCCGGAAAGCGCTGAGGCGAGCCTTCTCTCGGCGCCAAAGCAGCTTGAAGCCCTGAAGGCAATTTTGGCAATGGAAGGCAAGTATGTTTTTCCCGAATCGATTGAGAGTTCGAGAGAGACGCTGAGCGCACTGGTAAAAAAGGGATTTATCGAAAAGGCGCTCATGGAGGTCACCTCCAGCTTCACTTCGGCTTTCCCTGCATCAGAGGATGGCGCAAAAGAGCCCACAGCGGCACAGCAGCTGGCTCTTGACTCGCTACGAAGCGCCGTTGAGAAGAATCGGTACAGCACCTTCCTCTTGCATGGCGTAACAGGAAGCGGAAAGACTCTGGTCTACATCGAGCTCCTCAAGAGTGTCCTTGCCGCCGGCAAAACCGCCATAGTCCTCGTGCCGGAAATATCCCTCACGCCGCAGACCGCGGCCCGCTTTCGCCAGCACTTCAAGGATGACATCACCATTCTGCATAGCGGCATGAACAACCAGGAGAAATATGACGCCTGGCACTCCCTCTGCCAGGGAAAGACAAAGATAGCGCTTGGGGCCCGCTCAACCGTCTTCGCCCCACTCGACAACCTTGGAGCAATCATCGTCGACGAAGAGCATGACGGCGCCTACAAGCAGGACCGCCTCCCCCGCTACAACGGCCGTGATACGGCGGTGATGCGCGCCATGTTCAGCGGTGCAATCTGCGTGCTCGGCTCGGCAACCCCCTCTTTTGAGTCATACAGCAACACGAAAAACGGCAAATACCGGCTGCTTCGGCTTCCGGAGCGGGTCGACGGGGCAACGATGCCCATAATCAGGCTGGTCTGGATGAAAGAGAGTCCAAAGGCATCAGCATCGATATCGGAGCTGCTCTACCGCCAGATTGCACTCCGCCTCGAAAGAGACGAGCAGGTCATCCTCCTGCAGAACCGGAGGGGATTCGCCGGCAGCGTCTTCTGCCTCTCGTGTGGCCATACGCCGGGCTGCAAATTCTGCAATATCCCGATGGTCTACCACGCAAGAGAGCAGCATCTTCGCTGCCACTACTGCGGCCATACGGTTCGCTTCACTGCAACCTGCACCAGCTGCGCTTCGACTGAACTCTTTTTCAAGGGGAGCGGGACCGAACGCATCGAGGAGGAGCTGCAGATACTCTTCCCTGAGGAAAAGATCCTTCGCATGGATATGGACACGACCGCCCAAAGAGGGGCGCACGGCAGGATACTCAAGGAGTTTCACGACAGAAAGGCCCGCATACTGCTCGGCACACAGATGGTCGCCAAGGGGCTCGACTTTCCGGCTGTAACGCTGGTGGGCGTACTCATGGCCGACATCGGGCTCAACATTCCTGACTTCAGGGCTTCGGAGAGAACCTTTTCTCTCCTCACTCAGGTGGCCGGTCGTGCGGGACGGGCCGCAAAGCCCGGAGAGGTCTATCTGCAGGTATACAACAGGGAGAGCGAAGTCTTTACCGCCGTCATGAGCGGCTCCTATGAAGAGTTTTTTCTGCATGAGACGGCAACAAGAAAAGCGCTCTCCTACCCCCCGTCATCCCGCCTGATAAAATTCGAATGCAGCTCGACCGATGAAAAAGAGGCCGCGGCTTCGGCACTCTATTGCAGGGAGATTCTTGAGCACAATCTGCCGCCAGAAACCGGAACCATACTGGGGCCCGCTCCGGCAGGCATTGCAAAAATCCGGGGGCGGTTCCGCTTCCAGGTCATTGTCAAGCTGTTCGAAGCAAAGCTCTCCGCATCGTTCGTCAAGCAGATGAACGACGATATCACCTCGCGCTTCCGCTCAAGCGGAGTCAGCGTCATCGTCGATGTCGATCCGCAAAACCTCATGTAATCATTTTGAAAAAAGGCACCTTCCCCCCTCGGCACCTCTTCGAAAATATCCGTATATTGGTGCAACAATTTTCTCCGGAAAGACTCTGATATTTCAAGCATGAGCAGAAGCGAATTTTCAATGGAGAGGAGCTGGATGAAAGAGCATCCACTCAAATCAGCTATGGTGCTCCTCTTCCTTGCCGGCCGCTATATCTTCGCCGCATTTTTTATCTACGGATTCTGGCACAAGCTTGTCAAAGGGTGGCTATGGAGCGACCTGATGCATTTTTATTTTGTCAAACGGTTTGCTGAACTTCCTGTCGGATCATTTCAGGCCCTCTATCTTGAACGGTTCGCCATCCCGCTGGCCCTTCCGATTGCGTGGATCGTTACCATCGGAGAACTCATCATCGCCCTTGGCCTTGTTTTCGGCGTTGCCGTCAGGGCGAATGCGGCATTCGCGCTCTTTCTGTTCGTCAACTTCGCTGCGGGTGGCTATTACAACCTCTCTCTCCCCCCCTTAATGCTCTATGCGATATTGATGATGGCCCTCCCCTCCGGCCAGTGGCTCGGCTTTGACGGAACTCTGCAGCAGAAACACCCGAACTCTATCTGGTTTAAGTAGGAAACACCATGCCCACTAATCAACATCGTCTGACCGTTTCTCTTCTCTTTCCCCTGATAACGCTCTTTTTCACTCCACCAGCAGCAACGCTCGCAATCGAACGCCCCGGCAGAGGTGTTCACATGGGGGATATGGCTTACTGGGCCATGAACTACCAGAAAGCCGATTCGATCTATACCATCGAACTGCAGCGAACCCCTGCCAATGCGGAGATTTACTGGAAGCTTGCCCGTCTGCAGGTGAGCCTCGGTGAAGCCGAAGAGCCCTCCAAGGGCGAGGAGCGGCTGAAGCACTACCGGAAGGCATCGGAGTATGCAAGAACCTGCATCAGCCTCGACAGCACCCTGGCCAAAGGGCACTCATGGTTTGCCGTATCGCTTGGCATCATGGCTGACAAGATTGGAACAAAGGAAAAGCTGGCCCGCGCCAATGAGATAAAGCGCGAGCTCGATACCGCCATAAGGCTGAATCCGAACGACGAGACCGCGCTCTCGATGCTCGGCTCCTACTATCGCGAGGCGGCAAAAATAGGGTGGTTCAGAAGGATGATGGGCAATGCATTCATCGGTGAGGTGCCGAAAGGCAATTACGATCTGGCAGAAAAGGCGTTCAGGAAAGCCATCAGCATCGACTCACGGATTATCCGCAACTACCATGAGCTTGCACTGATCGCTATTGACCGTGGCAACAAGGAGGAGGCTCTGCGGCTGATGAAGAGCGCCCTCGACAAGCCGGTCATCATGGCAAGCGACCGGAAACGGATCGAAGAGATGGAGTCCCTCATTAAAAAACTCTCTCCGCAATAGCGCCCCCGCATCAAGCGCTCACCCTGCGAGCCCGAGGAGGGCTCTCACTCCAAGATGATAGCTGTTCGCCCCGAACCCGCTGATAACACCGGCACAGACTTCAGAAATGACCGAGGTCTTGCGGAACTCCTCGCGGGCGAAGATGTTGGAAAGATGGACCTCGACGACCGGCACCTTCACAGCGCTGATGGCGTCGCGAAGCGCGATGGAGTAATGGGTCAGGGCTCCGGCGTTGAGCACGACGCCGATGCATCCCCCCTTGTCCTCTGCTTCAAAAAGTTTTTCAAGCAGCGCACCCTCCTCTTCCGTCTGGAAGAACTCAAAAGCTGTCTCAGGGAAACTTTCCCGGAGTCCCCTGTTGATATCTTCAAGCGTGCTGAGACCGTAGACCTCCGGCTCGCGTTTGCCGAGCCTTGAAAGGTTCGGCCCGTTGAGAACAAGGATTGACATGGCAATCAAGATGATAATTGAGGCCGCCCCCCCCCGAAGAGTGACGACCCGAACAGCTGTTTCGAGAGAAGAACTAAAGGATATACTGGCTGAGATCACGGTCCGCGACAACGTGGCTCAGCTTTTGGCGAACCATCTTCTCGTCGATCTCGACCCTGTCGTCAGAAACGTTTTCAGGGATATTGAACATCAGCTCCTCAAGCAGATTGGTAAGAATCGTATGGAGCCTTCGTGCGCCGATGTTCTCGACACTCTCGTTGACCTCTGCTGCGATTCTGGCGATCTGGCGGATAGAGCCCTCAGTGAAAACCAGCTCGACACCCTCCGTTTCGAGCAGTGCGGTATACTGCTTGATCAGGGCGTTTTTCGGCTGGGTGAGTATCAGGAAGAAGTCCTCTTCGGTCAGGCTTTTCAGCTCGACCCTGATTGGAAAACGACCCTGAAGCTCCGGAATAAGATCGGACGGCTTGGCAACATGAAAAGCGCCTGAAGCGATGAAGAGCACATGGTCTGTCTTGACCATACCGTGCTTGGTTGCCACATTCGAGCCCTCCACAATCGGCAGGAGATCACGCTGAACGCCCTCCCTGCTCACATCGGGTCCCTTGCCGCCGGCACCGGTCGTTGGCGAGGCTATCTTGTCAATTTCATCGATGAAGACAATACCCGACTGCTCCACCTTGTTGATCGCCTCCTTGACGACGCTGTCCATATCGATCAGCTTCTGCACCTCTTCCTGCTCAATGAGCTTGCGGGCTTCGGCTATCGAAACCCTTCGTTTCTTGCGCTTGCGGGGCATGCCGTTCATGAGATCCTGCATGATGCCGCCAATCTCCTCCATTTGGCCGAGTGGTCCGAAAATCTGCATCATCCCTCCAGGGGCGCCCTCTCCGCTGGTATCCATCTCTATCTGTCGATCCTCAAGCTTGCCGGCACGAAGGCGGTCAAGCATCTTTTTGCGGCTCCTGCGATTGGCCTCAAGAGAGGGGTCACTCTCTGGCGGCGTTGTGCCGGCCACTCCCTCGCCATCCTCTTCCGGGCTCTCCTCGTCCGAATGGGAGACCGGTGGCAGAAGGATGTCAATGAGACGCTCTTCGGCAAGCAGTGCCGCTTTTTCACGGACCTCTTCACCCTTCTCGCTTCTGACCATTGCAACAGACTGGTCCACGAGGTCACGGATCATCGACTCGACATCACGGCCAACATAGCCGACCTCGGTGAATTTCGATGCCTCGACCTTCACAAAAGGGGCCTTGGCTAGCTTGGCGAGCCTGCGGGCTATCTCCGTCTTCCCCACGCCAGTAGGCCCTATCATGATGATGTTGTTCGGCATGATCTCATCGCGCAATTCCTCGCTCACATTCTGCCGGCGCAGCCTGTTGCGCAGGGCAATGGCAACCGATTTCTTCGCGTCCTTCTGGCCGATGATATACTTGTCGAGCTCTGCGACAATCTGGTTCGGAGTCAGGTTATGCGAAGCTATGGAACCTTTTGCGGAGCCAGTCCCTTCCGGCAGTGCAAAAACATTCAGTTCACTCTTCGTGGTCATTTCTGTTTCGGTAACTGGTAATTAAAATAAAGGAAGCGGCACTGCCGCCCCAAGACTCTTCAAGCCTCTTCGATAACGATATGATCGTTCGTATAGATACAGATATCAGAGGCGATCTTCAAACTTTCCTGGACGATCTGGCGGGCATCGAGGCCCGAATGCTTCATGAGAGAGCGTGCGGCCGCAAGAGCGTACATGCTTCCGCTTCCGATAGCCACAATGCCATCCTCGGGCTCAATGACATCTCCTGTCCCGGAGATAATCAGCGCCTTCTCCTTGGTGACAATGGCGAGCATCGCCTCCAGGCGCCTGAGATACTTGTCCGTACGCCACTCCCTGGCAAGCTCAACAGCCGCACGGTCAAGCTTGCCGTTGAATGCATCAAGCTTCTCCTCAAAGCGGTCGAGCAGGGTTACGGCATCGGCCGTAGCACCGGCAAAACCGGCAATGATCTTTCCCTGGTACAATCTTCTGATCTTGCGGGTGGAGTGCTTGAGGATGGTATTGCCGAGGGTCATCTGGCCATCGCTTCCAAGAGCGGCATTGCCGTCTCTCAAAACACCCAGAACGGTTGTCGAGCGAATCTGTGGCCTCTGGTTCTGCTTCATCAATTAAAATATTTTTTTTCTTAGTCTTGCAACTGGAATTTGCATTTGTTCCCGGTATTTTGCAACCGTCCTGCGGGCTATATGCACCCCCCTTTTCGTCAGAAGTTCCGTCAGGGCATCATCACTCAAAGGACGATTGGCATCCTCCTCACGGATAAACTCGGCAATGTACTGGCGGATGATCTTGTTCGACAGGTCCTCTCCCTCCTCCATAGAGAGCCCTCCGCTGAAAAAGTACTTCAGCTCGAAAACGCCGAAGCTGGTCTGCACATACTTGCCGTTGACCGCCCTGCTTATGGTCGAAATATCCAGTTCCGTCTCCGCAGCGAGCGTCTTCATGCCGAGGGGGACGACACGCTCGGGTCCGGAAACAAAAAAGGCATACTGGTGCTTCATGAGGGCCTCGATGACCTTCATGAGCGTCTGGCGCCGGGTTTCAATAGCACTGGTGAACTCCTTTGCCCTCAAGAGATTCTGACGGATGAACTGCTTGTCCTCCTTCGGCCCTTTCCTGTCCTTCAACAGATTCTGATATTGGTCGGTCACCCGCACCGAAAGCGTGCTCCTGTCGTTGAGCACCGCCGTCAGAGCGCCGTTTTCATAGGAGACGATAAAGTCGGGAGTGATGTAGTGCCCACCTTCGTCCTGAAAAATTCCCGGGTGGGGATCAAGGCCCGTAAGAGCAGAGACGGCCGTCTCGATACAGTCCGGTGACGCTTCGATTTTCTTCAGCAGCCGGTCATAACGACGGTGAAGAAAATCATCAAAATAATCTGTAAGAATAAGCTGTGCCGTCTGAAAGGCTTTCGGCGCGTAACGGCTTTCAGAGGCCTGCAGCTGAACGAGCAGCCGCTCACGAAGATCCCTTGCCGCCACACCGGGCGGGTCGAGAAAAAGTATCTTTCGATGAACACGCTCAACCTCACTCAGTTCGACATCAAGACCCTCAAGCTCAAGGCTGTCGATAATGACATCAAAGCTTTCAGTGAAATATCCGTCCGGATCGAGGTTGCCGAGAATCTCAATGGCAATGAGCACCTCCCGCTTCCCCGCATCTTCATGCAGGGCAAGCTGCTTGAGCAGCGTCTCGTGAAAGCTGTCATGCTGAACAGCCTGAAAAAAACGCTCTTTGGAGCCGCTTTCATAGGCAAAATTAACTCTTCCCTCCCCATATTCACCCGATGCCGGTGCTTCATAACGCTCCTTGACGGAGCTCTTCCTGAAGCGATCAACCGAATCAAACATCTCCTCATCACCCGAAGAGTCCCGGTCATCGACGACATCGCCCGCAGTGTCCTTGCGCTCCTCGACAAGTTCAAGAAGGGGGTTCTCCTGCAGCTCTTCATAGATACGCTCTTCAAGACTCACCATAGGAAGCTGCAGCAGCTGGCTGCTGAGAATCTGCTGGGCGGCAAGAAGAGTTTTCTGTTTCTGTTGGAGCTTGAAATCGGGCATCAACTGATGGATGAAGAATCAAGAAAATTTTGCAGGCTCGCAATCCACCCTTTACCGAACTGTTCCTCAAGGGCGCTCCTAACATAATCAATAAGCGGCACCTGTAGTTCCCCTCCCGACTTTCTGGCAGAGCGGCACATTGCATGCTGTTCATAAACAAGATAATCCAAACCGAACTTCTTTCGCATTCTGATTGGAAAAAGCCTGCAGGAGAGCGGCTTCTGAAACGTGCAGATGCCATCGCGGCAGGCAATCTCGATAGCGCAGAAGGTCATCCCTTCACGCTGGCAGGCAAAAACGCACTCGCGACCATCCATTGTCCTGGAATAAAGCCGGCCCTGATACTCCTCCACCGCTCCGTGGCGACGCAGATACTTCAGGCTTTTTTCCGGCAGCATCCTTAAAAGCTCCTGGGGAGCACAATCGAGCTCCCCGGCCTCACTGACGGTTAAGGGGGCGCCGAGTTCACCCTCCACACAGCACTTCCCCTTGCACTCATTAAGATTGCACGAGAAAAAAGCCTCAAGAATATCCTTGTCGAGAAGGACATCTCCAATTGAAACCAGCGACATAACGATTGGTCAAATAATACGTAACAAAAAAATGAAAGCAGAGAAACCCGAACAGCAGAAGAAAGTACTCAAGCTTGGAGCGCTCTGCAACAGCGACTGCAAGAAAACATCCTGACTGCTGAAAAAGAAATATTGGCCTCCCGGATTCCACCTGCCAATTGCATCAAGATGAAGAATCACTTTTCGGGGCTTGCTGCTTAACTGAATTTTTCATAGCTATAGGCTCTATCATTTCAGAGCCGACGGGCTCATCGACTGAAGAACTGAAACAAGGACACCCCATTATGCTCATTATCGACGGAAAAAAAGTCTCACTTGACCTGAAGGACGAACTCAAGGCCAGCGTTGAAGGGTATCAGGCTGCTACCGGCAAAGTGCCCGGTCTGACGGTCATCATTGTCGGAGAGGACCCTGCATCCCAGGTCTATGTTCGCAACAAAGCCAAAACATGCAAAGAGATCGGCATGTACTCCTCGGTAATAGAGCTGCCAGCCGACACAACCGAAAAAGAGCTGCTCGACACCATCGCCCGCCTGAACAACGACCCTCAGATCCATGGCATCCTTGTTCAGCAGCCCCTGCCGAAACAGATTGATGAATTCGCCGTGACGCTTGCCATCGATCCGGCAAAGGATGTCGACGGATTCCACCCCGAAAACCTCGGGCGTCTGGTGATGGGACATCTCGACAAATGCTTTGTCAGCTGTACGCCATACGGCATCCTTGAGCTGCTCAGCCGCTACAAGATCGAAACCAGGGGCAAGCACTGCGTTGTGGTAGGCCGCAGCAACATCGTCGGCAAGCCGATGGCAAACCTTATGCTCCAGAAGCTTGATGCCACCAACTGCACGGTCACCATCTGCCACTCGGCCACAAAAGATATTCCCCACTACACCCGTCAGGCAGATATCCTTATTGCCGCCATCGGCAAGGCCGGATTCATTACCGCCGACATGGTCAAGCCCGGCGCGGTCGTTATCGACGTCGGCATCAACCGCATCGAGGATGCCTCTACCAAGAGCGGATACCGTCTGACGGGAGACGTCGATTTCCAGGGCGTTTCAGCCGTCGCCTCCGCCATGACCCCGGTACCCGGAGGTGTCGGACCGATGACCATCGCCATGCTGCTGAAAAATACGCTCCAGTCCTTCCAGCGCACCAACGGCCTCTAGGAGCGATGGCAAAATCGAGCACCAGGTACGTGTGCGCCAATTGCGGCGCTGTATCCTTGAAATACCAGGGGAAATGCTTTGAGTGCCAGAGCTGGGGAACACTGCAGGAGACCCGTGTGGAGGCTGCAGAAAAAACCCGTTCCCAGAGCTCTCCATCCAGCCGCCCCGTGCTGCAGAACCTCAATGATGCCGCGCCCACTGAGTTTAAGCGCACCCTGACCGGCATCGGCGAGCTCGACCGGGTGCTCGGCGGCGGGCTGATGCAGGCCTCCGTGGTGCTGGTAGGAGGAGAGCCGGGCATTGGGAAATCGACCCTCATGCTCCAGCTCGCCCCAAGGCTTGCGCCATCGAAAGTGCTCTACATCTCCGGAGAGGAGTCGCCGAACCAGATCCGCGAACGCGCGCTCCGCCTCTCCATCAAGGCCGATAACCTCTGGCTGATTCCCGAAGTCAGGCTTGAAGGCATCCTTGAGGTCATCCTGGAGGAAAAGCCCGCGCTGGTCATTGTCGACTCCATCCAGACCGTCTATTCAGAGGAGTACCACAGTTCAGCGGGCACCATTACCCAGATCAGGGAGTGCGCCGCAATGCTCATTCGAGCCGCCAAACAGCAGAACGTCATCCTCATGATCATCGGCCATATCACCAAGGAGGGCGCCCTTGCCGGCCCGAAGGCCCTGGAGCACATGGTCGATACCGTCCTGCAGTTCGAGGGGGAGGGCTACCAGCGATACCGGATTATCCGTTCGGTCAAGAACCGTTTCGGCCCCACCAATGAGATCGGGGTCTTCCGCATGGATGAAAGCGGCCTTGAGGAGGTTTCAAACCCCTCGGAATTCTTCATTTCAGGACGGAGGAGTGACGTGCCGGGAAACTCCATCCTGGCCGCCATCGAAGGGTCAAGAGCCCTGCTCGTCGAGGTGCAGGCACTGGTGACCAAGAGCAACTACTCCATGCCTCAGCGCATCAGCACCGGCTTCGACTTGAAACGCATGTCAATCATTCTGGCCGTGCTTGAAAAAAGGCTCCGGATGGAGACCTGGGGACAGGATGTCTTTGTCAAAATCGCCGGAGGCCTGAAGCTGGTCGAACCGGCCGCAGACCTCGCCATCGCCGCCGCTGTAGCGTCCGGACTCATGAACCGCCCGGTAGACCCCTCGACCGTCTGCTGCGGCGAGATCGGCCTCTCCGGAGAACTCAGAGCCATAAGCGACAGTGAACGGCGCATCAGGGAGGCCTCGCATCTCGGTTTCAAGAGGATTGTGTTGCCTGAAGCCAATACGCGGGAGCTCAAGCCGTCACTGAAAAAACTCCCGATTACCATTGCCGGCTTCAGAACGCTGCAGGATGCCCTTGCAGAGCTCGACAGCTGATACCCTCCTCTGTCCGATCGCAATTCCGCAGAAACGAACCGTTTTCAATCATTCCCATGAAGAGTTCCTTGACGAAAGAGCGAGGACTTTCTTACATTACTTGACAAGCAAGGCCCCGCCCGGAATTTCTGCAACTGCCACTAAACCGGCACGCCATGACACAAATTCTTCTTCAGTGGCTGATCAATGCCACTGCCGTATACGCCACCGCCCAGTTGCTTTCGGGCATTCATATAAAAAACTTCGCAGCCGCGTTTCTGGTCGCGCTGGTGCTCGGCCTTGTCAACGCCATTGTCCGGCCGGTGATGGTGCTCCTCTCCATTCCATTCATTATCGTCACCTTGGGACTGTTTCTCTTTGTCATCAACGCCCTCCTTCTGCAACTCTCCGCCTCCATTGTCGACGGGTTCTCCGTTGACGGATTCTGGTGGGCCGTAGCCGGATCGGTGGTCATCAGCACCTTCTCATGGCTGTTGAGCTCACTGTTCAATCGGTAAAGAAACATTCAAGACTTTATTTCACCTATGACCATGAAGGGGGAAGCCCAAGCCATTGTCCTGCAGAAAGCAAACAAGCTCAGGCTGCAGAGTGCTCCATACGATGCCACCGGCCCTGGCGGCATTCTGGTAAAAACCATTGCCAGCACCATAACACCGGGCTTCGACCGCCTGCTGCTGGCCAACAAGCCCGTCTCCAAGAGGGTATTCAAATACCCCTTGATGCCCGGCAGCGAATCAATAGGGCAGGTCATCGAAACAGGCCCGGAGGTGAAGGATCTGCAGCCGGGAGATTTCGTCTATGTCTTCAAGGGTGACCGGTGGACCGGCATCGAGCCCTACTACGGCTGCCACGCCGAAATCATACCCACTTCGGCGGAGAACCTCTTTGCGCTCAACCGCCAGCCCATCCACAGGGATCTGCTCACCGGGCTCCTGGCCTATGTCATCAGCGCCATCGAAAAAGTATCCCCCGGTCCCTCGACGCGGATTCTGCTCCTCGGCCTTGGTTCCGTCGGACTCATGGTTTCAGAGTATCTGCACGCTCTCGGCTGCCCTCATGTTGATGCCGTCGACCCCTTCAGCATCAGGGGCCAGCTCTCCCGCGCCGAGCGTATCGCCCTTGACATCAGCGATTTCACTTCCGAATTCGACAACGCATACGACCTGGTCATTGAGACCACAGGAAGAATCCTCTTGATTGAAAAGACAATGAGGATGATGAAGCCGCAAGCTACGGTGCTGCTCATGGCCAACTATGAGGTTCTGGGCTATGACTACCGCCTTATCCACCACAAGGAACCCGTTATCGTTTCCTCCTCCATCACCACCATCGACCACATTGCCAAAGCATCCGCCCTTCTGGAGTGCGGTGTGCTCGACAGCGAAAAGTTCTTCACCAATGTGTTTCCCGTATCGCAGTTCGAGCTGGCATACCGCGTTGCGCTTGACAGCAAGGAAGCCATCAAGACCGTTCTGAGCTGGGTATGAGTACCGAACCTCCTCCTCCCGGCGGCACTGCCGTTCGCCTCAGCGGCATAAGCAAGAGCTTCGGCGAGGTTACGGCCAACAGCAATATTTCGCTTGAGATCAGGGAAGGCTCCATCCACGCCCTGGTCGGCGAAAACGGCGCAGGAAAAAGCACCCTCTCCAAAATCATCTACGGCATGCTCCGGCCGACGACGGGAGAGCTGCTCGTCCGGGGCCAGCCTGTCCGGTTCGACTCCCCCCGCGATGCCATCCGCATGGGAATCGGCATGGTACACCAGCACTTCATGCTCACCGGGGAGCTGAGCGTAGCGGAAAACATCATGCTCGGCCATGAAGAGAGCTCACTCTTCGGCAGGCTCAAAATGAGTGAAATCAATTCCCGAATCCGCCGTGAATCTGAAGCTTATGGCCTCAGTGTCGATCCGGAAGCTCTGGCAGGAACACTGAGTGTCGGGCTTCTGCAGCGCGTAGAGATTCTCAAGCTCCTCTTGCGCCAGGCATCCATCATGATCTTCGATGAACCGACCGCCGTCCTCTCACCGCAGGAAACAGAACAGCTTTTCAGGACGCTCCGCTCGCTTCAAGAGAGAGGCAAAACCATTCTGCTCATCACGCACAAGCTCGACGAGGTCCTTGCCGTTGCTGACACCGTCAGCGTCATGAGGAGAGGGGAGATTATCGGCACCTTGCCGGCAAAAGAGGTCACCAAACCGGAACTCGCCCGCATGATGGTAGGGCGCAGCGTCATCCTCAAAGTCGATAACCCCCCTGCAAGCCCCGGTGAAGAGATCCTCTCCATCCGCAATCTCTCGTTTCGCAACCCAAAGGGGGGGGGGCGACTCCGCAACCTCTCACTCAATGTCAGGGCCGGAGAGATCTACGGGATTGCCGGCGTTGAAGGCAATGGCCAGAGCGAGCTTCTGGAGACGCTCTGGGGGCTTTATCCTACAGGCACCGTCATCTCCGGAGAGGTCACCTTCAAAAAAGAACCGCTCACCGCAAAAAGCCCTGCTGAAATTGCCGGAATGGGCGTATCATTTGTACCCGAAGACCGTTTGCGCTACGCGGTCATTACCGAGTTCCCCGTCAGAGAAAACCTTGTTTTCGGCCGCCACCGGGAGCGAGCCTTCCGCCACGGGATAGGGTTTGATGGCTCCGCTCTCGACACTTTTGCCAAAAAGATGATTGCCGATTATGCCATCGACTGCGACAATCCCGCAAGCCAGCCACTGCGCTCTCTCTCCGGGGGGAACCAGCAGAAGATTGTCGTCGCCCGGGAGCTCACCCGGCCGAATAACGCACTCTTGATCCTCGCTCAACCGACCCGCGGAGTCGACATAGGCTCAATCGAAACCATACACCGGAAAATCATTGAGGCCCGGCTTGGCGGCATGGCAATCCTGCTTGTCTCATCCGAGCTGGAAGAGATCATCGCGCTCTCGACCCGAATCGGCTGCATCTACCGCGGAGAGATCCGTCACGAATTCAGCATGGAGGAGACCGGGCAAAAACGACACTCCGAGCCAGAGTTTCAGAAAGAGATCGGCCTTCACATCACCTGAAGAGTTGCCCCGCAGAAAATGACAAAAAGAACCTACACGCTCCTCATTCCGCTTCTGTCGATAAGCACGGCGCTCCTCTTCAGCTCGGCCATCATCGCCCTGGCGGGAAGAGATCCCGTGATGATCTTCAGCAAAATGGTACGCGCCACGGTAGGCTCTCCCTACGGATCAGGGCAGCTCCTCTTCAGAATGACGACCCTGATATTGGCTGGTCTCGCCGTCGCGCTCCCCTTTCAGGCAAAGCTCTTCAATGTCGGCGGTGAAGGGCAGCTGCAGATGGGCGCCTTTGCAGCCGCATTGACAGGTGCCCTCTGCTCCCCTGACATGCCGGCTCCGCTAGCCCTTCTTCTGACGCTTTTCTCTGCAATGACTGCGGGAGCTTTATGGGCGCTTATCCCGGGAGTGCTCAAGGTGCGCTGCAGTGTCAACGAAGTGATAGCGACCATCATGCTGAACTTTATCGCTCAGGGAGTAACGGGGTATCTTCTCACCGACCATTTCGCACTCCCCTCAACCGAGAAAACAGCACCGATTATTGCCCATTCGACGATTCCGACCTTCGGCGCCCTCTTTGGATGGTTCCAGAGTTCCCCGGCAAACCTCAGTATCGTGATCTCTATCGGTGCAGTGCTCTTCTTGCAGGTGCTGCTCTTCCATTCAAGAGCAGGCTACGAACTCAGGGCATCCGGTCTTCAGCCGGATGCCTCGCTCTACGGAGGAATCAATGCCCGTCGCCACACGCTCTGGGCAATGGCTGCGGGCGGTGCCCTGGCGGGACTCGGCGCAGCAAATCTTGTGCTTGGCTACAGGCACTGCTATCTGGCGGGCATGACCAGCGGAACAGGATTTGCGGGCATTGCCGTCGCCCTGCTTGCAGGGGCGAATCCGCTCCGGATTGTGCTTGCGGCCCTCTTTTTCGGATTTCTCGAGTACGGCGGACTGTCGGTCAATGCCTATATCCCCAAAGATATCTTCATGATCATCGAGGCCGCGACCATTCTCTTTGTCATTGCCTACGGAGCTGCGGGAAAACGAATTGCAGATAAGTGAATCCCTCCACGAAATCCACAAAAAACGGAGGCCTCAGCTCTTGCGGATGTAAAAATTCATGATTCATGTCACTTTGAATCATGAATATTTTTTATCTTCATTGGTACAAACTGTTTAATCGCAATTTTGACAAAATAGACCCGGATAACAATGGCTAAAAAAACCACTGAAAAAGCAGCCGCCGAGAAGTCTCCTGCCAAAAAGGCAGCAGCAGTAGCAACGCCAGCAAAGGAAGCCAAGGCGCCAGCCGCGAAGCCGGCAAAGAAGGCCCCTGCAGCCAAACCGGCAAAGGCCGCCGCCGCAAAACCTGCAAAGGCAAAGCCGGCAGGAAAGAGTAAAAAAGCTTCAGGCACCGGCACACCGGCGTCCAATGAAGAGCATATCAGGATCGCCGCATACTACCGCTGGGAACAGAAAGGCCGTCAGCATGGTTCTCATCATGAAGACTGGGTTGAAGCGGAAGACTCACTTACTGACTGAACCGCAGAAGCTCTTACCAATAAAAAGGCCACTCTTGCAGGAGTGGCTTTTTTTGTCATGGGCTCTCACCACTTGTTATGGCAAAAAAATATATCAGCACCCTTTGGAGCTCTCTATCGATGCTGTTTGCAGGCCTCTGGCTTGTTGTACGCATCATCCTGGAGTATTTCGGCATCATCACCGACGGCAATGACCGGACAACAGGCATCAAGGGGCTTCGCGATGAGTATAAAAAGGCAAACTACCGCTGACAACCACTCCCAGGCGACCTAACCGGTCAGGAGTGACCGGACTGTTCCGGTCCGCCTCAGCTGGTCGCCAAGAGCATTAACTCCAGTCGCCTGCTTCCTCAATCCCTGGCGCCCCCGAACCGGTAGGCGTGGGTGATGCTCCCTGCTGCTTGCGGAAGCTTTTGAAAAGTTTGCCGGCAACGGGAATGCCGACTGCAGTAACCGCAGCCGTGGCCATGGCGCCGAGTCCCAATCCGCCGATAACCAGCGTGGCAACTGCGCCCAGAGCCAGAGGCGTTCCAATCAGGGGGACAATCATTGCGCCTCCCTTAACTCCTTTTTCTATAATCGGATCAACCTTCGCATTTTCTTCAGACATTGCTCTGTATGGTTACTTGATTGATAAAGGGTCCACCCCGGAAGGCTGTTCATTTTCCTTGGTTGCAGCCAGAAACGCCGATTTGGCAACTGGCAGCATCTCGCCGAGCGCCTTTCCGGAACTCTTCAGCAGCTCTCTGCCTTTTGGGCCGATTGCACCAACGGCAACGGCGACAGCGGCTCCGCTGAAGAGAACGCCCGCCAACGCAGGCAGCGCCAAAGGAACGGCAAGCAGAGGCGCAAGCTTCACGATGCCGGGGACTCCTTCGGGGCCCTTCTGTGGAACGGGCTGTGCAGCTGACGAGAGTTGTTCGGCCATAGTGAAGAGAAACTAACGTTCGAAAAAAAATCGGTGCGGAGAGAAAAGAGTTCCTCGCCATCGGCAAAGAAGCCCTTTCCGGTTAGTGCCATACCACGCTAAATGTTAAGAAGTTCTGACATCACTTCCAAGCACTCCCTGAGAATTGGCCTGATGAATCGATCCCGGAAGGATTGGGCCAAGCCCCTGCACTCAGGGCTATTCAGGCGCAGCGGCCACGACAGTCAGTTCAACCGTCTGCCCGGGAGAGACGTAAGCAGAGACTGCGGGTTTCTGGCTGATGACCGTGCTGGGTATCAGTAATGCGGAATATTCGGTAGTAACCTTCCCGAGAGTGAGACCGGCACTTGCAATGGCCAGCCTGGCCTGAGAGAGGGACTTGCCAAGAAGATCGGGAACGATGACTTTTTTCGTCCCTTCCGAAGACTCCTGGAACCTCCCGACGATAAGAGAAACCTGAGCGCCTGAGCTGACAACAGTCTGGGGCGGGATTGACTGGCTCAGTACTTTTCCGTCATCATCCTGCCTTGTCACAGGGCTCAGCTGGACGTTTGGCAACGCCAGCTCCAGGCGGGCGGCCGCCTGACGGGCATCCATTTCCGGACGGCCAAGCAGGTCGGGCATCGGGAATGTCGGCTTATCCCTTCGGTTGAGCACGAGAAAGACGTTCCTGCCGGGCTTTACCTCCATTCCTGCTTCGGGCATCTGCGAGAGCACGACGTTGGAATCGACATTGCTGAGATACTTGACATAGAAGCTCTTTCGGGCCTCCAGTCCGGAATGGCGCAATCTGCGCTCGGCGTCATCATACTTCATCCGGGTGACATCGGGGACAACCCTGATGCTCCCCTGCGATATGTACAAGGGCATGATAATCTTGTCGAAAATCACCATGATCCCGATAAGCAACAGAACAATCAAACCTGCTTTTTTCTTCATCTCTCTTGGTAACGGTTAATTCTCCTCCCTTTTACCTGCAGCGCCTAACTCTGCCGCTTCATGACAAAATCGACAAGCTGCAGAAGCGAGGTCTTTGCCGGGCTCTCCTCAAAAGAGGCGATTGAAGCCGCCGCTTTTGCCGCAAAACCCTCTGCAACCTCCGCCGCATAATCAAACCCCCCTTTCTCCCTGACAAAGACCATGACCTCTGAGCGCCTGACACTCCTCTTTGCGGAGCTCTTCAGAATAGACCGAATGGTTTTCTGCTCGGAGAGCGGGGAGTGCAGGAGCGCATAGATCAAGGGGAGGGTTATCTTCTTGTCCCTGATATCAATACCAAGCTCCTTGCCCGTTTTTTTTTCATCCCCGGTATAATCGAGCAGGTCATCCCGGATCTGGAAGGCCAGGCCAAGATACTCCCCGTAGCTTTTCATGCAGGCAACGAGGCTCTCGTCATCAGTAGCGCTGCGGGCGCCCATTGCACATGCGGAGGAGATCAGTGATGCCGTCTTGTCTGAAATGACACTGAGATAATCCTTTTCCGAGATATCAAGACTGCGCGTTTTCTGGATCTGGAGCATCTCGCCCTCGCTCATCCGGCGAACCGCTTCGGAAACCAGATGCAAAAACCCGTAGTCCTTGTGTTCAAGAGAGTAGAGAAGGCCCCTGGAAAGCAGATAGTCGCCGATAAGCACCGATATCTTGTTCTTCCAGAGTGCGTTGATTGACGCTATCCCGCGCCTCATCTCTGCACCGTCTACCACATCGTCATGAATGAGCGTGGCCGAGTGGAGCAGTTCGACCATGATGGCCGCACGGTAGCTCGAATCGTTGACCCCCCCGCACAGCTTTGCCGACAGCAGCACAAGAGCCGGCCGGATCTGTTTTCCCTGCTGGCGGAGCACATACCGCGTAACCTTGTCGACCAGCGTATTCTGGGAGTGAAGCACCTCTTTGTAGCGATGCTGAAACACCTCGACTTCATCGGCTACCGATCTGGTAACATCCTTGATATTCACCTATTCCCCGGACTTTAACATGACGAGCTCCCCTCAGGGAAAAAGCTCTTGAAAACAGGCCTCGCCACCAGAAAAAAAACTCCCGGCAGCAAGCCATTTGGAAAAAAAAAGATTCAAGAGAGCCGCTCCTGATGTCGCGACATCGCACAGTGCGAAAAATAACGAACACCGCTGAAGCCTCTGAAGGGAAGATACGTAACGATGGGGTAACCTTGAAATTCTATCTGCTTGATAATTGACCCGTTACTCTCACCAATGGTGCGCCAGTGAACGCCGAAAAGATTATTTTGGCCGCAACCATCTTAGTTGCTATGTTTTGGAATCGAAATCATGTCCATTCATGCACCTGGAGCTCAAGCCGCAATAAATGACCGAGGAAAACCTGTTCACTCCATCTTCACGGGTTCCGGAAGACCCAACCGAAAACCGGCATGATGAGCAATCGGAAGCGATGAGATTACTGGCCGGCAATCAGGAAGCAGAGGGCGGTCTGGGGGTGATGGGTCACCTCGAAGAGATACGTTCACGCCTGATCAAGTCGGCAGTGGCGCTCCTCGTCGTCACGGCAATCTGCACCATGCAGGCCGACTTCCTCGTCAACGAGGTGCTTATAGGCCCCCTCTCCCGGAGCAGCAAGGGCATAGTCCTTCAGAACCTTATTCCCTACGGCCAAATCTCACTCTACCTTCAGGTGGTGTTTTTTTCAGGCTTCATCATCTCCTTCCCCATTCTGGCATGGCAGTTATGGCAGTTCGTGGCTCCCGGTCTCCACGATCATGAACGCAAGGCTGGCCGGTTCGGGATTCTCTTCATCTCCCTCTCTTTCTTCACCGGCATAGCGTTCGGCTATTTCGTCTTTCTGCCCGTCACCTTGCAGTTTTTCGCAGGATTCGGCACAACCCTGATCAAGAACAACATCTCGGTCCAGGACTACGTAAGCTTTTTTATCGGCGCACTCCTGACTGCCGGACTGGTCTTCGAGCTCCCATTCATCTCCTATGTCCTTTCTGAAATAGGGCTTCTCACCCCTGCGTTCATGCGGTTCTACCGCAAGCATGCCATTGTCGCCCTTCTGATTATTGCGGCAGTAGTGACGCCCTCAACCGATGTTGTCACCCAGATGGTCATCGG
The DNA here is from genome assembly GCA_037142155.1 of Chlorobiaceae bacterium. Taxonomy (GTDB): domain Bacteria; phylum Bacteroidota; class Chlorobiia; order Chlorobiales; family Chlorobiaceae; genus Chlorobium. The sequence continues at coordinate 101,052 of JBAXBE010000007.1, forward strand.
TCTGCCGATGATTTTGCTCTATGAGGTCAGCATCTTGATTTCAGCGCGTGTCAACCGCCGCAAAAACGCACTTAAGCTATGAATGAATTCCTGCCGGGAAAATCAAGAGTAATAGAGGTTGTCGTGCCGGGGGTGACACTGAGAGGAAATCCGCTTGGAGACCCCGAGGAACGAAAGGTTCCCGTCTTTTTGCCACCGTCCTACGACGGAAAAAGGCAGTTCCCGGTCATCTACCTCCTGGCGGGCTTCGCTTCCACGGGAGCCAGCTTCCTGAACTACAGCTTCGGCCGACCAACCCTCCCTGAAATGGCCGAGGCCATGATGAGGGATGGCCTGATGGCTGAAACCATCATCGTCATGGTGGACTGCATGACCGGCTACGGCGGGTCGCAGTATGTCGACTCACCGGCAACCGGAAACTACGAGCGCTACCTTCTCGACGAACTCATCCCCTTCATCGACACCACCCTCTGTACGCTTTCTGACAGAAGCCACAGGGCTATAGCCGGAAAATCATCGGGTGGTTTCGGCGCCCTGCGTCTGGCGATGCGCCGACCGGAGCTCTTTTCCGGAGTGGCTTGCCACAGTGGCGACATGGGCTTCGAGCTCTGCTACAAGCCTAACTTCCCTGTTGCCGCCAGAATTATTGAGGGTTACGATGGAGATATCCGGGCCTTTCTGGCCGCCTACCTGGGCGCGCCGAAAAAACCGCAGAAAGAGTTCCCGCTCCTGGATCTCGTGGCAATGTCGGCAGCCTACTCGCCGGATCCGGAAAAAGAGGCCCCCGGAAATATCCGGCTCCCCTTCGATCGGCGCACCTGCGAACCGGTTGAGGATGTTTGGCAGGAGTGGCTTCTGTTCGATCCTGTCATGATGATCGAAGAGGCGCGCTATCAAGAGGCCCTCCGCTCGCTCAAACTGCTTTTCCTTGGACGTGCCCCCGTCTATAAGACCACTTCTGCTTGGTATAAATTCTTTTGCTGAA
>JBAXBE010000008.1:0-100737 GCA_037142155.1 Chlorobiaceae bacterium
GTTAAAGAATCAGCTTATATCATGTCCGAGAAAGCGCACTATGGTTTGTTGAAAGGGAAGAAAGGCATTATTTTCGGCCCGCTGGATGAGAGCAGCATCGGATGGCAGATTGCTGTGCATGCTTACAACGAGGGCGCCCAGATCGCCATCTCAAATGTCGCCACAGCATTGCGCTTCGGCAATATGGACGAGCTTTCGGCATTGTGCGGCAACGCACCGATGATTGTCTGCGATGCGTCCAGAAACGAAGATGTCGACAACTGCTTTGTTGAGCTTAAAGAGAAGCTCGGTCAGGTGGATTTCATCGTTCATTCAATCGGAATGTCGCAGAATATCCGCAAGCAGCTTCCCTATGAGGACCTCAACTACGAGTGGTTCATTAAGACCCTCGATGTTTCAGGTCTTTCGCTGCACAGGATTGTCTCCTACGCACTCAAGAATGAAGCGATTAAAGATGGCGGCAGCATTCTGGCGCTCTCCTACATCGCCTCGCAGAGGAATTACTGGACCTACTCCGATATGGGAGATGCCAAGTCACTGCTCGAATCGATTGTCCGCAGTTATGGGCCGAGGCTTGCAAGACGTGCCATCCGCATCAACACCATATCGCAGAGCCCTACCTATACCAAGGCCGGAAGCGGCATCCCCGGATTTGAGAAGATGTACGAGTACAGCGACCTCATGTCGCCTCTCGGCAACGCATCTGCTGAGGAGTGCGCAGAATATTCGATGACCATTCTCAGCGATCTCACCCGCAAGGTGACCATGCAGAACCTCTTCCACGATGGAGGTTACAGTTCCATGGGTGCAACCATACCGATGATCAAGCTTGCGCACGAGGTTCTCAACGACAAGGAACTAGCCGACCGCGTAGGCCTTCACGACTAGTCCACTCCCTCCAGGTGAGTGCCCACGGGGAGCAGAGCCGTAACAGGTTCCCCGGTTTAATACAGTACATTCGAGCCTGCTCCGGTCGGGTTTTGCCGGTAGCAGGTTTATTTTGTCTCTCTTGAAGCGGGCATTTTTTCGTAGCCCTCTTCTTCGCCAGCGTGACGCTGTTATCGTCTGACGCCGGCCGGTTTCACAGTACCTTTATTTTATCATTGGCTTTGGCCTTGACCGGGCGGTACGCTGCCCCGGCGGATATTCTGAGCTTATTTTTTGAGTGTCTTTCAGCTGGTTTTTTATTTACATACAATACTTAAAACACAACTACCGATATGGCAAAAACAGCAAAGATCATCTATACGAAGATCGACGAGGCTCCGGCTTTGGCGACCTACTCACTTCTGCCGATTCTCAAGGCTTTTACCCGTGGCACCGGCGTTGACGTCGAAGCCAAGGACATTTCGCTTGCCGGCCGTATTCTGGCGAACTTCCCGGATAACCTTACTCCCGAGCAGAAGATCGGGGACTATCTTGCTGAACTTGGCGCGCTTGCCCTGACTCCCGAAGCCAACATCATCAAGCTGCCGAATATCAGTGCCTCCATTCCTCAGCTCAAGGCTGCCATCAAGGAGCTGCAGGACCATGGCTACAAGCTTCCGGAATATCCTGAAGCCCCTGCTACTGCTGAAGAGAAAGAGATTCAGGCCCGCTACGCCAAGGTGCTTGGAAGTGCTGTCAATCCGGTTCTGCGCGAAGGCAACTCCGATCGCCGCGCCCCGCTCTCGGTAAAAGCGTTTGCAAAAAAGAACCCGCACAGGATGGGTGCATGGAGCCCCGAGTCGAAATCGCATGTCGCATTCATGAACGGCGGAGATTTCTACGGCAGCGAGCAGTCGGTCACCGTCGACAAGGCAACCGATGTGAAGATCGAGTTTGTCGGCGCTGATGGTACTGCAACCGTGCTTAAGCCGTCCACGCCGCTGCTTCAGGGCGAGATCATCGACAGCTCGGTGATGAATGTCCGCTCGCTTCGCAAGTTCTATGATGACCAGATCGCCGATGCCAAACAGCAGGGGGTGCTGCTCTCACTGCACCTGAAAGCCACCATGATGAAGGTCTCAGACCCGGTCATGTTCGGCCATGCCGTTACCGTTTTCTACAAAGATGTCTTCGAGAAGCATGCCGCAGTCATCAAGGAGCTCGGCGTGAACGTCAACAACGGACTCGGCGACCTCTATCTGAAAATCCAGAAGCTTCCCGATGCACAGCGTGCGGAGATTGAAGCTGACATCCAGGCTGTCTACGCGACGCGCCCGGCGCTCGCGATGGTCGATTCCGACAAGGGCATTACCAACCTCCATGTACCCAACGACATCATCGTCGACGCTTCAATGCCTGTCGTCGTTCGCGATTCCGGCAAGATGTGGGGTCCTGACGGCAAGCTGCACGACACCAAGGCGATGATTCCCGACCGCTGTTACGCAACCATGTATCAGGCAATCATCGAAGACTGTCGCAAGAACGGCGCCTTCAACCCTGCCACCATCGGCAGTGTGCCCAACGTCGGCCTCATGGCGCAGCAGGCCGAGGAGTACGGCTCGCACAACAAGACCTTCTTCGCTCCCGCCAACGGCACCATCCGCGTTGTCGATGCCTCAGGCACTACGCTGATGTCGCAGCCGGTCGAAACCGGTGATATCTTCAGGATGTGCCAGGCCAAGGACGCTCCTGTCCGCGACTGGGTAAAGCTCGCCGTCAGCCGTGCAAGAATCACCGGTGCTCCGGCAATCTTCTGGCTCGACAGCAATCGTGCCCATGACGCACAGATCATCAAAAAGGTCAATCTCTACCTCAAGGATCATGACACCTCCGGTCTTGATATCCGCATCATGACACCGGTAGAGGCCATGAACTTCTCGCTTGAGAGAATCCGTGCCGGCAAGGACACCATCTCTGTCACCGGAAACGTACTGCGCGACTACCTCACCGATCTCTTCCCGATCATCGAGCTCGGCACCAGCGCCAAGATGCTCTCCGTTGTACCGCTCATGAACGGCGGCGGACTTTTCGAAACCGGTGCAGGCGGTTCAGCTCCAAAGCACGTCCAGCAGTTCCAGAAAGAGGGATACCTCAGATGGGATTCGCTTGGCGAGTTTTCCGCCCTTGCCGCTTCGCTCGACCACCTCTCAAGGGCATTCAGCAACGACAAGGCTGCAGTTCTCGCCGAGACGCTCGACCAGGCCATCGGAAAGTTCCTCGACAACGACAAGTCACCAGCCCGCAAGGTCGGTCAGATTGACAACCGCGGCAGCCACTTCTACCTCGCACTCTACTGGGCAGAGGCACTCGCTGCACAGAGCCGCGACGAGGAGCTCAAGGCGCGTTTTGCCAAAGTAGCTGCAGCGCTCTCTTCAAACGAGGCAAAGATCAACGAAGAGCTGATTGCCGCACAGGGCAAGCCGGTCGACATGGGCGGCTACTACCATCCGGACGATGCGCTGACCGAAAAAGCCATGCGCCCAAGCGCCACCCTCAATGCCATCATCGATGCGTTCTGAAGGTTTCGTTAGGATATACAACAAGAGACGCCCGGTTTTCGCCGGGCTTCTCCTGTTGTATTCTTTTCTTTCAGTACTCGGGGTGCTTATAAAGGTTCATGACAGCGAGAATATACATGCGGTCCTTTTCAGCACTGTACAAAATCCCGTAAGGATACCGTTTCATCAGAGCGCGTTTTATATCCGGGCACAGCAACGGCCATGCGTCAGGAAAAGCAATTATCCGATTGATGGTTGCAATAACTTCCAATGCAAAGTCAACCCCCAGCTCATTCTTTTTGAGATTCATAATAGTCGACCGCTTCGTTAAGTTCCTCCGCTGCGTAGGGATGAAACTCGATATTCATTGCTGAAGCCGCTTCATAATCGTGTCAAGAACATCCTCCCCCGATGGAGCTTTCGTACTCCCTGATTTAAGTTCCTTCAGGCGAAGCTGAGCAACTCCCGCCCATTTCGTCTCGATTTCGGATTCAGCAGGATTGGGGCTTTTGAGAAGGGAATCGACAATTAATGCCCGCTCTCCGGGCGGCATCGCAATTGCTTCAGTAATCAGGTCTTTTGTCGGCATCACTGATTCATTATAGGTTGCATTCAGTGAAATGTAAAATTATTTTACTTATCGATAAACACGGTATAATTACTCCGCGCATAAATAAATCCGCCATCGGCAAGTTTGTCGGCTACCTCGTCGATATCGGCGTTGGAGACTACAAAGCAGCCGTTGCTTCGCCCAATCCTCGGGCCGTTGAAGGTGATGAGATTCCAGAGGATGGTGCCCGCTCCAGTATAACCCGCGGCGTGCAGCACGATGTCGCGCGTGAAGGCGTTGCCGTTCATCTCCCCGTCGAGGCCCTCAAGCCGTATGGCTTTTCCGTGCTCTCCATTGAAGGCGCCGAGTGAGCGGAAGAGGCCGAGGCTGCTCATGTTGGACTCCGGGGTGTTCGAAAAGCGCAGGGCGTAGAGCTCTCCGGAATTTTTGCCATGCGCCACACGGTAATACGACGATTTCCCTGTGGTCAAGTCGATAAGCGCCATCCTCTTCACCCATGAGGGCTTTGAGTAGTCCACCACCGCAAGCGAGCGGGGAACCTCTTCCGGATGCGTCAAGCGGTAGGCGCCAAGAGCCGCATATGCCCCTCGGTACGCCCCTGGAGAGACCTTCTCCACTCTCTCCAGAAACGCCATACCAAAGCCTGCACCGAAGAGCAGGAGGGTTATCGAGAGGTAGATGAGGTTTTTTCGCTGAACGGCCATGGCTTATGGTTTGATTCGTTCTCAATTTTCTGAAATTCGTCAAATTCCGCCATAATTCCATTGGCGCTCGGGTCAGCTTCAGTTTATCGCTCTTGGGCGTGCCTCATCTCCCCTCGAGGGGGACGTTAGTGACAAATTACACAAGCTACCATCCCCAGCAAAAAGAGATGATGTGTCAGCCCCGGTAACCTCCCGCCCAACGCTCATGTTCAGTTCGTCAATCTCCAGACCCAGTTCCGACCGGCTATTGCTGCCATTGGATAATGCGCCATAGTTTTTATCCCTTTTATTAGTGTGTCGCGCAGTGTCATGCTTTTCGATTTGTGTAATTTGTCACTAACGTCCCCCTGTTACTCGTCCCCCTGTTACTGCCGCCTTCCAGAGCGGTGATTTCATGTGACGGTGCGGAGGGCTTTTTTTCCGCTTCAAAGCCGTTTTCTTTCCCTATCTTTTACCTTTCTTCTCTTCTGGTGGAGTTTAAGCGGTATCCGGGGCGGAACGGCTTTTTAATCAATTTATTTATATAGGCTTAGCTGAATAGTATGGCACAGAAAGCGGTCAAGGTGTTGTTCATCGGGGATGTTGTCGGTACTCCGGGGCAGAAGATGGTTCAGATGATGCTGAAGAACTTCATCAAGAAGCATGATATCGATTTTGTGGTCTGTAACGGGGAGAACGCCCATAACGGGAAGGGGATGAGTCTTGAGGCGCTCAATTTGCTTCTTGAGGCTGGGGTCAATGTTGTAACCGGGGGAAACCATACGTGGAGCAACTTCAACTTTTTCGATACCCTGAAGACGCATCCCCAGGTCCTCCGTCCGCTTAACTACCCCAAGGGGACCTACGGCAAAGGGTACGGTGTCTTCAAACTGCCGGACGGGCTTGGCGATATTGCTGTCGTCAATCTGCAGGGGCGCACCTTCATGTACTCAATTGACTGCCCCTTCCGGACGGCTGACTGGGTGCTCAAGCAGATCAAGGAGCAGCACAAGGATAAAGTCCGAATGATTTTTGTTGATATCCATGCGGAGGCTACGGCTGAAAAGATTGCCCTCAGCTGGTACCTCGACGGGCGTGTTTCGGCCGTTATCGGCACCCATACCCATGTACCCACCGCCGATGAGCGTATCCTTCCGAAGGGCACCGGCTACTGCACGGACGCGGGGATGACCGGCCCTCATAACTCGGTCATTGGCATGCAGATAAAATCGGCCACAGACAGGATGCTCTACCAGACGCCCCACAAGTATGAGTGCGCCGAGGATGATGTGCATTTCTCCGGTGTGCTTATGGCCCTCGATCCCTCGAGCGGAAAAACCGTCGGCATCGAGCGAATCTTCTACCCCGAGTTCGACCGCGGAAAGATGTAACAGAGAGAGCCCGGTACGCAGGGCTCTCTCTGTCGTTTCATTTTGCAAAATCCCCCGCAACAAGATCTTAGCTCTTTCATAGGTCCCACAAGTCATATGCGACCCATTGGTGAAGAGCAAGATTACTCATGGTGAGTTCCGTGAGAATGTGGTTTGTGTAATTTGTCACTAACGTCCCCTCGGCGAGATTCAACGAATGCCTTGCTCGAACTCTTCGGCTACGATGACGTCATCGGTGCTGCCGATGTAGAGCGGTGTGCGCTGGTGGAGTTCAGCGGGCTTGATGTCGAGGATACGCTCTTTTCCGTTTGTCGCCCGTCCTCCGGCCTGTTCGCAGATGAATGCGAGCGGGTTGGCTTCGTACATCAGCCTGAGCTTTCCGTTGGCATGCTTGGCGGTTGGAGGATAGATGAAGACTCCTCCGACGAGGAGGTTGCGGTGGAAGTCCGCAACGAGCGAGCCGATGTAGCGGGTGCTGTATGGCCGGCCGGTTGCAGGGTCCTCCTCTTTGATATAGTCGAGATATTTTTTCGTTCCCTCGTTGAACTGCTCGTATGAGCCTTCGTTGATGGAGTAGTATTTGCCGCTTTTCGGGGTGACGATGTTCTCATGGGAGAGCAGGAACTCGCCGATGGTCGGGTCGTAGGTAAAGCCATGGACGCCGTGACCTGTGGTATAGACCATGACGACGGAGGAGCCGTAGATGACGTAGCCGGCAGCGACCTGTTCGTGGCCGTGCTGGAGGCAGTCGGAGATGCTTGCCTTCGATGGATCATCGCCCTTGATTTTGTAAATGGAGAAGATGGTGCCGACGCTGACGTTGACATCGATGTTGGAGGATCCGTCGAGCGGATCGAAAAGCAGTACATAGCTTCCACTCTCGTTTTTGGGAGGGATGATGATTCCCTCATTCTCCTCGGAGCCCATGACGGCAAAACGGCCGTGCTGGCCGATGGCATTGATGATTTTTTCATTGGCGAACAGATCGAGCTTTTTGACCTCCTCACCCTGAACATTGGTGCTTCCTGCAAAACCGAGAATGTCGACCAGTCCCGCGCGCACAACCTCCCGTCTTACCAGTTTGGCCGCAAAGGCAACGTCGTTGAGAAGTTCGGTAAGCTCGCCGTGCGCTTCCGGAAAATACTTCTGCTGTTCGAGAATGTGGCGTTCGATGGTGATCAGCTGGCTCATGCGTTCTGTTCCTGGTGGATGGTTAATGAGGGACTCGATCTTTTCGACAACACTGAATGTAAGTAATATCTGGCGCTTCTTGCAACTGCAGCGGGTGCTGGATGCCTGCGGTTTGTTTCGAAATGGTGGAGAGTTATATAACTTGACACTTTTATTATCAGATTTTCCTCTTGTTCAATGAAGCGATACCGTTGGAATATTCTCTCCCCCGCTCCTGAGAGCGTCCTGGCACTTTCAGGAACAATCAATGTGAGTGAACCTTTGTCGAAGGCACTCTGCAACAGGGGGATTACGACTTTTGATGCGGCAAAGTCCTATTTCCGTTCCTCCCTTGCAGACCTTCCCTCGCCGTTTCTCATGCAGGACATGCGGAAATCGGTCGACCGGGTACTTGAGGCCGTTCGAAACCACGAGAAGATCATGCTCTATGGCGACTACGATGTCGACGGTACGACCGGCACGGCAATGCTCTTCCTGTTTCTGAAGGAGCTTGAGGCGGAGCTCATCTACTATGTCAACGACCGGTTCAGTGAGGGGTACGGCCTCTCAACCGAAGGTATCGATTCAGCTCTTGCAGAAGGTGTCAAGCTTTTGATAACCATTGATTGCGGCATCAGGGCCAATGATGCCATAAAGCGCTGTGCAGAGCAGGGTATTGATGTGATTGTGTGTGACCATCACGAGCCGGAGGAGCTGCCGGAGGCATTTGCCATTCTCAATCCGAAGGTTCCCGGCAGCACCTACCCCTTCAGGGAGCTTTGCGGCTGCGCTGTCGCCTTCAAGCTTCTTCAGGCCATCTCAGGCGATGTGCAGGGCGAGGGTGAGCGTTGGCGAAGCTATCTTGATTTTGTCGCTATCGCCACAGCGGCCGACATGGTTTCGCTCGAGGGCGAAAACCGCACGCTGCTCAGTGAGGGGCTTGAGCTGATGAGGAGAAAGCCGAGGGCAAGCCTGAAGGCGATGTTCTCGCTCATGAGTGTTGCGGCGGGTGAGGTGGGGATGGCGCATATCGCTTTCGGCATCGCTCCGCGCATCAATGCGGCAGGCAGGATGCACTCCGCCCGCCTTGCTCTCGATTGGCTGATTTCGGAGACTCAGCCGGATGCCCGCCGCCATGCCGATGAGCTCGAAAGCCTGAATATTCGCCGTCGCGAGATTGATGCCGATATCATGACGAGGGCGGAGAAAATGCTCGAAAGCCATTTCGCATCCTTCTGTTCCTCCATTGTGCTCTATGATGAGTCATGGCACCTTGGCGTGCTTGGCATTGTGGCTTCCAAGATGCTCGAGAAGCACTATCTGCCGACCGTGATTCTCGGCAGCATGAACGGGCTTGTCAAGGGCTCTGTCAGAAGCGTCGAGGGGTTCAATATCTATGATGCCCTGCAGCAGTGCAGCGAGTTTCTCGAACAGTTCGGCGGACACCATCAGGCCGCAGGCGTGACCCTCCGGCCCGAGAATCTCGCGGGCTTCCGAAAAAAGTTCAATGAGGTTTGCAGCGCTCTTCTGCCCATCGCCGATCGGCAGAAAGAGCTCACTATCGATGCTGAGTTGCCTCTCGATGCCATCACAGCGCGCTTCATCAACGTGCTCGGGCAGTTTGCCCCCTACGGCTACGGCAATCGCGAGCCGCTCTTCATCTCCAGCGGGCTTCTGCTCTATGGCTCGCCGCGACTCCTGCGTGAACGGCATGTGAAGTTTTCCGTAAAGGATGGCAGCGGAAGGGTTTTCGAAGTCATCGGTTTCGACCGGCCTGATATCCACACCGATCTCCTGGCGGCTTCCCGCAAACCATTCAGCTTGGTCTATTCGGTAGAAAAAAATGTGTGGAACGGCAAAGAGCAGTGGCAGCTCAAGCTGAAGGATCTGGAGTTGAGGATGTAGCCATATCCCGCCCGGAACGCTCAGGGTCGGGTGCGCTTTTTTCGTGGCGGATCCTTAAGAGGATTCCAGCAAGTGAGGAGATTGCGGAAATGACGAAGAAGATGAGGGAGAGCGCGACGCCGGCGCTTACTTCGAGCTGCATGGCGCCCAGCATATAGAAGAAGGTAACCTCCCGTGCCCCCGCTCCGCCGATGGTCAAGGGAAGGATTGTGGCGAAGGTCGATACCAGGAAGATCTCCAGATATTCGATGGTGTTGGTGTGATGCGAAAGTGCCGCAAGGATGAAGTAGGCTGAAATCACCTGGGTTATCTGCACGAGCAGCGATTCAAGGGCCGTCACAGCGAAAACCCCGATGAACTGCCGGTAAAAAAACCTGTTGATGAGAAAAGCGACAGGGTAGATGAGCACAAGAGCCACCCACGCCCAGGGGACCAGAACCGGAAACTTCACGGCAAAGCCACTCGGCAGCAGCATGATGAATGAGAGAAACGCCAGAGCAAAAACCCCGCATATCCTGTCCCAGAGGACGGCGTGAAAGACGTTGATCATCTTCAGTCCGTGGTTCTTCTGCAGCACATAGATCTTGTAGCCGTCCCCGCCGATTCCCCCCGGAAGAAAGAGGTTGTAGAACATGCCAAGGTAGTAGAGCTTGATGTTGTAGACGGCTGAAAGCTCGATGCCGATAGCCTTGAAGAAGCGGTTCAGCCGGACAGCGTTGAACAGCTTGGAGATGTTGAAAAACACGAAAGAGAGCAGGATATACCACAAGTTGGCGTTCCGGATGAAGCCGGAAAGCTTTGCGATATCGGTCTTCTTCAGCACCAGATAGAGTGCCACTGCCGTGACGGCCAGCTGCAGAAAGGTCTTGAGCAGCTTTTTCAGGCGGGTTTTACTGTTTGCCGACAATCTTTCTGATGATATAGGGTTTCTTGTTCTGCGACTCGTAGTAGGTGCGCATGATGAATTCGGCTATGAACCCGGTGGTGATGAGCTGGATGCCGATAAAGGTCAGAATGATGCCCAGGGTGAGCAGCGGCCGGCCGCCGATATCCTGGCCAAGAATTTTCACTGCCAGCAGGTAGAGGTTAAGGGCGAGTCCGACAAAGAACGAGAGAAAGCCCAGCGTTCCGAAGAGGTGCATCGGCTTTTGGCTGTACTTCTGGAAGAAGACCATGAAGAGCAGGTCGCTCATCACCTTGAATGTCCTTCCGATGCCGTATTTCGATTTGCCGAACTGCCGTGGATGATGCTTGACGTCGACCTCTTCCATTTTTGCGCCGTAGAGCTGCACAAGCACGGGGATGAAGCGGTGCAGTTCGCCGTAGAGCCCCAGATTTTTGGCGACCTCCTTCTTGAAGACCTTCAAGGTGCATCCATAGTCCCTGATATGCACGTCAGTCATTGAGCGGATGAGTGCGTTGGCAATCTTGCTGGGAATTTTGCGCAGGAGCATCCCGTCCTGACGTCCCGCACGCCGACCGGCGACAACGTCCAGATCGCGGGCATGAAGGTAGTCCATCATCATGGGAATATCCGACGGGTCGTTCTGCAAATCGCCATCCATCGTTGCGATGAGTTCGCCGCGCGCATGATCGATCCCTGCGGCCATCGCGGTTGTCTGGCCGTAATTTTTGTTGAGCACCACAAGCTGGAGGTTGGCGGGAGCGTTTGCCTGGATTTCGGCTACGGTGCAATCGGTCGAACCGTCGTCGACGAGCACAATCTCATGGTCCACGGCGGCAAGTGACGATGCCAGCGCGGCAAACAGAGGCTTGATGTTCTCCGCCTCATTCATGACCGGTATGACGACAGAAAGCTTCATGACCTTAGGTTCATTGGATTAGTTTTGCCAGCACGACGCCGTGTTTCTGGTAGAGGACGGCGGGGTTTTCAAGCGTGTTGAGTTCCCTGACGGTCGTCAGTACGGTTTCGCCGGGACGGGGCTCGCGTTTTTCGACAAATGATTCCGAATATACTAAAAAAGAGGGGTTGTAGAGTTTCCACATCACGATTTTGAGCTGCTCTTTTTTTGCCAACAAAGCGGCATCCTTGATCGGTTGCTGGAGGAGTTTTCCGGCAAGGGGCATAAGGTAGAGATTGATGAGCAGGGCAAAAATGACCCCTGCACCAACCAGTTTGTCGGAAGGGGAAAAACGGGGGATGAACTGAACGGCCGCAAGCGCGACAAGCGCAAGCGTAACCGTGAGCATGTGCTTTGTTCCGGTCAGCGCTATGCCTCCGGCAATCAGAGCATGGATGTAGGGGTCGGTGATTTTCTGCAAGGCCGCCTGCAGGAACAGCGGCAGAAAGAGCAGCACGGCAAGCAGCACTCCCGGCCAGAGTGCCAGTCGTTCAGGGTGTTTGCTCTCTGGGAGCGCACGGGCCATGAGCAGAAAGAGCGGCGTATAGCCGTAGATCATGTAGTGCGGCAGTTTTGTGCCGGAGAGCGAGAAAAAGACAAAGACAAAGACAAACCATATGGCCAGAAAACGGTTGCTCCTGTCGGCGAGCAGCTGTTTGATATTGAAGAATACGGTGAAAAGGAGTCCGGTGAAGGGCATGAGTCCGACGATGACGACCGGGATGTAATAGAGGAGAGAGCCCGAGTGGCCTTCGAAGGAGGAGCTGAACCGGTTGACATTGTGCTTGAGAAAAAACCCTTCGATAAAGGCCATGCCCTGGTCGCGATACTCCAGGATGTACCAAGGCATGGCGATAACGAGAAAAAGAGCGATGGCGGTCGGGTTGAGGAGGCGTCTTATCCATGTTTTCAATGTGCCGTCCTGCAGGGCGAAGAGCGTGGAGACGGCAATGGGGATGATGATTGCAATCGGACCCTTGGTGAGCATGCCGAAGCCGGCTGAGGCGGATGCGATGAGCATGGAGCGTTTTGATCCCGTCCGGAAGTGGTGGAGAAGGGCGAACATGGTCAAGGCAAGGAAGCTGTTCAGGAGCCCGTCAGCGATTGCGGCCTTGGCAATAACACTCACCTGCAGCGAGAGCACAAGCATCGCCGTAGCCAGAAAAGCCTGACGATTGCCTGAGAGCTTGCGGGCGAAGGTGAACATCGATGCGGCCCAGAGGCTTCCGGCAAGGGCGGAGGGCAGCCTGAAGGCGAACTCCGTGAGCCCGAATCCCTTGACTGAGAGAGCCTGCAGCCAGTAGATGAGAATTGGCTTGTCGAAGCGCGGTGCGCCGTTGAGATAGGTTGTCAGATAGTTCTTGCTGACAACCATCTCCCGTGTCGCCTCGCTGAAAGCCCCCTCGTCGACATCAAACAGCGGAGCGGAGCCGAGGCCCAGGAAGAAGCTCAGGAGGACAATAAGGGCCAGTGCAAAGAGAAACCGCCTGGTTTCAGACTTGGGAGGGTTCGATGGCATTGTCTTTCGGCTTGAAAAATCGGTTATAAAGCAGCGCCGTTGACGCCATGCCGAGGAACGACCCGGCAATGACGTCGCTGATATAGTGCTGGGAAAGGTAGATGCGGCTGAATGCAATCAAGACCGCAAGAGCGAAGCAGAGTATGCGCCATCGGGGGAAGAGGGCCGAGAGCACAAACGCCGCGCTGAAGGCGGTGGCGGCGTGGCCGGAAGGGAAGGAGATCCATGCAGGTTCATACCGGAAAAAGCTGAAGCCGTAAATATGGTCGCTGAAATAGAGTTTGGGTCTTGCCCTGCCGGCGATGAACTTGATGATGTCGGCACCAAGGCCTGAAACTGCCACCCCAACAAAAAGAAATCGTCCCGTTTCGGCAAGATGCGGCTTGCTTGAGCGAAAAACCAGATAGAGCAGGAGGCCGGGCACAAGGTAAGAGAGTGAGTCGCCAAAGAGCGTTATGCGGCTGAAGAGCGCAAAGAGCGAGGCATCATTGAGAGCGTGAAACCAGGCTGCGACAGGGATATCTCCATATGCGAAGCTGAGGCTGCAGACGAGGGTGACGGCCGAGACGGCGATGCTCCATTGAACGGATCTCTTCATAATGACACGTTGGCAGTGCTACTTCCTGTAAACAAGGCTGTAATTGGTGAACCCGCTCATGTTGCCTTTGCGGGCCTTGAGATGACTCTCAATAAAAAGCAGCAGGCGCGATTCGCTGGTTCTTCTCCGGTAGATTTCACCCTTCCAGATGACCGATGTTCCTATGGAGTCGGGGAGGTCTTTTGACTGCAGCAGTGCGAGTATCGGGCCCTGCTTCCCAAGAAGTTCTGCGGGGATTGCCTCCGAAATAACCTTTCGCTCGGCATAATAGGGGAGGTTCAGTGGCAGGGAGTCCTGAACGTAGAGCGGAATCTTCTTCGGGATGCGGCGCTCGAGGTTGATTGCCCTGCCGATACTGTCCATCGGGCGGTGTTCCTCCAGCTGGGGCAGAACCCCTGCGCTGAAAATCAGGAGCGCGCCGAAGGTTGCCATAAAGGGCTGAAGGGCGCGGATTGTCGAGCGTTCTTCAGCCCACCCTTCTCCGGGAAGCCAGCCGGTCGCAATCAGCAGGAGGAGGGCTCCGGTTATCAGGTGGTAAAGGGGCGAAAGCTGGAAGAGGATGATGATTGCCGTGCTGAGCACAATCCCTGCAACGGTGGGGAGAATGAAGGTGAGGTTCCAGATGGTCGCCGAAAATCTGCTCCGGGGCGAGTAACGGGAGACGAAGCTGGCCGAGATGAGCGCAAGAGCCGGATGCGCCTGAATGAAATAGGTCGGAATCTTGCCTTTTGCGGCGGTGAAGATAGAGAGCATCACCACCAGCCATGAAAATGCGAAAGTGATCTCCCTGATGCTGCGGATTTTGAAGATCGAGCAGAAGAGTGCATAGACAAAGACAAGCGAGTAGGGAAAAAAACTCCACAGGGAGACCTCAGGGTAGAAAAGGAGATCTCTCCACCCGTTCGACTCCCTTGAAAGGGCTCGCTCAATGGTTTCGCGGTTGAGCACGGCAAGAAAGCCATCGCCGTAGCGGAGGTACATCATGATCACCCAGCTCAGCCCGATTACGGAGGCGATGAGAATGAAGGAGAAGGGTTTGAGCTCCATCACCTTTCTGAAGAGTTCCGCCGGTCGAAACTCTGCCTCGAAAGAGAGGAAGAGCACGATGATGCCGAGGATGACGATGATATAGGGGTACCCTTTGGTCAGCACGCTCAGGCCGAGGGCGACGGCCGAAAGACGGTAGTAGATGCTCTTTCCCTCCAGATGGCCCTTCAAAAAGAGATAGAGCGTGAGGGTAAAGAAAAAAGCCAGGGGGATTTCAGGGGATGCATACTGTTTTCCGGCTATGAACTGTATGCTTATGGCCTGCATGGCGAATGCCAGAAGTGCGGTTTTTTCGTCGTAGAGCATGAGGGCCATTCTCCAGACCAGCAGTGTTGTGGCAAATGCAAGGATAACGGTCGGAAGGCGCACGGCAAGCTCACTCTGGCCGAAGAGGGCAGTTGAAGCGGTTATCATCCAGTAGGTGAGCGGCGGCTTGTTGAAGCGTGGCTCGTAGTTGTAGTTGATATCGAGGAAGTTGCCCTGCTCACTCATCTCCCTGGCGGACTCGGCGTAGAAGCTCTCGTTTTCCGTCCAGATGTCGTTGACCTGAAAGTTAATGACATAGAGCAGCGCGGTCAGGGCAAGCATGATCCAGAGGATAGCCCTTTTCCTTCCGGGACCAGTGACAATTTCAGCCATCAATAGGGTGGTTTGGTACTTATTTTTCCATAAGTATCGATTCCTCATGAAAATACATTATTTTTTTTCAGCATCACCGCTTTCCCCGATTTTCCGGGTGGCGCTCCTTGCATCAATAAACAGCAAAGTAATGACAACTGCCGAACAGGGCGTTATTCTTCTTTTGTCTTGCCCCGACAGATCCGGACTGGTCTCTCGTATCTCCCACTTTATCTTCGAGCGGGGAGGCAATATCCTTGATCTGGATGAACATGTCGATCCCGTCGACAAGACTTTTTTTATAAGGGTCTCATGGAGCACCGAGCGCTTTTCGATTCCGGTTTCAGAGCTTGAGGATGCATTCACTCCGCTTGCCAAAGAGTTCGGCGCCTCATGGAGTCTTCGATTCAGCGGTCGAAAGATGAGGATTGCGGTATTTGTCTCCCGTTACGACCACTGCCTTCAGGAACTGCTCTGGCGTAACCGTATCGGAGAGTTTGCCGTCGATATTGCGCTGATTGTCTCCAATCATCCCGATCTTGCTCCTCTTGCAGAGCATTACGGCATTCCTTTTCATGTTTTTCCGGTGACCCGCGATACCCGGGCCGAGGCGGAGCGTCAGCAGATTGAACTGCTCGAGCAGCATTCGATTGATACCGTCGTTCTTGCCCGCTACATGCAGGTGCTCTCAGCGGAGTTTGTCGATCATTATCGCGAGAGAATCATCAACATCCATCACTCCTTTCTTCCCGCATTCGTTGGCGGCAGTCCCTACCGGCAGGCATATGAACGGGGCGTGAAGATCATCGGCGCAACCAGTCATTTCGTTACCGAAGAGCTCGATCAGGGCCCGATAATCGAGCAGGATATCGTAAGGGTCAGCCATAAGGACACAATCGACGACCTGGTCAGAAAAGGG
Organism: Chlorobiaceae bacterium; assembly: GCA_037142155.1. GTDB lineage: Bacteria > Bacteroidota > Chlorobiia > Chlorobiales > Chlorobiaceae > Chlorobium. Next base: position 15,709 of record JBAXBE010000008.1, read on the forward strand.
CGCGACCTCGAGCGTCTTGTGCTGGCAAAGGCGGTTCGCCTGCACTCCCAGCACCGGATTCTGGTGAACGGCAAGAAAACGGTTGTGTTTGATTAAGCAGGTTTTGTAATTTCGCTGGAGCCTGACAATAATATTTAAACAAAGAGGTTGACAATGTCGGAATTGATTCTGGTCGCAAAAGTGGTCGCAAAAAAAGAGTCTGTAGAGCTGGTCAAAAGCGAACTGCTCAAACTTCTTGCTCTTGCCAAAACGGAGGAGGGGTGTATCAAGTACTCCTGTCACGTAGATAACAGTGATGCGGCGGTGTTTATGTTTTATGAGATATGGGCGAGTCAGGCTTCGCTTGAAAAGCACATGAATACAGAGGGGTTCAAGGCCTATCAGAAAGCTGTCGATGGCCATATTGCCGAGAGGGCTATCAATAAACTGACACTGCTGGCTTAAAGGGCAGTTCGTTCAGGCGTGTGCATCACCATGCTGCAGGTCCCACATTCTGCGGTAGAGTCCGTTAAGGCGCATCAGATCCTCGTGCCGGCCCTCTTCGACGATGGCACCCCTGTCGATAACGATGATGGAGTCGTATCGCTCCATCGCCGAAAGCCGGTGTGTTATGGCAATAAGGGTTTTTCCCTTCGTAACGGTGTCAAGGGTTTCGTTGACCTCCCGTTCGGTCACACCGTCGAGGTTGGCTGTCGCTTCGTCAAGGATGACCAGCGGCGCCTCTTGAAGAAGGACCCGGGCAATGGCGATACGCTGCCGCTCCCCTCCGCTGAGCAACATGCCGTGTTGCCCGGTCCATTCATCGAGCTTTTCTCTGAAACTGCCAAGTCCGGCTGCCTCAAGCGCTCTCTGGAGCTCCTCATCGGTAGCCAGAGGGCGGGCAAGCAGCAGGTTTTGGCGGATGGTTTGGGCGAAGAGGTAGGTGCGCTGCGATACGAGCGCGATGTTGCGCCGGAGCTCTTCAGGATCGAAAAGCGTGATGCTCCTCTCGCCGATTAAGATATCTCCCTCCGAAGGGTTCCAGAAGCGCATGAAGAGAGAGGTCAAGGTCGATTTGCCGGCTCCGCTCGGTCCGACGATGGCGATGTGCTCTCCCTGAGGAACGCTGAAAGAGAGCTGGTCGAGCGTTTTTGAAGGTGATTCCGGATAGCTGAAGGTGAGTGTTTCCACACGGATCGAGTGCTCTTCCGGAAAGGGAACCGGCTTTTCCGGGGCCTTGGTTTCAGGCTGGGCATCGAGAATCTCAAAGAGCCTCCGGCCGGCGTGGGTATCGGCCTCAAGGTGCTTGATTGCGCCCGGGAGCGGAAGAAATGGTTCAAATGAAGCCATGACGGCAAGCGTGATGATTGCAAGAGAGATCCCGCTGACCCCTCCCGTCGCGACGGAGGGAACCATCACCCAGAGGATGGCGATAACGGCGCCGTTCATCAGCACTCCCGTCAGCGACTCCTGCAACCCTTCGACAATGGCGCTCTTTCTCTGAAGGCGGAGCTTTTTCTCCTCCGTCATGCGGAGAGCATCGAGATGAGCACCGATTTTACCGTAAATCTGCAGCTCCCCGACTCCCTGAAAAAGGTCGAGAGCCAGAAGCTGCTGTGCGGTTTTCTGCTCCATGATGCCGACGGCTACTCCCCGGCTCAACTGCGCGGAGAGGAGCGGCACGCCGATTCCTGCCAGCAGGTGGAACGAGAGGACCGAGAGCGCTGCTGGAAGGGAGAGAGCCCCCACAAGAAACCACATCAGCACCGCCACAAGCAGCGCGGTGACGGGTGGCGCGAGTACTCTGGTATAGATATTCTCGAGGCTCTGTATGTCGTCGACCACCCGCTGCAGGAGGTCGCCACTTCTGAAGTGCATGAGGCGGGCAGGTGCAAGCGGCTCGATGGCGTCATAGAACCAAAGGCGGAGTTTTGCAAGAATCTTGAAGGTGGTGCTATGTGAGACAAGGCGTTCAGCGTAGCGGAGCACCCCCCGGGCAAGGCCGAAAAACCGAACCCCTACAATGCCCAGCTGCAACGCACCCATTGGCGGGAGCAGGGCGGCCTTTGCAATAATATATGCTGAGGTCATGAGCAGACCGATGCTGCTTCCGGTCGTGGCGAAGCCGATCAGTGCAGCCAGGGCCATCCACCAGAAGTAGGGCCTGACGAGCGAGCTTAAGCGAATAAATGTTTTCATGCCACCATCTCCTGTTGCAGGCGCAGCGCCTCGAGGTAGAAGCCTCCTTCATTGAGCAGCTCTTCGTGTGTTCCGCATCCGGTAATCTTTCCCTCGCTGATGACCATAATCCGGTCTGCCGAGCGGATGGTTTCAAGTCTGTGCGCGATGATGACGGTGGTGCGTCCCTTCATGAGTTCAGTAATGGAGCTGCGCAGCGCATCTTCAAGTTCCGGGTCGGTGTGCGATGTGGGTTCGTCGAGCACAAGAAGCGGAGCGTTTTTCAAAAAGGCCCTGGCGAGCGCGACCCGCTGGGCCTCTCCGCCGCTCAGCCGTGCACCCTGTTCCCCGATGAGGGTCTCAATGCCCTCCGGCAGCGACGCTACAAAAGCCGTGAGTCCTGTCAGGCGGATGGCGGTCTCCAGCGCCTCTTTGCTGGCATCAGGGCGGGCAAGGAGGATGTTCTCCTTCAGGGAGGTGTTGAACATGGTCGGGTGCTGCGGAACCCATGAGATGTTTTTGTGCCAGACTTCAAGCGGAATATGGTGGATTGATCGACCGCTGATGGTGACGGCGCCGCTCTCCGGCTTCTGGAAGCGGAGCAGCAGATTGAGGAGTGTGCTTTTTCCTGATCCGCTGGGGCCGATGAGCGCAGTTGTCCTCCCGGGAAGGATTTCGGCATTGATGCCCTCAAGCGCCGGCCGGTCGGCACCGGGATAGGTGTAGGAGAGATCCTTAAAGACGATGGGGTGGTGGCCGAAGGGCTCCTCTGCCCTTCCTGGAGTGGGCCTTTCATGAGGGTCTCCGGGCTGCTCAAGGATATCAAAGATCTCTTTCGATGCACTGCCCCCCTCCATTCCGGCGTGAAATTTTATGCCGAGCTGGCGCAGTGGGAGATAAAAATCAGGCGTGAGCAGCAGGACAAAGAGTGCGGGCTGAAAGGCGATTCCTCCCTTCATGATGCGCAGTCCGATGCCGACGGCGATGAACGCCGTGCCGAGGGTTCCGACAAGCTCCAGGGTGAGTGAGGAGAGAAAGGCGATTTTGAGGACCCGCAGTGTGGCGTGGCGGAAGCTTTCGCCGGACTCCTCAATCATCTGGCGCTGCATTTTGCTCTGCGCAAAGAGTTTGAGCGTTGGCAGTCCCTGCAGCACGTCAAGGAAGTATCCGCTCATCCTGCTCATGGTCTTCCACTGCTTCTGGGTCATGGCGCTGGCCGATTTGCCAATCAGTATCATGAAGAGAGGAATGAGGGGTGCGGTTCCAAGCAGGATGGCGCCTGAAATCCAGTCTCCCGGAAAGACTGCACAGAGGATCAGAACCGGAGTGAAGAGGGCAAAAAAGATCTGCGGAATATACTGGCTGAAGTAGGCATCGAGTGCTTCGACACCCTTGATGAGCGTCGTGCTGAGCCTGCCGCTCTGCACCGAGCGGGTGAAGAGCGGACCAAGCTCTCCGATTTTCGAACTCAGCTGGCCGAAGAGGGTTTTGCGGATCTTTAACGTACCACGATTGGCCTCGGTGTGGCTCAGCCAGCTCAAGAGCATGCGCAGCAGGCTGAAAAGCGCAAAAAGGCCGATAAGCGGCAAGAGCGAGGCAATGGGACTCTTCCGCATGAATGCGCCATCAATGATCCTGCTCAGATACCACGCCTGGAGAATGAGCATGCCAGCCGCGAAGGATCCGGCTATGAGAGAGAGTATAAACGGCGTGCGTTCTTCCTTGAGCATGCCGAAGAGGCGCCTGTCAATATTCATGGTTCATGGGGCGGTTACATCCTTCAGGTTTTCCTCAGGTGAGAGCAATTTTACATAATAATCTTTGTTGATGCAATCGGTTTTCTCCAGAGGGCAGGCGACGCCTCAGTATTCAAGCTCGGAGTCCACGGATGTCCTCGCTCTGAAAATCCAGTAGCTCCAGCCCTGCGAGAGAAAGATCACTGGCAGGAAGATCAGGGCGACAACGCTCAGAATGCCGAGCGTATAGCTTGAGGATGCGGCGCTGTAGATGGTGAGGCTCCACTTCGGGTTGAGGCTTGAGACCAGGACTCTCGGGAAGAGCCCTCGGAAGATGGTGAAGGTCGAGAATGCTATGGCAATGGCGGTCATGATAAATGCCCATCCGCTTGCGTTTTTGTTGAGCAGGAAGCGCACCGATATCAGGGCCAGAACGCTGAAGACAGGCACCGTGCCGGGATTGATGCCGAGCCGCTGAAAGAGGTCAGTCTGCAGAAAGGTGCAGAGGATGAAAATAAACGAGAGCGCCATCGCGGCACTCCATGCGCTTTTTGCAAGAGTCAGGGCTCTCTCTTTCAGGGCAAGGGTGGTTTTCATGGTAAGAAAAACCGCACCGTGCAGCGTAAAGATGCTGCATGAGGTGAGGCCGCAGAGCAGAGCGTAGGGGTTGAAGAGATCGCGCACTCCTCCGGTATAGTTCATGGATGCGTCGACGGGAACGCCCCGGATGATATTTGCCAGCGCAATGCCCCAGAGCAGGGCCGGTATGGCACTGCCGGTGAAAATGCTCCAGTCCCAGAAGCTGCGCCACAGAGGGCTTTCCTGCTTGCTGCGAAACTCGAAGGCGACGCCCCGGAACAGGAGCGCAACAATCATGCAGAGCATCAGCGGATAAAAGCCGCTGAAAAGGGTTGCATACCAGTGCGGGAATGCGCCAAACATCGCGCTTCCGATGCTGATCAGCCAGACTTCGTTGCCGTCCCAGAAAGGACCGATGGTGTTGATGACCGCACGCCGGTCCCTGTCGCCGGGGCTCATGAACGGAAGCAGTATGCCGACGCCGAAATCGAACCCCTCAAGCAGAAAGAAGGCGGTGAAAAAGAGGGCTATCAGGATGAACCAGATTGTTTGCAGATCCATGGTGTTTTTCGACTGTTTATTCGGCGCCTTCAAGGCCCGCCGAGCCATATTTTATCAACAAAACGATCTCGGTAAGGGTCAGCATGAGATAGAGCCCGAGAAAGAGCGTCAGGGAGAGGATGAGCGAACTCTGACCAACGACCGAGGCAGGCGACACTCCATCCTCTGTTTTCAAGAGACCGAAAACGACCCAGGGCTGACGTCCCATCTCGGCCAGAATCCACCCCGAAGAGTTGGCTATCCATGGAAGAAGGAACGACCAGAAAAGCACTCTCCTGGCACCGGGGGAGAAGGTGTAGTTCTCCCGGATAACCCGGTAGAGAGCAAAGAGCGAGAGGGCGAGCATCATGGTTCCGGCTCCGACCATAAACCGGAAACTCCAGTATGCGGTCACAACCGATGGTATGTAGTTCCCCGGACCGTAGGTTGCTGTATACTCCCCTTGAAGCTCCCTGATTCCCTTGACCTCTCCCTCGAAGGAGTTGTATGCCAGAAACGAGAGCAGCCTCGGAACCCTTATGGCAAAAACATCGCGGAGCTCTTTTTCATCACCGATGGTCAGAAGTGAAAAGCTCGCCGGGTTTTCTGAATTCCAGAGCGCTTCGGCGGCCGCTACTTTCATGGGCTGGGTCTTCAGCAGCTCCTGCATCTGGGCATGTCCGGCAAGAACGACAAGCATCGAGCCGATAAAGGCGTAGATGGCGCCGAACTTCATGGAGGTTTCAAACGTACTGCCCTCTTTTGTTCCCTTGCCGAGATGCCACGAACTGATGGCGATAACGAGGAATCCCGCTGTAACAATGCCTCCAGCAAGCACATGGGGAAACTGCTTCCATACATGCGCATTGAAGAAGAGTGCCGAAAAGTCGATCATTTCAGCACGCAGGCCGCTGGCGGCCATTCTGTAACCAAGAGGGGACTGCATGAAGGAGTTTGCAACCAGTATCCAGAGCGCCGACATTGTCGAGCCGAGCGCGACTATCCAGATTGCCGCCGCATGGAGCGCCTTGGGGAGGGTGTTCCATCCGAACATCCAGATGCCGAGGAAGGTCGATTCGATAAAGAATGCAAAGAACGCCTCGATTGCCAGCGGCACCCCGAAAACATCCCCGACGAATCGTGAGAATTGCGACCAGTTCATGCCGAACTGGAACTCCATAACGATGCCGGTCACCACGCCGACCGAAAAGTTTATCAGAAAAAGCCGCCCCCAGAATTTTGTAAGCTGCTTGTACTTCTCCCGGCCTGTCTTCACATATGCGGTTTCAAGAATTGCCGTAAAGATGGAGAGTCCCACCGTGAGCGGCACAAAAAAGTAGTGGAAGAGAGCCGTGAAGGCAAACTGGGTGCGGGCGAGGAGTAGGGTATCCATAATGACGGCTTTCGGTGGACTTGCATAATCCTGAGTCTGCTCTCAACGAAACAGGCTTAAAGTAGTCCTTTTTTCTGTAAAATACACGAGCTTTTTCCGGTCCTGCCTTTTGCCTGAGAACGGAATTTGAATATAACTCGAGAAACGGGGAAAACGTCTTCCGTGAGCCGGCAGGTTGGCATAAAAAAACCGGGCTATTAACCCGGCTTTTCATAAGGAGTTGGCATGTTGATGCCCGATGGTTCAGTCTACTCGGCGAAAAGCGCTTTCAGTCCGCTCTCGTAGTTGCCGACGACCGCTTTTTTGTCGGTGATGATGCCCCGGAGGAACTTGCCCGGAGTGACGTCGAAGGCGTAGTTGAGCACCGGCGTGGTCGGTGTGGCTACCTGCGTGCCGAAAATCGTACGGAGCTCGTCGGCGCTGCGCTCCTCGATTGGGATGTGCGTGCCGTCGGGAATGGTGATGTCGATGGTTGATACCGGCGCGGCGATGTAGAATGGCAGGTTGTGGTGGTAGGCGCTGATGGCGTGGGCGCAGGTGCCGATCTTGTTGGCGGTGTCGCCGTTGGCGGCGATGCGGTCGGCGCCGACGATGCCGAAGTCGATCATGCCGCGCTGCATCAGAAATGCCGAGGAGGAGTCGGAGATCGAGACAAACGGGATGCCGTCGTGCTGGAGTTCCCACGCGGTCAGGCGGAGTCCCTGCAGGAGCGGACGGCTTTCGGAGGTGATGACGCGCTCGATCAGCCCCTCCCGCCAGGCAAGTCTGATGACGCCAAGCGCCGAACCGGTGCCGCAGCAGGCAAGCGTGCCGGTGTTGCAGTGGGTCAGGACGTTGAGCTTGCGTGTTTTGAGGATATCGGCAAGGTCAAGCTTGATCTGCTCGACACCGTGACGCGACATGAGGTCGCAGTTGAGAATCTCGTCGGCATGAATCTTTTTGGCGGCACTGTTCATCTTTCTAAAGAGCTGCTCAAGGGAGTCACCGGGAAAGTTCTCATCGTAGACCTTTTTGAGCCGGGCAGAAGCGAAAAAGAGGTTGACGGCAGTCGGGCGTGAGGCTTCGAGGTCGGCAATCAGCGTTTTGAAAAAGGCCGGAAACTCCTCCTTGGTGCCCCTGAAGCTGTTGATGCCCAGAATGATGGTATAGGCGGCGGCAACGCCGATGAGCGGTGCGCCCCGGACGGCAAGGGTCTTGATGGCCTCGATGGCCTCCTGATGATTGCTTGTCGAGACATACTCCTCCCTGAGCGGCAGATAGCGCTGGTCGAGGTAGCGAAGTTCAGTCTCATTGAACGAAATGGCGTCGATCATGCTGATTTAGTGGGGATTAAAGGTTTTCAACGACGGACTTGAAGATAGCGGTCATTTTCGGCTCTGCATGGTTGGAGACTTCGATGATCTCCTCGATGCTGACCGACTGAAGATTGTCCGGGAAGCACTCGTCGGTGATGATCGACATGCCGAAGACCTCCGTGCCCTGATGCACTGCGGCAATCACCTCGGGAACCGTTGACATGCCGACCACATCGGCACCAAGGAGGCGAAGCATGCGGTATTCGGCACGGGTTTCGAGGCAGGGTCCGGAAAGGGCGACATAGACGCCGCGCTGAACCTTGATCTTGTGGTCAAGGGCGACCTTTTCGGCCAGATCCAGTAGACGCATGGAGTAGGGTGCGCACATGTCCGGAAAGCGGGAGCCGATCTCGGGATCGTTCGGCCCGATGAGGGGGTTTCCTCCAAGCATGTTGATGTGGTCGTCAATCAGCATGATCTCTCCCTTGCGGTAGCCGGGGTTGAGGCCGCCGCAGGCGTTGGTGATGCCGAGAGTCTTGACGCCGAGGTGCTTCATGACGCGGACCGGGAAGACGATCTGGTGCATGGAGTACCCTTCGTAGAAGTGGAAGCGGCCCTGCATCGCGACGACTTTTTTGCCGGCGAGCGTGCCGAAAATCAGCTTGCCGTGATGGGTTTCTACGGTCGAAACCGGAAAATTGGGGATATCGCTGTAATCAAGCGAGAGGTCGACTTTGATCTCTTTGGCAAGCCCGCCGAGCCCTGTCCCGAGAACGATGCCTACGGGATAGTTGTCCTGCGTCTGTTTTCTGATGAAGGCGACAGCCTCCCGGATTTTAGCCTGCTGTGAGATCATGGTCTTGTATTTTTTTTTGGGTTGATAACAGCGGTCATGGAGATAGCCCGGCTCAAAATGCTTCTGCTGCCGGAAAAAACAATCCCTGAATATAACTGCTTCGCCGCTCAGATGAAAATAGAGGAGGGCTATTGCCTTGAGGGATTCATCGCCAGCCGAAGATGGCTGTTCCCACACGAATAATGGTCGCTCCTTCCCGGATAGCTTCATGAAAATCGCCGCTCATGCCCATGGAGAGCTCCGTGAGCTTCGAGGGGTCGGGGGCTATCTTTTTCAGCGATTCCAGGAGCAGCCGAAGGGAGCGGAACTCCAGGGCGGCCAGCTTGGGGTCAGGTGAGGCGATGGTCATCAGCCCGCGGAGGGTGATGCCGGGGAGGCTGAAGAGCGACTTTGCCTGCCAGAGCACCTCTTCGGGTCTCAAGCCGTACTTCGAAGATTCAGCGGAGGTATTGACTTCGAGGAGATAGTCGGCATTGAGGTTGTGCTGGAGCGCTCGCTTGGAAAGCTCCTCTGCGGTGGAGAGCTTGTCGATGCCGTGAATCAGCGAGACCCTGCCGATGACTGAACGCACCTTGTTCGACTGCAGGTGGCCGATGAAGTGCCAGTCAATTGGCAGTTTTTCAAGGAGAGGGTCCTGCCGCTTTTCAAGAAACTCCTGGACGTAGCTCTCTCCGAATTCGATCTGGCCGGCCTCGAATGCCTCTTTGACCTTCGCGGCCGGCTTGGTTTTTGACACAGCGATGAGCCGGACCTCTTCAGGCTTTCGGCCAGCTGCCATGGAGGCAGCTTTTATCTCTTCACGAATTGCCTCAAGGTTTGACGCAATGCTCTCCATTAGCGTCCGGTCAGGATTTTGCCGCCGAAACGATGCTCTCTATGACGACCGGGACAAGCGGGTTGTCGTTGGGGTCTGTGCGGACAGCCGCTATTTTTTCGACGACATCCATCCCCTCTTCAACGACGCCGAAAACGGTGTACTGGCCGTCAAGAAAAGCATTGTCTGCCTGGTTGATGTAGAACTGGCTGCCCGATGAGGCTTTCTGCGGGTTGTTGTCCCTTGCCGCTGCTACCGTTCCCTTTTTGTTCGGATTGAGAATCTCTGCCGGGATGCGTTCTGAGGGGCCTCCGGTGCCGTGCATTGCCCGTTTCTCCTCAAAGCGGGAGAGGGGGTCTCCGGTCTGGATCATGAACCCTTCGATAACCCGGTGAAAGCGGATGCCGTCATAGAATTTCTCACCAACACGCTTGAGGAAGTTGTCGCGGTGCAGCGGTGTGTTGTCGTAAAGCGAAATGGTGATTTCACCAAGGCTGGTCTTGATAGTGAGCTGTTCGGGCATGGTAACGGGTATTTTTGGTCGATGAAGGTGATTACATTTTTCCTGAGATCTGCCAGAGAGAGCGCTGTGCAACAGCTGCGGCAGTGGTGCCGGGATAGTCCGCGATGATCTTGTTGTAGAGCTCGGCAGCCTTCTTGAGCTGGTTCGTCATCTGGCAGCTTTCGGCGGCCTTGACGAGATACTGGGCTTTGAGTACGGTGTTTTCGGCCTTTTTGGAGGCGTTCTCGTAGTTTTCTATCGCCTGGACCGGCTGGCTTTTGTTGATGTAGCAGTCGGCAGCTCCAGCAAGCGCGGCTGCCGCCAAGTCGCTGTTGTTGACGGAGACGCTTGAGAAACTCTTGAGTGCGGAATCGAAATCACCGATGGAGTAGTAGGCGTTGGCAAGCAGAAGGGTTGCCATCTTGCCGCTCGGAGTGCCGCTGTAGGTATCGGCGATTTTTTTCAGTCCAAGCAGTTTTCCGTCACCCTCGATGGCAATCTTGAACTCGCCGCGGTCAAGCAGCGGAGCGGTCCTTGAAAGCAGAACGGAGGCATCAAGTTCCCTGCTGTTCTGATAGCGGACCCAGAAGAAGGTCCCGGCTCCGATGGCCAGAATGAGGAGAAGGGCGATGATAATCTGATTCTTGTATTTGATGGCGATGAAGAGCAGGTTCTCTTCAGCAGAGGGGGCTGCGCTCTGCAGGACGGGCTCTGATTTCTTTATATCGGTCATGGCTGATGGTTCTGGTTGCTTCGTTGGCTGCTCTCCTGATTCGATTCCGGCATGCAACCTAATCAAGTTTGCAGGAATTTCAAAATATTTGGACCGGTGCGCCCGGCCAGTGCATGCATAGTCTCAGCTCAGAGGCAATCTGAAGAGTTCAGCGCTGCTTCGTGCAATCCTTTCGCTAGCTTCCACAAGGCCAATCTCCCTTATTGCGGCAATCGCTTCGGTGACGAAACGCACATGGGCGGGTTCGTTTCTCTTTCCCCTGAACGGGACGGGGGAGAGGTAGGGTGCATCGGTTTCGGTGATGAGGTCGTCAAGCGAGACGTTTCTGATGACCTCAGGGAGCGTCGAATTCTTGTAGGTTACCGTGCCGGGGATGGAAAGCTTGAAGCCCATCAGGATGCACTCCCGCGCTATTGCTGTGTCGCCGGAAAAACAGTGCATCATGCCGCGCATCGCCGAGTGGCGCTCCTCCTTGAGGATGCGGAGCATATCCTCCCACGCGTCCCGGCAATGGATCACCACGGGGAGGTCCAGAGACGTCGCCATATGGAGCATCGTTCGGAATGCCTCCTCCTGGGCCGGGCGGTCGGCGTCGGGATAGTGGTAGTCGAGCCCGATCTCACCGATGGCGACAACTTTCGCCGAGTGTGCGAGATCCTCAAGCTCCTGGTACACAGCAACATCGATTGGTCCGGAAGCTTCATGGGGGTGAAGGCCGACATTGGCATAGATGAAGTCGAACTCCCGGGCGAGTTCGATTGATTTTCTGCTTGTCGGGAGGTCAATGCCGGGGTCGATGAGGATTCCGACACCTTCATCCCTGAGACGGAAAATGACCTCCTTGCGGTCAAGGTCAAAGTCTGGAAACGAGAGATGAGCGTGCGCGTCAACGAACATCGTTCCCCTCCCCGGGTGCCGCTTCCGCAAAGAGCCGGCTGTGGAAAAGGATCAGCATGCATGCCCCGATGGTGATGGCCGAGTCGGCGACGTTGAAAATCGGCCAGAGGTCGAGCCGGATGCCCAGTATGGTGCCATGGTAGAGATTGAAGTAGATGAAGTCGACCACCCTTCCGATGGTGATGCGGTCGATCATGTTGCCTGCGCCCCCTCCAACGATGAAGGCGAACGGGACGAGAAAGAGCGGCGTGCGGTTTTTTGAGGTGACGACATAGGCGATGACCCCTGCGGTGATGAGTCCGGTCAAAAGGAGCAGTATGGCGGACGGGGCAAATTCAAGGCTGAACGCGACGCCCCTGTTTTCGGCATAGGTCAGTGAGAGAAGGTCCCCGATGATGGGGAAGCTTCCCGGGCCATCGTGGAGGAGCGCGACGGCAAGTTTTTTCGTCAGCTGGTCGGTTGTTATGACAAGGAGAATAAGGGCGAAAAAAAGTTTCATTGATCAGTCGGATAAGCGTTTTTTTTGCCCGGAGGCATCAGAGACCATCAGGCAGCGGGCTGAATCTCTCCCTTCAGCGCCTTTCTGACTGCGTCAACGGGCATCTGCATCCCTGTCCAAAGCCTGAAAGCACGCGCAGCCTGCCCTAAGAGCATCTCGATGCCCGGGATCGATATGGCGCCGCTGCACTCGGCGGCTTTAAGCAGTGGCGTGGAGTATGGGTTGTAGACCATGTCATAGACGATCTGACCGGGAAGAATCAGCTTTCCCTCAAGCGGGATGACCGACCGGGTGCCCCCGTCGTCGCGTCCCTTGGTCCCGATTGGCGTGGCATTGACGATAACCGTGCACTCCCTGACCCGTTCAGGCTCGTTCTGAAGCGCTATGGTGAGGGGAGCGCTTCCGGCTTGCCCGGTCTCCTCAAGCAGCTCGCGTGCCTTCAGCGGGTCGCGGACAAAGAGCAGGATCTCCTGTGGCCTGAAGAACCTTGTGAATGCTTCGATAGCCGCAAGGGCGGCGCCGCCGCATCCGAAAATGGCAACCTTCCTGCCGCTGATGATGTCGCCGTATTGTTGCAGCGGGGCGGCAAAGCCCGTAATATCGGTATTGTGTCCGATAAGGCGCCCCTTCTCTATGACAATGGTGTTGACCGCCTTGATCGATGCGGCTTCCGCCGAGAGTTCGTCAAGAAAGGGGACAACGGTTTTTTTGTAGGGAATGGTGACACTGAACCCTCCGATGCCGAGAGCGCGAGCTCCGAAAAGCGCATCCCGGATCAACTCCGGAGTGGCAATATTGAAAATGGTATAGGTGCAGGGAAGCCCGAGGATATCGAATGCCGTGTTATGAATAAGGGGGGAGTAGGAGTAATCAACTGCGCGACCGATGAGGCCGAAGATTTTCTTTGCTTTCTTCATGCAGGTTTTCGCGCTCTCTTGGTGATCATGAAATGCCGAGCATCCGTCTGACGGAATCCTGCTGGTAGAGTTCCGGGAAGGTGCTTTGGAAGAGCATTTTCTTGTCGGGATCAATCTTGAACGCCTTGCTCAGCGCTTTCAGCGTACTGAGCTTGTCACCCATGGCAAAATATGCGGCGGCAATCTCGAAATGGGCGTCTGCCGAGAGCGGCTGAAGCTTCAGTGACTGCTGCAGGGCTTCGATTGATGCGCTGACATGGCCGGCCTCCCGGAGAACCATGGCAAAATCGACCCATATCTGCGGACTCTCCGCATCAAGATCGATGATCTCGCGGTATGTGCAGAGGGAGTTCTCAAGTTCGTTGAGATTGTACTCGATCTCGGCTTTCAGGAGCAGGAACTCTATGCTGTCCGGCAGGGCGACCAGCGCCTCGGCGATTGCGGCAATAGCATCCTCATACTCCTCGAGTGCCTCATGGCAGCAGGCAAGCGCAAACCAGGCATCGGTAAAATCGCTGCTGATCTCTATGCAGCGCCGGTAGCAGTGGATCGCCTCAGCGTACGCTTCCAGCTCTTCGTAGGCTATGCCGAGATTGTAGAGTGCGTTGATGTCATCAGGCTCATACTCGATGGTCTTGATGTAGCTTTCAGCGGCCTCTTCGATGCGTCCGGTAATGGCAAGAACGTTTGCCCTGTTGTACCATGCCGAGCTGAAATCGTCAGAAATCGCCAGGGCCATGTCGTAGGAGTCGAGAGCCTCGTCGTAGCGCTTCATCTTGCTCAGCACCAAGCCGTTGTTGTACCAGGCGTTGATATTATAGGGGTCGAAGTCGAGGGTTTTGCGGTAGCATGCAGTGCTCTCCTCGAGCTTGCCGAGCACATCCTTGCAGTAGGCGAGTTCATACCATGCGTCGGAAAATTCCACATCGAGCTCAAGTGCGCGGTCGAAGTTCGATTCCGCCTCGGTGAAACGCTCCATGCGCTGCAGGATGATTCCCCGGTAGTAGTGATACTCTTTTTCAATCGATGAGTCGACAATGACCGTCTCGAGCTCCGCCATCGCCTCATCAAGGCTTCCGGTGTTGAAGTAGGCGAGCGCAAGGTTGAGCGTCATCTCGCTGTCGGAGGGGCTTAAGAGAGCCGCTCTCTTGAACGACTCGAGCGCCTCTTCGAAAGATGCGTTCAAGGTCAGGCAGTTGCCGAGATGGAACCACGTTTCGGCATTATAGGGGGCTATCTCTTCAAGGCGGCGGGCGACGGCAAGGGCTTCGATGAGGAATCCATCCTCATTGTACTGATTGATCCGGTCGACAAGCTCATCGGCATCAAACATCGAATCGAGGCCGTCAAGTTCCGGCTGATCCTTTCCTGACGGCCGCGGAGGGTTCTCCAGGTGATCGTCAAAGAAGTCGGATAGATTCATAAACAGTCATAAGGGGTTTGTCAAATCACAATCATCGGTCGCGGAACATATCGACAAATATAACAGAATTTTGTTAAGAAAAATAGAGGAAGGGGAGAGGGTGGCCATTCACGGGTGGTAAAATTGCCAGAGTGCGCCCGCTGCCCTGGCTCCCGCTGCACCTTTCAGCTCCTCGAATGTTGCCCGGGAAACCGCGTCGGCGGAGCCGAATTTTCCGAGAAGCATGAATGCCGTTTTTTCGCCGATTCCCGGAATCGAGGTGAGCTCTGTTTGCAACGTCCGCTCCGAACGGAGCTTGCGGTGATAGCTGATTGCAAAACGGTGGGCTTCATCGCGCAGCTGTTGCAGAAGCTTGAGTGCCGGGGATGTTTTCGCCAGATTGAAAGGGTCGGATGCATGGGGGGTGAAAATCTCCTCGATCCGTTTTGCCAGTCCTATGACAGGAATTGAGATGCCGAGTGATTCCAGTACACGGTAGGCGGTGTTGACCTGCCCCTTTCCTCCATCGACGACGATGAGGTCCGGCAAGGGGAGCTCCCGGGCGAGAGAGCCGCCGTAACGGCGTCTGATGACCTCTTCCATTGCGGCATAGTCGTCCGACCCCTCGAAGCTCCTCAGGCGGAACATCCTGTAGTCACTCTTTTTAGGGCGTCCTTTTTCGAAGCAGACCATCGAGCTCGCATAATCGCTCCCCTGCAGGTGGGAGTTGTCGAAACACTCTATCCGTTCCGGAATTGCCGGCAGCCGCAGGAGATCCCTGAGCGCTGAAAGGCCGAAGTGCTCGCGCGCAGCCTCGCCACGTTTCTGTTTCTGGATAAGGAACTCCTCAAGATGGTGGCGGGCGTTCTGGCGGCACATTTCAAGAAGATGGGCCTTTTCGCCTCTCTCCGGCACCAGAAACCGGACAGTTTTCCTTTCACGCCGCTCCTCTTTCAATTTACTCAGCAAAAGGGCTCTGAGTGCCTGCTCATCATCTTCTTCCAGCGCTTCATTGAGCAGGATTTCGTCGGGAATGGATTCGATGGTGTCGAGATAGTACTTTTCGAGCGCTTTTGTCTGCAGTGCACCCGGGCTCTCTCCTTCGGTATTGTTCATATAGATTCGCTGGGAGCCGAGCAGCTTGCCCTCGCGGATCTTGAAGAGCACGCCGCAGGCATCATCCTCTCCGGCAGCTACCGCAAAGACATCCCTGTCGAGCCCGTCGCCGGCCACGACCTTCTGGCGTTCCGCGTATCGCTTCAGGCTGTCGAGCTGCGCTTTTAGCTCAGCCGCCTGCTCGAAGCGCAGCTCGGCCGCGTGCTCTTGCATGCGCTCGGTGAGCATCCGTATCATAAGGGAGGTCTTTCCTTTGAGGAGGCGGATGATCTCCTCAATCATGGCGAGGTACTCCCCCTCCTCCTGCAGACCGGCGCAGGGGCCCTTGCACTTGTCGATGTGATAGTCGAGACAGAGCTTGATTTTGGCTGAGGCAATATTTTCCGGAGTCAGCCGGTGCCGGCAGCTTCGCACAGGAAAGAGGGTCCCGATGAGGTCGAGAATCGAGCGAAGCTGACCAGCCTCGGTATAGGGGCCGAACCAGGTTGAGCCGTCCCGTCTCAGCTGCCGTGTCAGGAAGATGCGCGGAAAGGGTTCGTTCGTGATGACCAGGTAGGGGAAGGTCTTGTCGTCTTTGAGATTGACGTTGTAGCGGGGTTTCAGCTCCTTGATGAGATTGTTCTCAAGAATCAGGGCCTCGACTTCTGACGAGGTGATGATGACCTGCAGGTCGACGATATGCGTGACCAGCACCAGGGTCTTGCCCGACATCTGCTGGCGGTTTCTGAAATAGGAACGGACCCTGTTGCGAAGGTTTTTCGCCTTGCCGACATAGATCACCTTCCCTCTTTGATTCATGAACTGGTAGACACCCGGTGAGGTTGGGAGCGTCGAGAGTTTTTCCTCAAGAGCCGCCCTCTTTTCCGGGGTTTCTGCCGGAGCAAGATGACCATCTGAATTGTCCATACCGGGGGAATGCACTCTTGTTTTAACTAATCGTTCTTCTATAAAAAACGAAAAGCCGCAATAAAGTTGCGGCTTTTCGTTAAAAAAGAGAGAAAGAGTGGTCAGAGGCTCTTACTCTTCGATGACATCATACTCACCCTTGAGGGCGAAGATGCCGAAGGTAATGAGGCTGAAGGCGATAATCGGCATCAGCACGACAATCACGATTGACCAGAAAATCCAGTTCTCTTCACTTGGTTTTGCGGCAATCTCTTTCATTGCCTGCTTGATGACCAGAGGGATAATCCCCACTCCCATGAGTGCCCAGAGAATCCCGAAAATCCTTTTAATTGCTGACATAATCGATTGATTTTTAAGGTTCTTGGTTACTCGACGTCCATGTTATTGGTCTTGTTGGAGATGTAGAGCGAACCGATTACAAAGCTGACGCTTGCAATCAGGATCGGGTACCACAGACCTGCAAGCGGATCAGCCGGCGGAAGATCTGCTGCCGGACGGGTCGCTTCGACAAGACGGGTTGAGATGAGCGGAACCAGACCGCCGAAGACACCGTTGCCGATATGGTAAGGCAGCGACATCGATGTGTAACGGATACGGGTCGGGAAGAGCTCGACAAGGAATGCGGCGATAGGGCCGTAGACCATGGTGACGAAGATCACCTGAATCAGCACAAGACCGATCATCTTGTAGTAGATGTCCTGGGGAAGGGTTACTTCCTTCTTGGTCTCAGGTTTCAGCTTGTCTTTCGGCATTGCGGCTTTTTTTGCGATGTCGATCGGGAACTTCTTCTTCACGGTCTCTTTGTAGGTGGTGCCGTCGGTAAATGCCTTGGTGGTGATGGTGGTGATGAGCGAGTCAGCACCCTTGACATCAGCCTTTACCTTGACCACTTTTTTCTCAACGACCTCAACCTTGTTCTTCAGGTTGGCATCGCTGTACATGATGGTGTAGATCGGCCTGTAGGCGAGCACGGCGATAAGCATGCCGGCCATCATGATGTACTTGCGTCCGATCTTGTCGGAGAGAGAACCGAAGAGGATGAAGAATGGTGTGCCGATGACCAGCGCGACCGAGATGATCAGGTTGCTCTGGACGAACTCGACGTTACAGGCATTCTGCAGGAAGGAGAGAGCGTAGAACTGTCCGGTGTACCAGACAACGCCCTGACCGGCGGTTGCACCGAGCAGCGCGATAAGCACCATTTTCAGGTTGCCCTTCTGCTTGAAGCTCTCAGCCAGCGGGTTGGCAGAGGTTTTGCCCTCTTTCTTCATCTTTGCGAAGAGCGGAGACTCCGACATCTTCATGCGGATGTAGATCGAGATGCCGACAAGGAATGCAGAGAGGATGAACGGAATGCGCCAGCCCCAGTCGGTGAAGGCTTCGACACCGATTGTCTGGCGGATGATGAGGATAATGCCGAGAGCAAGGAAGAGGCCTACTGTTGCTGTCGTCTGGATCCAGCTGGTCCAGAATCCTCGCTTGCCATCAGGCGAGTGTTCTGCGACGTAGGTCGCCGCACCGCCATACTCACCGCCAAGAGCCAGACCCTGCAGCAGCCTGAGCAGGAAGACGATTGCCGGGGCAACAAATCCGATGGTCTTGTATCCGGGAACAAGACCGATGGCGAAGGTTGATCCGCCCATGATCACAAGGGTGACAAGGAAGGTGTACTTCCTGCCGATAAGATCGCCGAGGCGACCGAAGAAGAGCGCACCGAAAGGTCTGACAACGAAACCTGCGGCAAAGGTTGCCAGTGTGGCAAGCAACGCTGCAGTCGGGTTGTCTTTAGGGAAGAACTGCTCGGAGATGATTTTGGCGAGCGTACCGAAGATGTAAAAGTCATACCACTCGATAAGGGTGCCGACCGACGAAGCGGCGATAACCCTCCGGGTGCTGCTCACCTCTTCGGTATGTGAAACGTTTGTGACATTTTGTGCCATAAAAGTCTGCGTTGAATTGTTGAACTGAAATTTAGGTCTGTTTTTTTTCTGCACCCCGATAAGTCGAGATGCATGTTTGTCTGCTTACTTGATGAACTCATGCTCGGTTGACTTGACGACCAGGACCGGGCAAGGTGCGCGGCGGATGACATGCTCAGCGACGCTTCCAAGGAAAAGGCGCTTCAGGCCACGGCGGCCGTGTGAGCCCATGATGATGACATCAGCCTCCTTGCGCTTTGCGTAGTCGATGATGCACTCTTCTGCAAAGCCCTCGTAGATGACATAGTCGGCCACGATGCCCGCAATCTTCTCCTCTTCGATCAGTGCGGCAAGCTTTTTCTCCGCTTCAGCACGTTCCGGTTCCAGACCGTGTGAGTAGTTGATGGTCGGGTCGTTTTCGACAACGCCGACCAGAAAGATCTCCCCACCAGAGAGTTTCGCAAATTCGTTGGCGTATTGCAGCGATTTGCGTGACAGCTCGGAGAAATCAATCGGGCAGATGATTTTTTTGATGCTAATCATAGTACCGTTGTTCTGTTTTGGTTATGGAAAAAATCCGTTTTAATGGAAATTGAGCGAAATAAAAAAGTGATGCCCCCACTCCTGTTGGGAAGCATAACAATCGTAAAGAACGCACTTCGAGCAACTAGGGCACAGAGGTGTCGGTGTCGAAGGACAAAAAGATCTCCGCCGGTGCAGTGGATCTGAGTCGGTAAAAAAAAATACAAATGGGTTAAAACCTTGTGCCCTCGGGTCGAGGTGGTTCGGGGCACTCCTCAAAAACAGCATGTTACCCTAATATCCGAAAAAAAACAGGGTATCACAATTGTTTATTTCATTTGTCGATACCCCTTCTATTGGGATATCAGGCAAGAAAAAAAAAGCCGCAGTTGCCTGCGGCTTTCTTAAGGTTGATGCCGCGGTTTAGAAGGTCACCGTTGCATAGAGCTCTGTGCGGAGCTGGTTGTCTTCAGCCTTTCCTGCACCGGCAGCCTGGCTGCTGCTGGCACGGTAGCGGACGGTCGGGGTCACGCTGAAGGTTCCTGTTGCGGATTCGTGGACATTGACCTTGTACTGTGCCCAGATGAACATGTTGTTGTACTCGACGTCAGCCACAGGAGTCCTGTTGGTGGTCTTGTTGAAGTCGATCCATGCAGTGACCGGGCCTGACTCTGCTTTAGCCCTCACGAGGTAGCCGCTGTAGTCCACATTGGTGGTTAGGCCGGTTGATGGTGTGACGCCATATTTATCCTTGCAGAGCGTGTAGAAACCGCTGAAGCCGAGTTTCGACTTTCCTACAGGGACGGTCGCATTGGCACCGAAAGTGTTCGGCGATACATCGGTATAGTTTACGCCGTTGACATCAGTCAGAGAGATAAGCGCCTGAGGCTCAACGGTTACGTCTCCCAGATTGGTCTTGTAAGAAAGGTGCAGGATATAGCCGTCGTTGAAGAGACCGTCTGCATTCTTGGTGCGTCCGTTGATCAGAATTGGGTCAGGGAGTTTGTTGTCGGTGGAGAAGTTGTCAAGAACGACAACGGTAGCGTTGAGTTCCCCATCGCCGACCTTGGTGCCGTAATTAAGGCCATAAACACGGTCGTTCATGAAGGTTGCAACCGGGATGTCGACTGCATAGATTGTTGTCGCAGCAGCCACACCGGTGTTGTTCGACAGGATCGTCGATGCAGTTGGAATCGCAAACTGGGTCAAGTCGAAGATCGGGTTGTTGACGCTGTTAAGCGGGATACGTCCGACCATGTAATGACTGTCCTTCATCATGCGACCGAAGACGAAGTTGGAGACTTCAAGGTTGTAAGCGCCGCTGTTGTTGACGCCGACCGGGGACCATCCGCCGCCGAGTGCTACTCCGCCGGCAGTCTCTTCGCTCATGATCATGGTTTTGAAGAAGTATCCACCGCCGAGGTCAGCTGCGCCGTTGAGGCGGATGCGGTACTGGAAGAGCAGGTCATCGCTCTTGTCCTTGACGCCGTCAACTGATTTTGTGTTGCCGAACTGGCCTCTCAGGCGGGTGGATGCGTCGCCGCCGAACTTCAGTTCTGCCGATGCCGGTGATGCGTATGACAGTGCCGCAATCATTGCAGCAAAGGATAGCATTTTTTTCATGTTGTTCTCCGTTAGGTTGTGTGTGTTAACAGATAAAAGTGTCCTGGGCCTGCTGTCTGTCGGGGGCGCAGAACGGGGTAATAAATTCCAGCTTATCGATAAAGGTAGAGCTAATTATTTATAAATAAAAAGAATTCGGCATAAAAAATTACTTCCGGCTTGCTATACATTGCTATTGTGCTGTTGCATCAAAAGTATAGAGTGCAGGAAATCGGCCGTCTGAAGAGCGGACGGGTTGCTTAACAAGAGAGGAGTTGATTGATGTCACAAGTAAGCCTGAGGGTCAGCGCGTTATGCATAAGGGAGGAGAGCGTCCTTCTAATAGAGCATAAAAGCTTTGCTCCGGATGACCCTGAACTGCCCTCCACCTACTGGATCCTTCCCGGTGGCGTTGTTGAACGGGGGGAGACGCTTGAAGAGGCGGTGCGTCGCGAGATGCAGGAGGAGACCGGTCTCGAGTGCCGGGTGGGTGCTCTGCTTTTTATCAAGGAGCTTCTCTATCCCTTTCCAGGTCAGGATGAGCAGGGCAAGGTGCATCACTCCGTCTCGCTCGGGTTCTCCTGCACGGTGAGCGGAGGCGAGATGATTACCGGGACGGATCCGGAGTTCGCTCCGGATGAGCAGGTCATCATTCGTGTCGCATGGATTCCTCTCGCAGATCTTGGCCGCTATGAGCTCTATCCACCCTTTCTTCCGGACTATATCGGCAAGCACGCCATGGAAAATCCCGAGAACACCTGCCTCGAATTTTTCCCCTCCCCCCGGTAACCCCCAAAATAGCGGCGGTTTAAATCTCGTGTCCGTCCGTGTAAGTGCGCGCCAGTCCGTGTTCTTCAAAGATCAATGATAATTCCTGCGGCAGCAAAGCTTTCAGGCTTGTAGAAGTACATGCCGTGGCGGCTCATGCCTGAAGACCAGCCGCATGCAAGCTTGACCTTATCAAGGCCTATCTGGTCCAGGCGCATGCCTGCCTGCAGGTTCCATGTGCCCCGGAACCCTTTTGTTTCGGAGAGTTCGTTTCGCCAGAGCGGCAGGAGCTTGAAGTCCAGGGCGAGCCAGCTGTTTCTGGTGGTCGAGAGTTCGGCTCCGGCCTGAAAAGAGTGGGGGTTGATGCCGTCGGGAATCGAGTGGTAGAGATACTGGTAGCCTCCGTAGACCCTGTGGCCCGGGGAACTCAGTGCCAGAACCAGGTTCACGAACTCCCTGCTGTAGGTGAATGGTATTGGAAAGGGGCAGTCGCCCTGAATCCACGCTCCCGATGCATCGGTGTGGCCGTCTTCGAAATGTGCGGATATGTGGCTGAGCCGGACTCTTCCGCTGAACTCTTCGAAAGGGAGTCCTTCGTTCTGCAGCTGCTTTTTCCAGCTTGCATTGACACCGAAGATGTAGTCGATGGCGTCGACAGGGAACTTGAAACTCTCCCGCTGGTGCAGAAGTGACCAGGTTCCGAAATCGACTCCTGTGGCAAACTCCCGGCTTTCGCTGGTGTATACGTCGGCGGATGAGCCGATGTCGAGCTGAAGCAGTTGCTTGCCAATCCGGGGCATTACAGCAATCCGTGGCTCCATCGGGTCGGCAGTGAGCGGGGCGAAAAGGGTTTTGGATGCTGAACTGTTCAGCGATTCAGCGGTAGCGGTGTTGATCGAGAGAAGAAAAAAAACAAAGAGCAGAAGGGGGGATTTGTTACAGAAACGGGCGCGATTCATGATTATGTTCTCGATAGTGGTTTAAAGTCGTTATCGTCATGCCGCTGAGCTCTCTCCAAGGAGGGTGTTCAGCACCGCCATACGGACGGCTACGCCGTTGGTCACCTGTTCGAGAAGCATGCTTTTGGAGTAGCCCGGCGGCTGAATCCGGTCGGCGACATGGTTTGAAATCTCGATTTCACGGTTGATCGGGCCGGGATGAAGCACCAGAAGATGCTTTTGCAGCCTTTCGAGCCGCTCGTCCGTCAGCCCGTAGTGAAACGAGTACTCCTCGAGCGAGGGGAGGTAGCCGCCCGTTGCGCGTTCGAGCTGCAGGCGGAGCACAATCGCAGAGTCGGCCCATGCTATGGCCCGGTCGAGATCGGTGAAAAGGGTGACTCCAAGGCGCGAAGGGTCAAAGGGCAGGAGCGTTACCGGGCTGCAGAGAGCAACTTCAGCCCCCAGAGAGAGGAGGCCGTAGATGTTGGAGCGGGCGACGCGGCTATGAAGCACGTCGCCGATAATGACCACCTTGAGCCCCTTGAGGGTTCCGAAATGTTCGCGGAGCGTGAACATGTCGAGCAGTGCCTGGGTCGGGTGCTCATGCGAACCGTCACCGGCATTGATGACCGGCTTCGTCGTTATTGTGGTAATGAGATCTGCCGCTCCTGAAGATGGGTGGCGCAGCACAAAGCCGTCCACCTGCATCGCTTCGAGGTTTCTGATGGTGTCGCTCAGGGTTTCGCCCTTGGTGACGCTGCTTGATGAAGCGCTGAAATTGAGCGTTCCCGCCCCAAGGTGGCGCGCAGCTATTTCAAAGGAGAATCGCGTTCTGGTCGAGTTCTCGAAAAAGACCAGGGCGATGCGCCTGTTTTTCAGCGAAGGCGGAAACGTGGGTTCGCCAAGCGTCAGCTCTTTTTTGAATCCGGCAGCCATGTCGAGGAGCGAGTTGATGGCACTCGGCGTCGCATTGCATAATCCGGTAAGATGCTTCACGTTCGACAGGTGTTTGTGGCTGGGCAAAAAGAATTGTCCCGTGAATTTACAAAAAAATATGGTTGGAAGAATTACCTTAAGAAGGATTAAAAACATAGGTCCCATGGCTCCCATTGGACCTGTATTTCCAGCCATCGTATGCATGAGATGAGCATCGCGCTTTCGATTATTGACGCGGTCGAGGCAAAAGCCACAGAGGAGGGCGCCGGAAGGGTGTCGGAAGTCGAGCTGCTTGTCGGGCGGCTTGCGGGCATTGAGCCGGAATCGCTCAGGTTCTGTTTTGAGGCTGCGGCCAAGGGCACCGTTCTTGACGGAGCCCGCCTTGCAATCGAAGCGCCTGAAGGGGTCGGCGAGTGCCTGGAGTGCGCCACGAGGTTCCCGGTATCCTTTTATTATGCCGAGTGTCCAGCCTGCCGGTCGCTGAGGGTGCGCATTGTGTCGGGCGAAGAGTTCAAAATCAAGTCATTCACCATCGAAGAAGAGGGAGATTAGCGTATGTGCGATACCTGCGGTTGTTCCACTGACGGCGGAGCGGTGCTTCGCAAGCCCGGCGAAAGCGGCTATCACGTCCATTTGCAGGGGGACGGCGGCCACCATCATCATGGGGAGGGTCATGAGCACGGCCATCATCACCATCATGAGGATTCAAGCCGCAAGGTTGTGCTTGAACAGGATGTTCTTCTCAAGAACAATCTGCTTGCCGAGAGAAACCGTGGCTACTTCGAAGCTCGCAATATCTTTGTGCTCAACCTGCTCAGCTCTCCGGGCTCAGGCAAGACCACACTTCTTGAAAAGGTCATCCCGCTCCTAAAGCCCGCTGTTCCGGTCGCCGTTATAGAGGGTGACCAGCAGACCACCAATGATGCCGACCGGATTGATGCGCTCGACGTGCCGGTCATCCAGGTCAATACCGGCTCGGGCTGTCACCTTGATGCCGATATGGTCAGGGGCGCTGTAGGCGAAATCGCTCTTCAGGAGAACTCCCTGCTCTTCATAGAAAATGTCGGCAACCTTGTCTGCCCGGCGATGTTCGATCTCGGAGAGGCATTGAAGGTTGTCATCATCAGCGTTACCGAAGGTGATGACAAGCCGCTCAAGTATCCGAACATGTTCCATGAGGCGGATCTCTGCGTTCTCAACAAGACCGATCTTCTCCCCTATGTGGAGTTCGATCCCGCCAAATGCCGCGAGAATGCCCTTCGCGTCAACCACCATCTCGAGTGGCTGGAAGTGTCGGCAAAAACCGGCGAGGGACTCGAAGCCTGGAAGCAGTGGATCGAAACAAGGATGCAGAAACGGTGAGCCCTCTGGAGCCCGGTGCTCCCCGGCGCCTCAGGCTGCTGGTCAACGGCATCGTGCAGGGTGTGGGGTTCAGGCCCTTCGTCTACCGGCTTGCCCACCGGCTTGCGCTGTCAGGGTTCATCAGAAACACCCCGTCCGGAGTTCTGATCGAGGTTGAGGGTCCGCAGCCGCTTATCGATGCGTTTACTCTCGCATTGCAGGATGAGCCCCCCCCGCTTGCCAGGATAGAGTCCCTTCGGGAAACGGTGCTCGACCCGCTCCAAAGAGAGGGCTTTTCGATTGGGGATTCGAGCTCGGGCAGTGAAGTCGAGACCCTCATTCCTCCCGATATCGCCATCTGCCGCGACTGCAGCCGCGAGCTGCGGGACCCTTCTGACCGCCGTTTTCGCTACCCCTTCATCAACTGCACCAGCTGCGGGCCGCGCTACACGATTGTCGGTCGCCTGCCATACGATCGCCCCTTCACCTCGATGCACTCCTTTCTGATGTGCCCGGAGTGCGCTCAGGAGTACCATGACCCGCTCGACCGTCGCTTTCACGCAGAGCCCATCGCCTGCCCGGCATGTGGTCCCTCGCTCTCCCTTCTCGATGATGCCGGCCGGCTTTTGGAGGGGGGGGATTCCATGGCAGGGGCGGTCGAGCTGCTTCGCCAGGGGATGATTGTTGCCATCAAGGGGCTCGGAGGATTCCATCTGGCCGTCGACGCACGAAATGAAGCTGCTGTGCAACGGTTGAGAGAGCGCAAAGGGCGCGAGGCCAAGCCCTTTGCCGTGATGATGCGCGACTGCGGCGAGGTCAGGATGCACGCGCTCCTGAGCCCGGCTGAGGAGGAGGCATTGAACGCCCCGGAAGCCCCTATCGTCCTGCTCCGGAAGAGCCTGAACTTCTCGCTTGCCCCTTCCGTAGCTCCGGGCAACGACCGGCTGGGCGTCATGCTTCCCTATACGCCGCTTCATCTTCTGCTTTTTGACGGGGGGCCACCCGCACTGGTGATGACCAGCGCAAACTTCAGCGAGGAGCCGATTGTCCATGAACCCGGAGAGGCCGTCCTCCGCCTCCGGGGGATTGCAGACCGGTTTCTCATGCATGACCGTCCGATATATAGCAAGTGCGACGATTCGGTCACCATGCTGCTTTCCGGCCGTCTGCGCCAGCTTCGACGAAGCAGAGGCTACGTCCCAGCACCGGTCGCTCTCTGTGAGGATGGCCCGGTTGTTCTCGGCACCGGCGGCGAACTGAAAAACACCATCGCGCTCCTCAAGGGCAGCCATGCGCTCTTGAGCCAGCATATCGGCGACATGAAAAACCTTGAGGCCTACAGCCATTTCGAGCATGTCGCGGCCCACCTGCAGCAGCTCTTTCAGGCTTCCCCGGAACTGATCGTGCACGACCTGCACCCATCCTACATGACGACCTCGTGGGCCCTCAAGCAGTCGATGCCCCTGCTTGCCGTTCAGCACCACCACGCCCATCTGGCCTCCTGCCTCGCCGAAAACCGGGAGAGTGGCCCGGCCATCGGGCTCATCCTTGACGGTACGGGATATGGGACCGACGGCACCATCTGGGGAGGCGAGCTCTTGATTGGCGGGTTTGAGGGAGCAGAGCGGTTTGCCGCACTCGAGCCGATGCCGCTTCCGGGAGGTGACGCTGCCGTCCTGCACCCTTGGCGGGCTGCAATCGGCTATCTCCACAGGAGCTGCAGGGCCCTGCCCGATCTGGCGTTCATGCAGAGCAAAACCATTGCTCCGCTGATTGCTCCACTCATAGAGCTGCTCGAAAAAAATGTCGCTGTTTTCGAGACATCGAGCTGCGGGCGGCTTTTTGACGCGGTGGCCGCCATGTGCGGCATCGGCTGCGATATCAGCTACGAAGGCCAAGCCGCAATCGGGCTGATGCACGCAGCCGGCGGGCGGATAGGCGAGCAAGCCTTCCGTTCAGGGCTTGAGCCCGGCGGGAATCATGGGGCTCTCTGGCAGATGATGCTCTCCCCGATGGTGCAGGATGCCGCTTTGGCCCTCGAGCAGGGGATGGGAGCCGGAGAGGTCAGCCGGCGCTTTCACCGGACGCTTCTCAACTCTTTCCTTGAGGCCATCCGGAACGCCTCCGAAGCTTCCGGCATAAAAACCGTGGCGCTCAGCGGCGGCGTTTTCCAGAACCCCCTTCTCTTTGAAACGCTCCAGAGCGAACTCCTCGAGGCTGGGTACCAGGTGCTGACGCAAGCCCGGGTCCCCTCAAACGACGGCGGCCTCTCGCTGGGCCAGGCCATGATTGGCCGAAGCTACCTGAAAGGAGAGTACAAAGGAGTCCGATAGTCCCTGTTGTCCTTTTTCTCCCTATATTCTTATCTTTCTGAAACTCAAAAACCCCGCCATACAAATGTGTCTTGCAATACCGGGAAAGCTCATTGAACGTTTCGATGAAAACGGCCTCAGCATGGGCACAATTGACGTCAACGGGACGACGACAAGGGCCTGTCTGGAGTATGTTCCTGAGATTGCCGTCGGCCAGTACACCATTGTGCATGCCGGGTTTGCGCTGAAAATTATCGATGAAGCCGAGGCTTCGGAAAGCCTGAAGCTCTGGCAGGAGCTCATCGAGAGCGGTGCCTTCGATATTGATGAAGAGCTCCCTTCACCCGATCAGGTATGAGGGCTCCCGGATGAAATATATCGACGAATACCGCAACCCCGCGCTTGCCCGGACCATCCTTGACGGAATTCGGAGGAGGGCCACCAGACGGTGGACCATCATGGAGATCTGCGGCGGCCAGACCCACTCGATACTTCGCAACGGCATCGACCAGCTTCTGCCGGAGCAGATAGAGCTGGTGCACGGCCCCGGATGCCCGGTCTGCGTCACGCCGCTTGAATCGATTGAACGGGCGCTTGAAATCGCCAGCCGCAAAGAGGTGATTTTTACCAGTTTCGGCGACATGCTGCGGGTTCCCGGCTCTTCAAGAGACCTTTTCATGGTCCGCAGTCAGGGCGGTGACGTGCGCATTGTCTTCTCTCCGCTTGATGCCCTCCGCATTGCCCGCGAGAACCCGCAGAAAGAGGTGGTCTTTTTTGCCGTTGGCTTCGAGACCACGGCTCCAGCCAACGCGATGGCGGTCTTTCAGGCCTCTCGTGAAGGGATAGAAAACTTCAGTGTGCTGGTGAGTCAGGTGATGGTTCCTCCGGCCATGCGTGCCATTCTCTCCTCTCCGGGCAACCGTGTGCAGGGCTTTCTGGCAGCCGGCCATGTCTCTGCCGTCATGGGCTATGAGGAGTATGAACCGGTCGCCCGCGAGTTCAATGTGCCGATCGTTCCGACCGGTTTTGAGCCGGTCGACCTGCTTGCGGGCATTCTCGAAACCGTCGAGCTGCTTGAGGAGGGTCGGGCCGAGGTGGTCAACCGCTACGCCCGTGTGGTCAGCCGTGAGGGGAACCTTGCGGCAAAGCGAACCATTGCAACGGTCTTCGAGGTCACCGACCGGCAGTGGCGGGGAATCGGACTCATTCCAGCAAGCGGTCTCGGCCTGAGGGAGGAGTTTGCCTGTTTCGATGCCGAGAAAAAGTTCGATCTCTCCCATATCCGTGCCACCGAGTCGCCACTCTGCATGAGCGGCAGCGTCCTGCAGGGAGTACTCAAGCCCGACGGCTGCCCGGCTTTCGGACGGGAGTGCACTCCCGGGCACCCGCTTGGCGCCACCATGGTCTCCTCCGAGGGGGCCTGCGCCGCATACTACAACTATCACCGAACCTTCGACTCCCTATGAGCTTCACCCCTCTTTGTCCCGCCCCGATACAGCAACACGAAACCGTTCAGATGGCCCACGGCGCCGGCGGGAGGCTCTCGCAGGCACTCATGCAGCGCGTCTTCATGCCGCACCTCTCCAACGCCTTTCTTGATCTTCTTGATGACCAGGCCAAGCTCGACCTTCCCGCCGGGCGGACGGCATTCACTACCGACACCTACGTGGTCAGTCCGGTCTTTTTTCCCGGTGGAAACATCGGCGAGCTTGCCATTAACGGGACGGTCAACGACCTTGCAGTCGGCGGCGCCCGGCCGCTCTATCTCAGCGCAGGGTTTGTGCTTGAGGAGGGACTGCCTCTTACGGAGCTTGAGACCATCGTCAAAAGCATGGCCGCCGCTGCCCGGAAAGCGGGAGTGATGATTGTGACCGGCGACACCAAGGTCGTCGGGCGGGGGCAGTGCGACAGAATCTTCATCAATACCTCAGGAGTCGGTGTCATCCGTGAGGGGCTCGACCTCTCATGCCGGAACCTCCAGCCGGGGGACAGCATCATCCTTTCTGGCAGCGCCGGTGACCATGGCATGGCCATCATGACCTCGCGCGAAGGGCTCTCGTTCCAGTCGCGGATATCGAGCGACTGTGCCCCGCTCAATGCCATGATCGACTCTCTGCTTGATGCTGTTGGCACTGTCCACGCGATGCGCGACCCGACACGGGGAGGGGTTGCTGCAACATTGAACGAGCTGGCCTCATCATCGGGGAGGGGGATCGAGATCGAGGAGTCGGCTATTCCCGTCAAGGGGGAGGTCAGGGGGGCCTGCGAACTGCTCGGCATCGATCCGCTCCATGTTGCCAATGAGGGGAAGCTGATAGTTGCCGTGCCCGCCAGAGAGGCGGAGCGGGCAGTCGAGGTGATGCGCATGACGGAAGAGGGTCGTGACGCCGTCATTATCGGCTCGGTCGTTGCTGATCATCCGGGCATGGTGGTCATGCAGACACCCTTCGGTACCCGCCGCATCATCGACCTTCCGCTCGGCGAACAGCTTCCGAGGATCTGCTAGAAATCCCGTTGACTTGAATTAAATCCTTCCGCAGAGCGGGCAGTGCGGGTCTCGCCCGACAGGGACGCGTCGCGCCTCCATCGTGAGGGCGTCGAAGGTCAGTATCGAGTTGGTGAGCGGGGTGCCGATGGAGAGCAGATATTTGATTGCTTCGATGGCCTGTATCGAGCCGATGACGCCGGGCAGAGCCCCTATCGGTCCGGCGGGAGTGGAGGGCGGAGGAGTGCCCTCCTCATGGAAAAGGCAGCGGTAGCAGGCGCTCTCCCCCGGGTGGACGGTCATGGTCTGGCCGTAAAACGCTTTGATTCCCGCATGCGAGTAAGGTTTTGAAGCCGCATGGCAGGCGCTCGATATCAGGAACTTCGACGGGAAGTTGTCGGTGGCGTCAATGACGAATTCATAGCCGGCAAGGATCTCCGCCGCATTCTCGCTATCCAGACGGCATGGGTGGAGGATGAGCCTGATGGCGGGGTCGAGCTCACTGAGCCTTGCTGATGCGGAGTCGACTTTCAGTTTGCCGATCGAGGCCGTGGTGTGCAGAATCTGGCGCTGCAGGTTGCTCAACTCCACGCTGTCACCATCCATGAGACCGATGGTGCCGATGCCGGCCGCTGCAAGGTAGAAGGCCGCCGGAGAGCCGAGCCCGCCGGTGCCGACCACAAGCACCTTTGACTGAAGCAGTTTTTCCTGACCCGATTCGCCGATCTCCGGGAGGGCGAGGTGGCGCTGGTAGCGCTGCTTCTCCTGGTCGTTCAGTGGCATGGTGCCTTCTCCCTGCTCTCCAGATCCGCTATCGTTCCAAAAGAGGGGCCGTTGTAGGCAGGCTCCCAGTTCTTGAAGACCGGTTCGATGTTCCGGGAGCGCAGGGCAAGGCAGAACTCCTCTGCCGTGCGGTCATCGGAGACGTCGAACTGACCTTTCTCCGCACTCTCGGGATCGTCGTAACCGCCGACGGTGGTGCGGCTTGCAATGCTCATGCGAGTGATTGCAAGGCCAGCCATCCCGTCACGGTAGGCGGCGCTCTCCCTGGTCGAGAGCACGAGGTCAACATCGGGCAGTGCGATGCGGAAGGCGAAGATCATGCGCGCAAGGAGGCGGTCGTCCACCGGAAACGGGGGCTCGTACCCTCCGGTCTGGGGCCGCATGCGGGGGAATGAGACCGAAAGTCCGGCGCGCCACCAGGTTTTGCTGAGTGTGCGCAGATGGCGGTAGAGCCGGAGAGCGTCCTCCACCGGTTCCGAGAGGCCGAGGAGGACTCCGAGCCCGACGGTTTTGATGCCCCCCTCGAGTGCCCGGGCCGGCGTTTCAAGCCGTTCGATGAAATCCTTTTTTGGTCCCCACCGGTGCAGCGCTTCGTAGCGCTCGAGGTTGTAGGTCTCCTGGTAGATGGTGACCCCTGTGCAGCCGCACCCGGCCAGTTCGCGGTACTCTTTGACGCTCATCGGGAAGGCTTCAACCGATACCCGCTGCATCTGTTTGGCAGCACTTTCGACCGAGCGCCGGAGGTAGTCGAAGTCTGCCCGGCTCGTGCGCTCTCCCGTTAAAAGCAGGATGTCGCCGATGCCGAGCTTTTTCATCGCCAGCAGTTCCCTCTGGAGCTCATCGGGTTCCAGCCGGCGGCGGACGGTAGTCCTGTCGGATGCGAAGCCGCAGTAGGCGCAGCCGCTGGAGCAGTAGTTCGAGAGGTAGAGCGGTGCATAGAGCGACATGGTGCGGCCGAACCGGCGGAGCGTGATGGCCCTGGATTCAGCGGCAAGCGCTTCGAGCGAGTCGGGTGATGTCTCGGCAAGCATGGCGGCAAGCTCGCGCGAATCACCTTCGTCCGTCAGCCAGTCGGGTAGAGCGGTCATGCGCCTGTTCCCAGAAATGAGGTGAGCGGGCTGGTCCCGACGGCACTGCCGCTCTTTTGCATCAGCCCGGCATTGAAGCCTTTGCGTCCAGCCTCGACTGCAGCGGCAAACGCGGCCGCCATCTCCGGCGGGTTGCCGGCCGCTGCCACGGCACTGTTGACCAGCACGGCCGAGCACCCCATCTCCATGGCCGCTGCGGCTTCCGAGGGTGAGCGCAGGCCGGCGTCGACAATGACCGGAATCGAGCTTTCGCGGATGATGATCCGGAGCATGTCGGCGGTGCCGAGTCCCTGACCGCTGCCGATGGCCGAGCCGAGCGGCATGACGGATGCGCATCCCGCCTCCTCAAGTCTCTTGGCCAGAACCGGATCGGCCGAGATGTAGGGCATGACCTGAAATCCCTCTCTGGCAAGGATCCGGGATGCCTCATAGGTCTCAATCGGGTCAGGCATGAGATGCTGGGGGTTCGGATGGATCTCGACCTTGATGAAGGGGCTTCCGGAGAGCTCACGGGCGATGTGTGCCGCCCTGACAGCTTCTGCGGCAGTCGAGGCGCCGGAGGTGTTCGGCATGAGGGTGATCCCCTCCATGGCCGAAAGGGGGCCGAAAAGGTCGTCTTCAGCCATATCGCGGTTGAAGCGGCGCAATGCCACCGTGACGAGCTGTGCGCCCGATGAGCGGACGGCTTCGAGCATCACTGACGCACTGCTGAATTTGCCTGTTCCGAGAATCAGGCGGGAAGAAAAGGTATAGGAGCCGAGCTGTAGGGAGTCCATAGGTAATAATTCTTTCTGAAGTCAACCGCCGCCAGCGAACATCAGGACCTCGATATGGTCGCCCTCCTGAATCAGGTGCGCCGGACGGTTTTCGGGGCGGATGACATGATCGTTCACCACCACCGCCACACTCTTTCCGTCAGAACCGATGATCGGGAAGAGGTCCTGAACGGTCGAACCGGGCGGGAGCGTCTGCTGTTTTCCGTTGAGCTGAATAGTAATCATTTGCGATGAAAAGTTCGTGACGATTTATGGTCTCCCTCTTATCCTTCAAGCGCCTGCAGGAGGTCAGCCTCAAGGTCAAGGGCGCTTTCGAGCCCTATGGAGAGGCGGACAAGATTGTCGGTGCACCCCCTCCGCAGCCGCTCTTCCGGCGTGAGGGCGCCGAGGGTCATTTTCGCCGGTGAAGCGATGAGCGACTCCACGCCCCCGAGACTGTCGGCGAGAACGAAGAGCTTGACCTTTGCAATCAGTTTTTCAACTGCCGCCAGCCCTCCTTTCAGGGCGATGGTCACCATGCCGCCGAAGCCGCTCATCTGCTCTTTTGCCAGCCCGTGCTGAGGATGGGAGGAGAGACCGGGGTAGAAGACCCGCTCGACGGCCGGGTGCTTTTCCAGCAGCTCCGCAAGGTAGAGGGCCGAGGCCTCATGCTCCTTCATGCGGATTTTCAGGGTTTTCAGGCCGCGCAGGACGAGCCAGCAGTCCCAGGGAGCAGGAACGGCGCCTGCCGCACCCTGGTAGTTTTTTATGATTCTGTGGAGTCGTTCGTCAGAAGTTATCACTGCGCCGCCGATGACGTCGCTGTGTCCGCTGAGGTATTTGGTGGTGCTGTGGACCACAATGTCAGCACCGAGGTCAAGGGGGCACTGGAAGTAGGGACTCGAGAATGTGTTGTCAACCGCGGTGACGATTCCCCTCTCCCTGGCAACTGCCGAAATCGCTCTGATATCGGTAAGCTGCAGAAGGGGATTGGAGGGAGTTTCGAGCCATATCAGCTTCGTGGAAGGCGTGATGCATGCCGCGTAAGCTTCACTGCTCTCGTTATCAGTGTAGGTGGTGGCGACTCCCCATGGGCGAAGCAGCTGCTCGAAGATGCGGTAGGAGCCGCCGTAGATGTCGTTGCCGGCCACAACATGGTCTCCCGGCTTCAGCACCTGCAGCGCAGCCAGAGCCGCGGCAACTCCGGAGGCGAAGGCCAGCCCGTGACGGCCGTTCTCAAGGAGGGCGAGGGTGGATTCGAGCGCCTGACGGGTCGGGTTTCCGATTCTCGAGTAGAAGAATTCGGGACGATCGGAGAGCGCTTCCCGCCCGAAGGTCGAGGTCTGGTAGACCGGAACGGTCACCGACCCGGTCTGGGGATCGGGTGTCTGAGCGTCGTGTATCGCTATGGTTTCAAACTGCATGAACTCTCGTTTGCTCTCTTTTTCTCTTTTTGGGCGCGCTTTTTGCCGATGAATGACAGGGACAAAGATAACCGATATTTTCCGGATTTTCCCCATGCTTCTTGCCGCCGCCGGATATGGTTGATCACACCAGTCAGCCGGATCGCTTCTTCAATGACGCTGCTGTTTTTGGTTGCCACAATACAAAACACGCCCTCTGGCAGGGTGTCTGCCCGGTTTTTTTAAGCGGTTTTTTCGGAAAGGGAAAGACAATCCGGGCCAACGCTTCGGCCCGGACGGAATCATGCGCTCTCAGATGCTTGCCTGCTCAGGCTCGAACTGGTAGAGGAGCGTCGAGAGGTAGCGTTCGCCGGTATCGGGGAGGATGACGACGATGTTCTTGCCCTTGTTCTCTTCGCGCTGTGCAAGCTGCATGGCGGCGTATGCTGCGGCTCCGGAGGAGATGCCCACGATGAGGCCTTCGGTTCTTGCAAGGGTGCGTCCGGTTTTGAGTGCATCCTCATTCTTGACAAGGACGATCTCGTCGATAATGCCGGTGTTGAGGATATCGGGGATGAAGCCCGCGCCGATGCCCTGAATCTTGTGAGGGCCAGGTTTTCCGCCTGAGATGACCGGAGAGTCTGCCGGTTCGACCGCGACAATCTTTACTGCGGGGTTGCGCTGCTTGAGGACCTCGCCGACGCCGGTGATGGTGCCGCCGGTGCCTACGCCGCTGACAAAGATGTCAACCTTTCCGTCGGTATCCTTCCAGATCTCTTCGGCAGTGGTCTTGCGGTGGATCTCAGGGTTCGCAGGGTTCTTGAACTGCTGGGGGAGAAAGGAGTTGGGATACTGGGAGTGGAGCTCTTCGGCTTTTCTGATTGCGCCAGGCATCCCTTCAGGGCCAGGTGTCAGCACCAGCTCGGCTCCGAGTGCCTTGAGGAGGTTTCTGCGCTCGATGCTCATGGTTTCGGGCATCGTGAGGACAAGCTTGTATCCCTTTGCGGCGGCGATGAATGCAAGGGCGATACCGGTGTTGCCGCTGGTCGGCTCAATGATGAGGGTGTCCTGCTTGAGCACGCCTCTTTTCTCGGCGTCCTCGATCATAGAGAAGCCGATACGGTCCTTGACACTGCCACCGGGATTGAAATATTCGAGTTTGGCGATGACCGTTGCCTCTGCTTCGTTCTCGCTATTGAAGTTGGAGAGCTCAAGGAGCGGCGTATTGCCGATAAGGTCGGTCAGTTTTTTTGCAATGCGTCCCATGTGTGTGTCAGTTTAGGCGTTTATGAATAAGATCAAGATGAAGAATATCCCTCGAAAAGTAAATCCCCCTTAAACGGCATCTTTACTACCGCAAATCGGGTATATGGTCAAATATGGTATTCGATATTGTCGATCAGCCCGGCTTTGATGGAGTACATCATCAGCTCAGGACTGCTTGAGACTCCAAGCTTCCTGAAAATGTTTTTTCTGTGCGTCATGACGGTATGGAAGCTGATATGCTTTTTTACCGCGATCTCCTTTGTGGAGAGTCCGGAGGCGATCTGGCGCACCACCTCGATTTCCGTGGCCGTCAGGAGGCTCGCATCCTCGATGGGCCCATCCTTTTTCAGAAGAATATCGAGCACATTTCCCGAATAGTATTTCTTCCCCTTCATGGCTGCATCGATCACATGAAAAAGCTCATCACCCTCATCGGTTTTCAGGAGGATGTTGTTGATACCCGCGTCGTTCAGCTCCTTGATCTTGACGGGAGCTATTGCATTGCAGAGCACGATTATTCGTGTATCAGGGTACTCTTTCTTGATGTCGCCGAGATCGTCGAGGGAGCCGTAATCGAAGAGCACATAGTCCGTTATGATGAGAGAGACCGGTCGCGCCCGCAGGTGCTGCAACAGTCCGGCTTTGGTGGTGACGGTATGGATTTCGTTGCATACCGGCGAAAGAATGGCATGAAGCGCCTCGTTGGTCAAAAACTGTGTATCAGCGATGACCAGGGAGATGTTCCGCTTGTGTTTGTTCATAGTCGATTCCATGCTCCCGTTGAAAAAACTGCATTGTTCATTGCCGGAGCGGGCAATGGCGCAAAGGGTGTCAGGGCACCGCTGGAAGATGCCCTGTTCACCTTGGTTTGGTTATGGCTTGCCTATCGGTGGAGGAGTCGGGAAATCCACCCTGCCTTTTTCGTCTCTTCGCCTTCGAGTGCCTCGTCGAGCGCGTCGATCAGGTCATCGGGGTGTTCAAGGCCGATGGAGAGACGGATCAGCTCCGGCGTAAGGCCGCTCTGGCGCTGCTGCTCCTCGCTAAGCTGGCTGTGCGAGGTGCTTGCCGGGTGAAGGATTAGGCTCTTGGCATCACCGACATTGGCTACATGGGAGAAGAGCTTGATCGTGTCGATGATCTTGACCGCCGCATCGTATCCGCCTTTCACGCCGAACACCACCATGCCGCCGAAACCGTTCTTCAGATCCCGCGAAGCCAGAGCGTGAGAGGGGTCTTTTTTCAGACCCGGATAGCGGACCCATGCCACGGCCGGATGTTTCTCGAGATATTCGGCGACCTTCAGCGCATTCTCGCTGTGGCGCAGAACGCGGACAGGGAGGGTTTCAGCGCCCTGGATGAAGATCCATGAGTTGTCGGGAGAGATGGCCGCACCAAGGTTTCTGAGCGGCACGGTACGTACCCTGAGCGCGAAGGCAATCGGCGCAAGCGGTTCCGGGAGGTCGATAGCCCAGCGCAGGCCGTGATAGTTGCTGTCAGGCTCGGTAAAGAGCGGATGGCGTCCGCCTTTCCAGTTGAAGCGGCCGGAATCGGTGATGATGCCGCCGATGGCTGAACCGTGACCGCCGATCCACTTGGTCAGGGAGTTGACGACGATGTCCGCTCCGAGCTCGATGGTTTTGAGCAGGTAGGGGGTGGTGAAGGTTGCGTCGACAATCAGTGGCAGCCCGTTGCGGTGAGCTACCTCGGCAACAGCTTTCACATCGGTATAGTCGAGCACCGGGTTGCCGATGGTCTCTATAAAGAGCGCCCGTGTCTTGTCGGTGATGGCCTTCTGGAAATTCTCGGGATCCTTCGGGTCGACGAACTTGACGGTGATGCCGAGTTTTGGAAGAATCGCATCGAACTGTGTATAGGTTCCGCCGTAGAGGTTATTTGCGGCCACGATCTCGTCACCGGCCTCGGCCAGGGTGATGATGGAGTAGAATATGGCGGAAGTTCCTGATGCAAGGGCCACGGACGCCGCGCCGCCCTCAAGCTGCGTGATGCGCTGCTCGAGCACATCAGTGGTCGGGTTCATCAGGCGGGTGTAGATGTTGCCGAGCTCCTTCAGAGCAAAAAGGTTTGCTGCGTGCTCGGTGTTCTTGAAAAGATAGGAGCTGGTGCGGTAGACCGGCACTCCTCTCGACTGTGTTGCGTCGACCGGTTGCCCGGCATGAAGCGCCAGCGTCTCAAAGCGGTAGTTGTTCGAACTCATAGTGGTACTCTCCTTGTTTGTTTTTTTGATGCTAGATAGTGGTGATATAAGAAATTTTATTCGCTTCAGTTACCTTCCTTCACTGCCTCTTGAAGTCCGAAAAGCCGAAGCCGCTGCAGGTTGAACTGGTAGAAGAGGAAGCAGCCGAAGCAGAACCCCCCGAGCGCAACGGCCGCCGCGACGGCGACGGTTCCCGACAGGAGCCATCCGGTGAGCGGGGACCCAGAGAGAAAGGCAATCTGCGCCCCTCCGAGGAGGATGGCCGCAATGCTGTTGTTGAAGCGCATCAGTTTAGGGTCTTCGGTTGGCACACTCTCGTTTATCCCTGCAAAAAGTTTCGATCCGATAAGGAAGATAAGACTTCCTTTCCTGCCGAAGATCACCGCTGAAAGGATAATGAAAAAGAGCGTGGTGGTTACGGCCGGCAGCTGGAGCAGGATGGCGAGGGTGATGCCGCCAAGGAGCACAACCCGGTTCAGCTTGACGATTGTCAGGGGGATTCCCTCGCAGACTGGTGATGAATTTGGTGTTGACATGCTCTGTTCTTGCTAAAGGTTATCGGATGAAAGAAATCGCTGAAATGGAAAAAGCCGGTTCTGACACACAGAACCGGCTTTCAAGAATGCAGGTGTTTCATCATTCAATGAGCACTACCCTCTCCTCTTGTTTCTCCCTGTGTCGGAATAATCCATGCTACAGCAACAGCAGCAGATGGAAAAGGTTGTTGTGGTCATTGATGCCATGAAGGTCATGAGTCAATCTGTTTGTCTGAAAAATCTTAACGATTGTTAACCATTTTTCCGGTGATTTCCAAAAAAATCAACTTTTTTCTTTGTTCGAGCAGCAATGCCAATGGTCAGTTTACTCCGAGTATGACGCTTGATGCCTTGAATGCGGCACAGGCATGATCACCCTCATTAAGCGAAAGCTTTTCCGAGCTTCCTTTCGTGATCACGGACGAGATGATATTGCCGCCGGCGATTTCGATATCGACTTCGGTGCTGACCGCTCCGTCGATGACCTTCCTGATGATGCCCGGCATGATATTGCGCGCACTCAGCCTGGCGTCGTGAAGTTCCTGGCAGATGATGATGGAGCTTGATTTGATGATGGCATAGGCCACCGATCCTTCTTTCAGGCCAAGCGTGTCCACCGATTTGCTGGTGATGATCGAGGTGATAGGGGTCTCTCCCTTGAGCATGATGGTGATTTCGGCGTTGACGGCGCCCCGGTCGATGTTTGCCACTGTACCGGCAAAAACATTGCGTGCACTTGTTATCATTGAATTTGGTCTTGAAGGTTGACAGATGAGGACGGAAGCGCCGATTGCTCTGGGGGGGAAGCTTTTTTTTGCCATTTGCCCGGAACCTTTCCGGCGAAAGTGTTCCGGGCTGAGCGAAAGATCACATCAGCTGATCAGGAGATCCTCGCAGGCTTCACCCTCTTCAAGTGCGTCGAGAATCTGGTCGATCTCCTCTTCGCCGTTCACTTCGCCGTACCAGAAATTCTCCGGATAGACCACGACTACCGGCCCTTTTTCGCAGAGGTTGAGGCACCCTGTCGCCGATACGGCAACGTCGCTCATGCCACGGTCGGAAAGCTCGCTTTCGATGTAGGGAATCAGGCTGAGCGACTCCTTTTTGTGGCAGATTCCCTGAGGTGTTCCCTGCGCCCTGAAACTTGCGCAGACAAAAATGTGATGTTTCGGTTTGTCCATGGTGGTTGTTGGTTAAGAGTTTTTTTTGATCTGACGGATCGGTCAGATCATTATTATCCGCAGCCGCCTCCGGTGCCGGAGCAGCTGGAGCCGCAGGCGTGGATTTGGCTGCTTTTCATGAGATGTTTCAGGTCCTGCCCTTCGAAGAGGCCGTTGACAGCCTCCTCAATGACCCCCTCAAGCACCATAACCTCGATGCCTCCGGCATTGAGCACCTTGGTGGGTGAGCCGCCTGCACCGTTGCAGAGCAGCGCCCTGCAGTCGGAAAGTGTCTCTGCCAGAGCCTCCCAGCGTTTCTGGCCTGTGCCGGGGGCCGGTGCGTTTCTCGAGTCGACAAGAGCCACCTTTCCGCTGTCTGGGCCTATGCCGTAAATCAGGAAGCGGTCCGCTTCGCCGAGATGCTGGTTGATGAGCACTCCCTCGAGCGTGCTGACGGCGATGTAGGGGCGTTTCTCGCCCGCATTTTTTGGCAGTGCAGCCGCCTCGGCGAGCTTCTCCATCATCTGCTCATGGTTGACCTCACCGATGATGCCGACCGCATCGGCACGGCACCTTGCACAGTGCTTCATCTGCGGCAAAAACTCGCTTGTGGCTTTCTGGATCTCCAGGACAAGCTCTGCCGGCGGTTCCGGTATGTTCTCGAAGACGGTCTCGCTGGTGTTGTAGTAGGGCAGGCAGTTCAAAATATCCGCCCCGAGTTCGGCGACCTTTGCCGCGACCTCGATGACATGGTGGTCGTTTACGCCCGGAATGATAATGGAGTTGACCTTTGCCGTGACGCCGGCGGCCTTGAGCTTTTTGAGTGCTTCAAGCTGGTTGCCGATGAGGATGGTTGCGGCCTCGATGTCGCGGTAGACCTTCTTGTCGTGGCGTACCCATGCATAGACTTCCGCGCCGACTTTCGGGTCGATGGCGTTGATGGTGATGGTGACATGGCTTACCTGGAGCTCGGCGAGCTCATCGATATAGGGCATCACGTCGAGCCCGTTTGTCGCCACGCAGAGCAGCATCTCCGGGTATTTCGCCCGGACCAGCCGGAGCGTCTGCATGGTCTCCTCCGGGTTGGCAAACGGATCGCCTGGGCCGGCGATGCCAACGACGGCTATGTTCGGCGTGAGGATCATCGCCTGTTCCAGATAGTGCATCGCCTGCAGCGGGGAGAGTACCCTGCTGGTCACGCCGGGGCGGTTCTCGTTCATGCAGTCGAACTTGCGGCTGCAGTAGTTGCACTGGATGTTGCACTTCGGCGCAACAGGGAGGTGGATGCGGCCGAACTTGTGTCGGGAGGCATCGTTGAAACAGGGGTGGTTTGCTATTTTCAGTGACATGGTGTCCTCCCTTTTACATATAAGTGTAGCCGATTGATGAAGCATTCTGCCGCTGTTCGATAACGGTGTTGACAATCCGGTCGAAGAGTTCCTGCGTGCCGCGGTATCCGAGGTGGTGCATTCTCTGTCCGCCGAACCGGTCGTGAATCGGAAATCCGATCCTGATCAGCGGGATGTTGTTTTTGCGTGAGAGGGTGAACCCCTTGCTGTTGCCGATAAGGAAGTCGGGCTTCAAGAGCTGCGCTTCGTCCTCGATATCGACAAAGTCGACCCCTTCGCGTACCTTGATTTCTTTTTCGTCGAGGTCAGGCACAATCTCCTCGATTTTCTTGCGCAGCATCCCGCTCTTGCCTCCCGAGGCGCAGAGTACAGGGGTTATGCCGATTTCGCTGAGAAAGGCGGTCATGGCAATCACCAGATCCTCTTCGCCGTAGATGATGACCCTCTTTTCGAAGACATACTTGTGCCCGTCGGCGTAGGCATCGACGAGCCTGCGGCGTTCAGCCTCATATCTTTCCGGCGTTGCTCTCTCGGTGAGTGTTTCCAGCAGGGCGAAAAACCGGTCACTTGCCTTGATGCCGATCGGCAGCGTGAGATGGTGTTTCCTCACGCCAAAGCTCTCCTCAAGGTAGCTTGCGGCTGATTTCGATGGCTCGATTGTCGAGCTGAACTCGATGCTTCCGCTTGCCCTGCCCGCAGTGGCAATCGCTCTGGCAGGCGTGCCGCCTGGGGGGATGCGGTGGTACTCGCCCCAGGGGCCGCCGTCCATCGTCTCCGAGTAGTCGGGCAGCATCATGTAGGGGAGCCGGAACTCCCCCAGTATCTCCTTGAGGTAGCGCAGGTCGGCCGGCGAGACCATGTTCGGGAAGATGTTGACCAGGTTCCCGGTTGCCCCTTTCTCCGCCAGCGCCTTCACGCTTGATCGCACGGCCGCATGAAAGCCGTCGATATGGCTTCCCTGGTAGCTCGGCGTGGAGGCATGGATCAGAATCGGCATGGGTGTGCCGTTTTTCTCTCTCTTGCGATACTCCCGAAGGATCCCCTCGACGTCGTCGCCGATGGTTTCGCTCAGGCAGGTGGTGGCGATGCCGATTACTTCAGGCTTGTACTGCTGGGTGACGTTTTTCAGGCCTGCCTGCAGGTTGTGGCTTCCTCCGAAGACGGCGGTCTCTTCATGGAAGTTCGAAGAGGCGATATCGATCGGCTCCTTGTAGTGGCTGATCAGGTAGCGGCGGATATAGGTCGCGCACCCCTGCGAGCCGTGCAGGAACGGGACGCAGTTCTCGATGCCGCGGAAGGCGAGGCAGGCCCCAAGCGGATTGCAGAGCTTGCAGGCGTTCTGTGTTGCGGTTTTTGCATGTTTCATTTGAGTCTCCTTGGTCTCCTGGCTCATTTGAGTCCTCCTTTTCTGGGAGCGAACTGCCATACCGGACTCATGACCGATTGATAGACCTCCAGTGCGAAATTGTACATCCCCTCGAATCCTGCCAGCGGGATTTTGCGCTCATGGTTGTGGTCGCAGAATCCGACGCCGAGCTTGAAGGCAATCGGGCGCTCCTTGACACCGCCGATAAGCAGGTCGGCCTCTTTTTCGAGAATGAATTTTGAGAGCTCCACAGGGTTGGAGTCGTCGACGATGATGGTCCCTTCGTCACACATCTCCTTGAGCCTTCGGTAGTCGTCCTTGTTTCCGGTCTGCGATCCTGCAAGAACCACCGACATGCCGATGGAGCGCAGTGCCTTGATGAGCGAAAAGGTCTTGAAGGCGCCGCCCACGTAAATGGCGGCCTTTTTGCCGCTGAGCGCTTTTTTGAACTTCTGCAGCTGCGGGTAGAGCGTCGTTACCTCCTCCCTGACAACACCCTTGGCTGCCTCCATAATCTCCGGGCAGTCGCTGAAGTAGGTGGCGACGTCGTAGAGCGATTTTGACATGTCCTCGATGCCGAAGTAGGAGACCCGTATGAAGGGAATGCCGTACTTCTCTTCCATCTCCTTGGCAAGTGAGGTCATCGATCCGGAGCACTGCACGACGTTGAGCGATGCGCCATGGGCGCGCCGAACGGCGTCGATTCGACCGTCACCGGTCAGTGTGGCAACAACCTCAACACCCATTTTCTTGTAGTAATCCTTGATCATCCACGCTTCGCCGGCAAGGTTGAACTCGCCGAGAATGTTGATGCTCCGCTTGCTTATTCCCTCGGTCGATTCCGTGCCGATGAGTTTCATCAGGGCATGGCATGCGGCCTTGTAGCCGTCTTTCTTCGTTCCCTTGAACCCCTCGGAGTGCACTGGAAGGACGGGGATTCCGGTCTCTTTTGCCACCTTGCGGCATACGGCCTCAATGTCGTCGCCGATGAGGCCGACGATGCAGGTGGAGTAGATGAAAGCGGCTTTGGGCTTGTATTTATCGATCAGTTCTATGAGTGACTGGTAGAGCTTCTTTTCGCCGCCGTAGATGACGTCGATCTCCTGAAGGTCGGTCGAAAAGCTCAGCCGGTGAAGTTCCGGACCTGAAGAGACCGCACCGCGGATATCCCAGGTGTAGGCGGCGCATCCAATGGGGCCGTGTACGAGGTGAAGGGCATCGGCTACGGGATAGAGAACCACCCGGGAACCACAGAAAACGCAGGCGCGCTGGCTGACGGATCCCGAAAGGCTCGAGGTGTCGCAGGCGATATCTGCCTGCGTCGTGCCTGTTTTCTTTTCGAAGACCTGTTTCTGTCTTCCTTCGAGAATTCCGATCTGTTCCATAGCGAGAACCCCTTGATAATAAAAATTGTACTGCCAGAGGGATTCGCCCGGCTGAAGTGCCGGGCGGGCATCCTTCTTAGATCGTGTTACATGACCAGTTCAAACTTCTCTTCCAGCGCGTCGCGATCCTGGCGGTCCATAAGGGCGCTGAGGACCTTTTCGACGAGTCGCAGCCCGCCGCTGTACCCGACGTTCGGGAAGTAGCTGTGGCCGATGCGGTCGAGAATCGGGAAGCCGAAGCGGATGAACGGGACATCTTCGTCGCGCGCCATGTACTTGCCGTAGGTGTTTCCGATAAGCAGGTCGACCGGCTCGTTCTTCATCCACTGGTGCAGGAGGAACATGTCCGCCTGAAGCCCGTTCTTGAAGTTGGTTTCCGGTGAACGCTCATCAAGAATCTGGCGCATCCGTTTTTCGAAACGCTGTCCCGGCGTGCCGCTGACGATATGGATCGGCTTCATGTTCAGGTCAAGCAGGAACTCGGTGAGCGGAATGATCTGGTCCGGGTCGCCGAAGAGCGCGACCTTCTTGCCGTAGAGATACTGCTCCATGTCGGCGATGACGTCGACCAGGCGGCCTCTCTCTGCGGTAATCTCATCAGGCACCGAAACTCCGCCTGCCTTGCTGAGCGCCATGATA
The DNA here is from genome assembly GCA_037142155.1 of Chlorobiaceae bacterium. Classification (GTDB taxonomy): domain Bacteria; phylum Bacteroidota; class Chlorobiia; order Chlorobiales; family Chlorobiaceae; genus Chlorobium. Next base: position 58,819 of record JBAXBE010000008.1, read on the forward strand.
AAGCGGTCAGTTGCCGTGAGTCCGATCGGCATGTCAAGCGTTTCAAAGGGCACCTTGTGCTTCTTTTCCAGAGCGATTGCGGCCGGCTCTGCGCTGACGCAACCGAGTGCGAGCGTTGAGAGGCTGTCGCCGGTGCTCTGCAGCTCAGCAACCGTCGTTCCGCCCTTCGGGTAGAAGACGTGCTTGCCGCTCTGTGGTGCATCAAGGACGTCGGAGGTGTCCGGGAAGAGGACGATCTTGACGCCGAGCTCTTTGGAGAGGCGCTTGATTTCGCGCATGTCCGAAGGCTCCATCCAGCCGGCGACGACGTTGACCTGCTCTTTTTTCTGGCCGGTCGACTCAGAGAACTGCTCGGCCATGCCGGTTACCATGTTGGCGTAGCCGGTGATGTGAGAGCCGATAAAGCTCGGGGTGCTTGCGTAGATGACATACTTGCCCTCGGGAATCTTGCCGTCGTCCTTTGCTTTTTTGGTGATCTGCTGCAAGTCATCACCGATGGTTTCGGAGAGGCAGGTAGAGTGCACCGCAATGATGTCCGGCTCGTAGACCGAAAAGATGGTCTCGATGGAGGAGAGCAGGTTCGACTGTCCGCCGAACACCGACGCACCCTCGGTAAACGAGCTGGTAGCGGCCATGACCGGCTCCTTGTAGTGGCGGGTCAGGGTGCTGCGGTGGTAGGAGCAGCATCCCTGGGACCCATGGCTGTGAGGCAGGCAGCCGTGAATGCCGAGCGCGGCGTACATGGCGCCAATCGGCTGGCAGGTCTTTGCCGGATTGATCGTCAGTCCTTCGCGCTCCTTGACCTCTGTTGATGTGTGTCTTAATAGCATAGTTCAATAGTCTCCGTTTTTGTAGCTCCAGCACTTTCGCACCACCGGGGTGGTCATGCGACGGTTACCGGAGCTGCCTGGTAATTATCATTGAGTGACATAACTGGCTTCGAGTTCCTCGCCTTTTTTCTCCCATGGCGCCTTGATCAGTTTCCATACAGGGTTGCCCACCATGCGGTCGATGTCGCGATAGAAGTTCACTGCACCTTCAAACCCGGTGTAAGGTCCGCCGTAGTCGTAGCTGTGCAGCTGCTTCAAGGGGACGCCCATCTTCTGCACCACATACTTCTCCTTGATGCCTGCGCAGAAAATGTCCGGCTTGTAGATCTCGATCAGCTTCTCGGACTCGTAGTGGCTTAGGTCATCGACAACCAGCGACTTCTTCGTCATCTGCTTCATCATGCCTTCGTAGCCGTTAATCTCCAGTCCCTTCTCCCGGAGTGCCTCAAGTTCGGCTTCACTCTTTCTCGGATTGTAGAGCACGGGATCGGCAGTTACCTTCAGCTCCTCGATGTTCTTGCTGTCGGCATCGACCTTGATGCTCGGCAGTACCTGGCGCCCTTCGTAGTCATCGCGGTGAGCGAACTCGTAACCTGCGGCTACGGTTGTCATGCCAAGCTCGCTGAAGAGATCCTGGTAGTGGTGGGCGCGTGATCCGCCGACAAAGAGCATGGCAGTCTTGCCCTCGGTTCTCGGCCTGATCTCGTCAATCACGGCCTTCACCTTCGGCATCTCCTCGGCAATCACCGCTTCGATGCGTGCCTTGAGCTCAGCGTCGCCGAAGTACTCCGCAATCTTGCGCAGTGACTTTGCCGACGATTCGGCTCCGACGAAGTTGACCTTCATCCATGGGATACCGTACTTTGTTTCCATCATGTCGCCCATATAGTTGATTGAGCGATGGCAGAGGATGACGTTGAGATCTGCCGTGTGAGCGTTCTCGATCTGCGCGACCGTTGAGTTTCCGCTGAACGAGGAGACCAGTGTCAGTCCCGCTTTTTCGAAGATGCGCTCGATTTCGAACGCGTCACCGCCGATGTTGTATTCGCCGAGCAGGTTCAGCTTGAACTTGCCCTCTGAAGGGGTGTTGTCGCGTCCGACCATGTGCTTGAAGACACCGTTGTTGGCGATGTGGTGGCCGGCAGACTGGCTGACGCCCCTGTACCCTTCGCAGCTGAATCCGAAGACGTTGCAGTCGCCGAACTTTTCACGCATCTCTTTTGCGGCGGCGTGCACGTCATCACCAATCAGGCCGACCGGACAGGTCGAGAAGATGGCGATCGACTTCGGATGGAAGAGGTCATAGGCCTCCTGGATTGCCACCTTGAGCTTTTTCTCGCCACCAAAGACAATATTCTCCTCCTGCATGTCGGTCGAGAAGCAGTAGGGGATGTAGTTCTCATCCTTCAGCGACTCGGTCCTCGTCTGGTTGCGGCGTGTCAGCCAGCTGTAGAAGCTGCATCCGATTGGGCCGTGCGTGATGTTGACGATGTCACGGGTCGGCCCGAGCACCACGCCCTTGCATCCTGCATAGGAACAGCCGCGCTGGGTGATGATTCCCGGAACGGTACGGACGTTGGCCTGCACCTCGGGAACGGTCTCAGGGTCGTTGACGATAATGGACTTGGCGCGCTTTTTGGCGACCTTGGCCGGGTATTTCTGTATCAGCTCCTCCCTGACCTGGGCCGGATCCGGATATGTTCTGTTCGCCTCCATGTACTCTCTCCTTTTACCTCTGTTAAATGTTCTTCGGTTAATTAAGCGCCACGTCGCCCGCTTCGCCTGTCCTGACCCTGATGGTTTCGATAATCGGGGTTACAAAGATCTTGCCGTCGCCGGGATTGCCGGTCTGGTTGGTCTTGATGATCGTGTCGATTGCGCTCTGGCAGAGTTCGTCGGGTACGACCACGGTAAGAATCCTTTTGGCTACAAGCCTAGGTGCATTGCCGAGCTGGGCGATTGCCTCGGGATGGCCGGCAGCGGCGCCGTTGAGAATGTCGTAGTGAACCTGACCCTTGCCGCGTCCCATGACCCTTCCGGTCGCCGTGAATGCAGGGATGCCCGCATCGATGAGCGCTTTCTTGGTTTCGTTCACCTTGTTGATCCTGATGACTGAGATGATCTCTTTCATTCAAGCCTCCTTTGCTTCAGCCAGCGCGGTTTCACTCTCTTTTTCGCCGGAGCTGATGGTGTAGACCTCTTCAACGGCCGAAATGAAGATCTTGCCGTCTCCGAATTTTCCCTCTGCACCCGACTTTGCATTGTCGACAATAGCCCTTATCACGAAATCCTTGTCGGCATCAGGCACAACGACAATAAGCATCTCCTTCGGGATCTCATCATAGACCACGTCGCCAACGCGCAGGCCGCGCTGCTTGCCGCGTCCGACAACGGAGATTTTGGTGACTGCCGGGTATCCCGCATCAAGCAGGCCCTGCATGACCTCATGGACCTTTTCCGGCCTGACGATAGTTCTGATCATTAACATGTGTGTGTACTCCGTTTGTTTATTAGTTGGCGATACCGAAATCAATGAGAAGCTTTTCGAGCTCTTCGATCTCGAGCGGCTTGGGGATGACGAACATGTCGTTCTGGTCGATCTTTGTGGCCAGAGCCCTGTACTCGTCAGCCTGAGCGTGAGTCGGATCGTAGTCGATAACCGTCTTCCGGTTGATCTCAGCGCGCTGGACAAAGTTGTTGCGAGGCACGAAGTGGATCATCTGGGTGCCGATCTTCTTGGCAAGCTGCTCAATCATCTCGCGCTCGTTGTCGACCTGACGGCTGTTGCAGATAAGTCCGCCGAGCCTTACGCCGCCTGCATCCGCATATTTCAGGATACCTTTGCAGATGTTGTTTGCTGCATACATGGCCATCATCTCGCCTGAGCAGACGATATAGATCTCTTCGGCTTTTCCGTCGCGGATCGGCATGGCGAATCCACCGCAGACAACGTCACCGAGAACGTCGTAGAAGACATAGTCGAGTGCCCATTCGTCGTCGTAGGCACCGAGCTGCTCGAGCAGGTTGACAGAGGTGATGATTCCACGGCCTGCGCATCCGACGCCTGGCTCCGGTCCACCGGACTCTGTGCAGCGGGTAAGCTTGTAGCCTTCTTTGATGATATCTTCGAGTTCTACTTCTTCACCCTCCTCGCGAAGTGTGTCGAGAACCGTTTTCTGCTGAAGTCCGCCAAGCAGGAGGCGGGTTGAGTCAGCTTTCGGGTCACATCCGACGACCATCACTTTCTTGCCCATTTCAGCAAGCGCAGCAACCGTGTTCTGTGTGGTGGTTGATTTGCCGATGCCACCTTTTCCGTAAATCGCGACTTTTCTCATTTGTGTAATGTTTTAGGTTATTTCCGCCTTTGTCATCATTTATTCAGGAGAAGAGCGACCAGCCCCTAAATAGTTACGCTTATAGATTGCAAGATGCGTGCCAAAGTCGCCGGATTTCGGGAGGAATTTTATTCTTTCACGAGGCCGTCCCGCCTGACCCTTGCCCTTGAAGGTTTTCGGGGGATTTTCAGCAGGCCAACTTTATTTCTTGTGGCTGATTTTGTTCGGATAAGAGGTTTTTCTCTCGGAGAAAAGAGTACATAAATGTAGGAGCGCACCTGAGTCTACATTTATGTATGAAAGTCTGGCGTGGCGACGGGTCCTCTCTTCCCGCCTGAGGTGAGTGATGCGGATTTTTCAGGAAACCACTGCGGATTGCTCCCGGTGAGGTGTTTTCTCGTTCTGCTTCGGGGTGCTGCCCTTAGGGAGTTGCCTGATAAAAGCTACACAAATGTAGGAAAGCGAAAGGGTCTCCTTTCTGATTGGGGGCTCAAATCTCGGAGGAATGATTTTTTTCAGTGCTGAGGGAGCGATTTGCCTGTTCGGCAGCGTTATGGTAGTGAAGTCACTTGTAACAGCATACTTATTCACTCATGAAACTCTTTCAGCGCCGTCAAGAGGAGGGTTCGGGTGGCAGCAAGGCGGGCTCTGCCTGTTGCTGTGCTCCTGCCCTGCCGGGCAAGGATCGGCCCGAGTCGCTTGCCCCGCTCAGCTGCTATCTCTCTGTCGCTATTTTTGCCGGTATTGCGGCCATGGGCGCCCTCGTGTTTGGAGCCATTGGCCTGCGCATTTTCAGGAGTTTTCGCCGGCAGACAGGGAACGGGGGCGTTGTCTATTGAAATCGTTACCTTCAGAGGCAACTGTTTGATAACCTCATCGGGCAATAACCATGCAGAAAAGACGGCTTGGCAATACCGATATGTCTATAACCCCTGTCGGGTTCGGCAGCTGGGCGATTGGCGGCAGCAACTGGGCATACGGCTGGGGGGCGCAGGATGACGGTGATGCCGTTGCGGCTATCCGCCGTGCCCTTGAAGGTGGCATCAACTGGATCGATACCGCGGCGGTCTACGGGCTCGGCCACTCCGAAGAGCTGGTATCCAGAGCGCTCGAAGGCATTGAGCATCGGCCATACATTTTCACCAAGTGTTCGCTTGTGTGGGACGGCGGGCGCCAGGTCAGCAACTCTCTGAAGGCCGATTCGATTCGCCGGGAGTGCGAGGCGAGCCTGAAGCGGTTGAGGGTTGAGGCCATAGATCTCTATCAGATCCATTGGCCAAGCCCTGAAGAGGATCTTGAAGAAGGGTGGCGGGAGATGGCGCGGCTGCGGGAGGAGGGGCTGGTGCGCCATATCGGGGTATCCAATTTCACCGTCGCCCAGATGCAGCGGGTGCTGGCCATTGCACCGATTGCCTCGCTCCAGCCACCCTATTCGATGCTCCGGCCTGCCATTGAAAAAGAGATTCTTCCTTTCTGCCAGGCGCAGGGCATTGGCGTCATTGTCTACTCGCCCATGCTTTCAGGCATGCTGACCGGCGCCATGAACCACCAGAGAGTCGCAAGCTTTGGCGAAGATGACTGGCGCCGAAAGAACAAGGAGTTCCAGGAGCCCCGTCTCTCCATCAACCTTGAGCTGGTCGAGCTGCTCAAGCGTATCGGCAAGCCCCACGGCCGTTCAGCCGGAGAGGTCGCCATCGCCTGGACGCTCCGCCACCCCGCCGTAACCGGCGCAATCGTCGGCGGCCGCAACGCCCGGCAGGTAGAGGGCACCCTGGGAGCCGCAGAGTTCAGGCTCAGTGCGGAGGAGATTGAGGAAATCGGAAAGTTTATTGCCGGCAGGAAAACTTAGGGGACGTTCACAACAATTTCAACTAATTCAACAGGGGAAAGGACGGCAGGGACTTCCGGGACCAAAAGGACAAGAGCGGGGAGCCGCAGAGTTCAGGCTCGGTGCGAAGGAGATTGTGGGAGAATCTCTTGAAAAGATAGCTCTCCCTGACGCCTGCCCGTTCTTTCTCTTCGATCGGTTTCTTCCTCTCTCTGTCCTTCTACAACCTGAACTTCCGGTAGTCGATGTCGAATTTTCTGATGCGCAGGCCCATGATCCGGTCGGAGAGGCCGAGCTGGGATGCGGCTCTTGACATGTTCCCCTTGGTGCGCTTGAGCGCTTCCATGATCATCTCTTTTTCGATGGCATCGAGCTTCTGCTGGAGTGAGCCGGTATAGGGGGTTCCGCTCGATTCGGCCGTCTGGAGCGACGGGGGGAGGTGGTAGCCGTGTATGACGTTGTCTTCGCTGAGTATCACCGCCCGTTCGATGCAGTTCTCGAGCTCGCGGACGTTGCCGGGCCAGTGGTAGCGCATCAGCATGTCAATCGAGGTTGTCGATATACGGCGCACCCCTTTCTGGTTCAGGGTGTTGTACTTCTCTACAAAATAATCAGCAAGAAGCAGAATGTCGGTTTTGCGCTCGCGAAGCGGGGGGACCGTTATGGGGAAGATGTTCAGGCGGTAAAAGAGATCCTCCCTGAAGAGCCCCTTGCGGATCAGCTCTTCGAGATTGCGGTTGGTCGCGGCAATGACCCTGACGTCGACCTTGATGGTTTTTGATCCGCCTACGCGCTCGAACTCCTTTTCCTGTATGATTCTGAGCAGTTTTGCCTGTATCGGCAGACTGAGCTCTCCGACCTCATCGAGAAATATTGTGCCGCTGTGAGCAAGCTCGAAGCGCCCATGCCGGGTCGCCGATGCTCCGGTAAAGGCCCCTTTTTCGTGACCGAAGAGCTCGCTTTCGACAATGCTTTCGGGCAGGGCCGCGCAGTTGAATTTGATGAATGGCTTCTCTGCGCGGCGGCTCCGGTAGTGGATGGCGCTTGCCACAAGCTCCTTTCCGACGCCGCTCTCTCCGAGCACAAGCGTTGTGGCGTTTGTTTTGGCAATCTTCTCGATCATGCTGTAGAGCGCGGTCATCGGCTTTGTGTTTCCGATGATGTTCGCCGGACGCTCCTCAATGGAGCTGCTGCCCTCCTCGTTCTCATTCTTTTTTTGCGCCGGAAGCTTTCCGGGAGTTTTGCCCTCCAGCGGTTTTTTTGAGCTCTCCTCGTGTGCGATCTGGCGGATCCGTACTGCCTGGGATATCATTGCGGCAATGATCGAAAGCTGGTCGACGTAGTGCTGGAGGAGGTCCTGGCGACTGTTATCCCCTTTTGCTTTTTTCCCGTTCTTTTCCGCTGGAGATGGGTCGAGCTGGCGGTCGGCGCTCAGGGTTCCGATGACTTCAGTGCCCGACTTGATCGGTATGCAGATGAAGCAGAGCCCCTCTTTTTTTGCCTTTGCCCGAGACCTTGTCCGGTCGAGAAAGAGCGGTTCATTGCTGATGTTCGGTACGATAACGGCTCTGCCGGTTTTTACCACCTGCCCGATGACCCCTTCGCCGATCTGGTAGCGGCCACGATCCATCTCCTCAGGCGTCAGCCCGAATGACTCGTTGACGACGATTTCAAGGGTGTCGCGGTTCAGGATGGTAATCATTCCCCGAAGCATGTTCATCTGCTCCGACATGATGAAAAGCACCAGGCGAAGCACCTTGTTGATGTCGTTTTCAACGGTAATCGTCCGGCTTACCTCGGCAAGCAGGCTTATGCTTCCGTTGTCATGTTCCTGGGCTACAAGCATAGGGTTGTCAATGTCTGGCGTTGAGGGTAGTGTAAATGGTGTCGAGCTCATCTGGCTTCAGGAGCCTTTTCAGCCTCGACGCTGTGTTCCGGACAGCTCCGAGCAGTTCATGCGCCTCGGTTCTGGAAAGGGTTATGCCTCTCGATGCATAGTGGTGCTGCAGTGAAGCGCTGCCGGAATGCTTTCCGATGACAAGCTCATGGGCGGTGCGGCCAACCTCGTCCGGCAGAAAGGGCTGGTAGGAGAGCGGGTGCTTGAGAAGCGCCGCGCAGTGAATTCCTGATTCGTGCTGGAACGCCGTTTTTCCGACGACCGGCTTCTGCGGCTGGATTGTCCGCCCGGCAGCACTGCTGACATAGGCGCAGAGCGCCGAGAGCTTGCGGGTATCGATAGTGCTTTCATTTTTTCCCGAGAGCTTCAAGGCCATGGCGAGCTCTTCGAGTGAGGCGTTTCCTGCGCGCTCGCCGAGCCCCGTAACAGAGACGCTGATGGCGTCGCATCCGGCTTCTATGGCGGTAAATGCGTTAGCCGTTGCCATGCCCAGGTCGTTGTGTGCGTGAAACTCGAGCTCAACGCCAGAGAGTGATTTCAGGCTCTCTATCAGGGCTTTCACGGATGAGGGTGTTGCGATGCCCACGGTGTCGGCAATCCGCACTCTCTGGGCTCCGCACGCTTCAGCATCGCGCACAAAACTGCGGAGCATTTCCGGCTCGGCCCTCGTTGCATCCTGTCCTCCGACGCTCACAAAGGCGAAGTGCTGTTTTGCAAGCGCCACAAGCTCTTCAAGCTGGCGCTGGACCCAGCAATAATCTTTTCCCATCAGCTGGAGGTAGAGGCTGGAGAGCGGAAAACTGATGTGGACGGCGTCAGTGCCGCTGGCGGCGGCCTTTTCGATATCGCTCAATGTCGCCCTTGCCCAGCTGGTAAGGCGTGTCGGGAGCTTCATTGCGGCTATCTGGCTGATGACGCGGCACTCCTCGGGGCTGATGGCGGGATAGCCGATCTCGAGTTCGTTGACGCCGGCTTCGGACAGCATGACGGCGATTCGTGTTTTTTCCTCAGCGCTGAAAACGACACCCGGAGCCTGCTCGCCATCCCTCAGGGTCGTATCAATGATCCATGGTGCGCTAACGCGTTCGTATGGCTTCAGGCCTCCAGTAAACATAGGTGTGCGCTCTCTTCAGTCGTGAATCCGACGCTATCGATTTTATTTAGGTTATTAATGTTTATGGCCTAAATAAATCAGGAATTATTGTTGAAATATAGAAATAAATCAGACAATTATGTAAAAATAATATCTTTTGCCGGCACGGATGGCTCTTCTTGGAGAGGAATCTGTCCGGTTCAGCGTCCTCTCGGCCTCACAACGAGTCAGCTGTCATATATATGTGCGCAGAATAAGGAAAAACACCCCCCTCTAGGTGTTTTATGGCTTCTTTTCATTATGTTAGCAGTGGACGTTTCGTCCGTGAACGAATAGTGTCTATCCGTCAGACTTTCCTGAAACAGGTAATTCACGCTCCTGCAGTTTGCCATTCTCCTCAAGGAACCGATTTCCTCCCTGGACATTTGCAGCATCATGAGTTTCAATCTTCAGCGCCCTCTCCGGTGCAGTTGTTTTGCTGAAGTATTCCGATGTTATTACCTTAAGGAAAGAGGTTCTGGCTGAAGTGCTCGGGGATTGTGCCGGTTTGGCACGCTTTCCGTTGAATGGAATCCTAACATAAACGAGTGAATGTAGTGGCAAGACAGCGTTATAACCGAAAACCAAAAGGCTCCGACAAAAAAAGGACCCGCCCAGCTTCACAGCAGACCGGTGAACGGGTGAGGGCGAACGACCATATCCTTATCAACGAGTTCCTTTTCCGCAGGGGCGAGAGCTCTCTTGCGGCCGAGATCGTTACGTTTTTTGCAGACCATGAAGGGGAGCGTTTCAGGTCGGTCGATCTGGCCCGGGCGCTCGGGTACACCGAATCCAAACATCTTCCCGGCTTCTGGTATGTGCTGCACAAGCTTCAGGAGGATGGTTCCGTCGACAAGGATTCGAACCGCTGCTACGGCATGTCGGGCCTTGAGGATACGACCTATGAAGAGCATCTTGTCCACGCAAAGCCATTCCCGCTGCCGGGCAAGGAGCAGTACAAGGTCGACAAGGTCTATACCGGCCGTCTCGTGACCCATCCAAACGGCTACGGCTTTGTCGATGTCGAAGGGTTTGATGACGATGTGTTCATCAAGGCCGGAGATATGAATTTCTCCATCCATGGTGACGAGGTAGAGGTTCGCGTGACCAAGGTCCCCGATACCTACTCATCAAAATCGACCCCTCACCAGCGCTGTGAAGGCGTGTTGCAGAAGGTCATCTCCCGCCGCATTACAACCATTGTCGGCACCCTTGTCAAGTCCAACCGCAGGTTCGTGCTCAAGGCTGACGAGCGCAAGCTGCTTCCGGAAATTGTCGTTCCCGTCAAGTACGCCATGAAAGCCGCCGAAGGCCATAAGGTGCTTGTCGGTGAGCTCGATTTCACCAAGGAAGGGGTGATTCAGGCTAAAGTGCTTGAAATTCTCGGCAAGGCGGGCGACTCCAATGTAGAGGTCAGCGCCATTGCCAGAAGCAAGGGCATTGATGAAACCTTTGACGCTCAGCTTGTTGATTTCGCCGCTTCAATCCGTGAAGGGGTTACCGACAAGGACCTTGAAGAGCGCCTTGATATCCGCGACAAGGTTGTCTTTACCATCGACCCTGTCGATGCGAAGGATTTCGATGACGCGCTTTCGGTTGAATCGCTCGATGACGGTCTCTACCGCATCGGCGTCCATATCGCTGACGTCTCCCACTATGTGCCCGAAAACTCGCCGCTTGATCGTGAGGCACTGAAGCGCGCGACCTCGGTCTACCTTGTCGACCGCGTCATCCCGATGCTCCCGTCAAGGCTTTCCGAGGAGGTCTGCAGCCTCAATCCGGGAGTCGACCGGATGGCATTCTCGGTCTTTTTTACCATGACCGCCTCCGGAGAGGTTCGCAACCACGCCTTCCAGAAAACCATCATCCACTCCAAGCGCAGGTTCGCCTACGAGGATGTGGAGGAGATCTTGAAAAAGGGCAAGGGCGATTTTGTCGACGAGCTCCAGCTTCTTGAGCGCATCAGCATCCTGCTTCGTGAAAAGCGCTTCAAGCACGGAGGGCTCGATTTTGAGACCGAAGAGGTCCGTTTCAGGCTTGGCAGCAAGGGCGAGCCGCTTGAGGTCATGAAAAAAGAGCGGCTTGGCAGCCACCGCCTTATCGAGGAGTTCATGCTTCTTGCCAACCGCAAGGTGGCCGAACATCTGACTAAGACCTTCAAGGAGAACAAGAAGGATCCGCAGCCGGTAATCTACCGCGTGCACGGCTCTCCGCAGCAGGAGAAGGTTGTCATCCTGGCCAATTTTGTCAAGCGGTTCGGCTTCAATTTGAAGCTCAACAAGGATCGCAAAGGGCCTGTTGTCTCCGCTACCGCTCTGCGAGAGCTTCTTCAGCAGGTCAAGGGGACCAATGTCGAGTTTTTGGTCAACGAGCTTGTGCTTCGCTGCATGTCGAAGGCGGTTTACACCGGCGAGAACGAGGGGCATTACGGCCTCGGCTTCGAACACTATACCCATTTCACCTCACCGATCAGGCGCTATCCGGATTTGATTGTCCACCGCCTTCTTTTCGAGTATGAGACGCTGCGCAAGAAACGCCGCAAGATCGCCCCTGCCCGACTGGCAGAGCTTGCAGAGAGGATCCGGCAGGTATGCCAGATATCCAACGACCGCGAAAAAAGCGCTGTCGAGGCCGAGCGCGAGTCGATCAAGCTTAAGCAGGTCGAGTACATGGCGAGCCATGTCGGCAAGGTCTACCCGGGAGTCATTTCCGGCGCGACTGATTATGGTATCTATGTGAGGATGGTTGATTTCGCCATCGAGGGAATGGTGCACATGAAAAACCTCACCGACGACTACTATGAGTACGATGAGGCGACCTACTCCCTGGTCGGAAAGCGCCGCAAAAAGCGCCTTCAGATCGGCCAGCGCGTGAAGGTCAAGGTGCACACGGTCGACCTGCAGCGCCGCACCATCGACTTGGCGATCGAGTAGGCCCAAGAATCTTGCATCCGGATGACGGCTTGGACGTTGTCATCCGGAGGTGGGCAGCGCACCCGCGTCCCGACCCTCTCCCACACCTCCGGCATGCCTTTCTTGCCTGACTCCAGCCGTCAGACGTTCGATAGCCGCTCGTGCCACAAGAAAGTCCCTGTCCTCGGAGGAATATATTTTTTTATAGGCTGCGGCCCTTACAGATTTGTTTTCAAGGTCTGACGCACCCAGTCGGCGATGATTTCGCTTACGAGTGCAGGATTTTCCATGTCGGGAACATGCCCTGTTTCAATCACTGTAAACTTTTTCGGCTCCTGGAGCGCGTCAAAGAGCAGTCGTGACTGTCTGTTGCTTTGCAGCAGATCATCTTCTGTCGAGGTAAGCACCAGTGTCGGTACCCTTGCTTTTGCCGCGACACGGGTCGCATCCCATGAAAACATATCCTCATAGGTGGATATGGCGAACTTTCGTGCATCGGAGATCAGCCGGTCATCTTTGATCTTCCTGATCATCATCGGGTTTGAGAGGATAGCCGGGTAGGGTATAAAATAATTGACGCTGATCCTGAACGGAATAACTTTCGATAGTGCTTCGCAAATGAGGAGCAACATTTTTCTGAATCGGTTCATGCCGAAATCAACCGGTCGGGTGGCGCAGTTGCTTGCAATCAGGCTTTTGATTTTATGGCTCCCGTCTTCTGCAGCAGCATAGACCCCGACAGTCGCGCCGAGGCTGTTTCCAAAAACAAGAATCTCCTCATTGATCTCTTTGCGGATGTAATCCAGAGCGCTGTTGCAGTCCTCCACATACTCCATCAGTGTCCAATATCCCCGTTTCCCGTCGCTCTTTCCGCAACATCTGAAATCAAGAGCCAGAGCATTGTACCCTTGTTGTACCAAGAGCGGAGCCAGCTGGTCATACTCAAAAGAGTGAAATCCCAATCCATGAAGCAGCAGAATGGTGGGTGATTTTTTATCAGACAGATAAAGCTTCCCATAAAGGTTGTATCTGCCCGATGGCACTCTTATTTCACTATAAGTATTCATGCTATCTCCTTGTTGCCTAATCCCGGCATCTTCCAGAGAGCTATGCCAAGCCAGAGGTGGTAGAGCGTTCCGCCAATCAGGCCGCCAGCAACGGCCCCTGTTTTAGCAATGCTGTAACTGTCCAGAAGAGTTTCGGCCAGAATAACCCAGAAGCCGATTGCCTTTACTGCACAAACAAACACAAAGCCTTTTGGCAAAACCCCTCTGACCCAAACCAGCATCCCGACGATGACTACCCATAACCCCATGCCTCCAAATGCGAACCAGCCAATCCAGTTCATTGGTGCATGCGGATTGAGTGAAAAGCCGCCGGCTCTGAACAAGGCGACTCTTTCATGCAGGGTTGCCAGAAACCAGGTAAAGTAGATGGTTATTGCCGACAAGCTCAGCATCGCGATGTTTTTGCCGAAGGTTATCCAGCCCATGTCTTTTTCGGGAAAAAGGGATGCTGTTGCCGGGACGACCGCCCCAAGACCAAGCAGCCCGAGGAAGACAAAGGAGAGTGACATGACGATTGTCGGCAGTGCATTGCCAGAGTATGCGGCTGAGAATTGGGCCATAGTCCCGACAATCTGTTCTTCCGGTGTAAATGCCGCTGCCGTTACTGCGGTGACATAAAAAAAAGCCTGCAGGACTGACGCCGCGCTTCCTGTCCGAAGCATATTTCTTTGTTCCATGTTGATTGCTTTTAGGTGAGCCAGTTCAGTTTGGATGGCGGTAACACTTCATTATATAAGTCTATAGGAGCCTTCTGTGAGGTACGCATGATTGATGGCACGCAAGATAATGCGCTTAAATTACACCAGAAAAAGATATGGAGTTGCCTGAAAAATTCCAAACAGGGGGCAAGATTTCAGCCGGGCATGATCTTCCCGGCAATCTGTTGTGGAAAAGAGGTATGATGTTTATCTGAAAGGGTTGCTGTGCAGGAGGATGGTCGAAGGGTTTCAGGCGCGGACTCTGAAACAGCATCAGTCGATGGAGGTGGCTTCGGGATAACAGCGTTGATGATGTCTTGCCTCTCAGGCCAGACCGGCAATCCGGAGGAAGTTCTCCAGCAGCTTCAGGCCTGTAGCGCTATACTCATCCCTGAAGGCGTCGAACTGTTGAAGAAGTTCGGCGCTCTCCATTTTTTTTAGATCAGCATCAATACCGATCCACTCCGAAAACATCTCACGGGTCAGTTCCGCGTGGCATTGCAGCCCGTATGCGTTCGATCCGGCTCTGACGGCCTGAATCCTGCAGTGGCCTCCTGTTGCAAGCAGTTCCACTCCGGACGGGGGAAGTTCGACGGTTTCGCCGTGCAATTGGAACACCCGAATGCTCTCCATAAGGCCTTCGAACAGGGGGTCGCGCCGTCCCTCATCGCTCAGCTCCATACGGTACCCTGCGCCAAGAGGATCAAAGAACCCGGTCTCCTTTGTCTGGCATCTCACCACCTCGCCGCCTGCCGCCTTGACAAGGGCCTGCATGCCCAGGCAGATGCCGAAATAGGGCAGCCCTGCATCCAAAGCCGTTCTGATGCGGCGGAGCTGCTCCTGCATGCTTTGGGTGTCATCATTTGCGCTCTGCGGCCCCCCGAGAACGACAAGCGCGCTGTAATGGCAAGGATCGGGAAACGATTCTCCCTTCGAAAGGTCGACATTTCGGGACCTCAGCCCATGTGCAGTCAGGGCGCTTTCAAGAAGCCCCGGTCCTTCATGGGTGATATTTCTGATAATCAAGAGGGGTTTGGGCATGGATGATGTTCTTGAGTTCGTAAATCTGACGAAGAGAGACGCGGCTCTCTCGAGGAAAATAGCAAAAAACAGGAGGTTTGTCTTTTTACCTGCCTAAGCGACGCGCTCTGGTGTGTGATAAATCAGCATAACCTGTGTTTTCAGGTTTCCTTTATGGTTAAGTCATTATAAATGCTTACACTATGCGGCCTGATAAGCGTGCTTGCCAAGGCGCCGTGCCGGAGTCGGTCAACTTATTTTATTAACGATTGTTATTGGTGTCGGTAAGGCGTACTTTTCATGCTGCTTCATCCCGCTTTTTTTTCGGTCATGGGGTCGGAGCTCCCTCACGAAGGCAGTATTGACGGGTGTTTTATGAGAAATAGTAGGATTTAATAGGTTGCCACTATGGCTTGTGATGTCCTATTATTACAGCGTTAAATGCCCTGCTTGGCAGTATCGGAAAGTAAAAATGAAGTTATGGCACAAAGTACCGTCAAATGGTTTGACCCTAAAAAAGGGTACGGGTTTATTTTCAATCCCGAGGGAGGTGATGACATCTTTGTTCACTACACCGCCATTATCTCCGAGAGTCGCTATAAAATTCTCAATCAGGATGCTGAGGTAGAGTATGAACTCGACCAATCCCGAGCGAGGCTTCATGCCACTTCCGTCCGGGAAACCGTATCCGCCGAAAATGACGAGTTGCTGACGCCATTATCATGACGCAGCTAACTGTTACCCCCAAACACTCGCCGGTGATCGTTTTCGATGAAGACTGTCGCCTGCAGGAGAGCATGGTCAATTGTCTTGCTATGGATGGCTTTGAGGCTTCCGGTGCAAGCTCGCCTGAGGACTTTTTTCGGGAGTTGGAACTCCATCCTGACCTGTTGGCAGTCATTAATGTAGATACGGCAGCCTATGATGGGCTGGATATGATAGGGTTTGTGCGCAAAAAATCTGATGCCCGTATTATCGCACTCACCACAAGCTCATCTCCTTCACATCGCCTCGCCTGCATCAAGGCAGGTGCCGACGTCTGCCTTTTGAAGCCGGTCAATTTCATGCTGCTCTCGGCAAGTGTCGGCGTTCTTCTTTTAGGTAACGGTCGCGACGAAACAATGCTTGACATAAACCAGTTTGTCTCTTAACAACACAAAACAATATTCCCCCATGACAAAAGCAGAAGTAGTTCAGCAGATTGCATCACAGGCGGGCCTTACCAAGGCAGATGCGGAAAAATCGCTCAATGCCTTTATCGGTGTCGTAACAACATCATTGAAAAAGGGCGAAGATGTCGCTCTTATCGGATTTGGTACCTACACCACCGTAAAAAGAGCAGCCCGCTCGGGCCGCAACCCGGCAACAGGCAAGGCCATCAAGATTGCAGCAACGACGGCCGTCAAGTTCAAGGTCGGCAAAAAGCTGAAGGACGCTGTTGCTTAATGACGTTACAGCCCATGACTCTCTCCAGGAGTTATGGGCTTTTTTTTTCAGCACTCTACAGAACTTTTCTCATACCGTACACTCCTCACTGTCCTTTCTGCCTCCCATTACTGGCGGAGGCCGCCGTTTGGCATGGTTTTCTCCTCCACAAGCCGATTAGCACAACATCAGCACATTATATAAGCCATTCAGGGGGTGTTTGCCTTATTCCTGTTTGTATTATGTGTGCAAAATATGCCAAAAAAATGACAGTCAATGCGTTGAATTTTGTCAAATAAAACCGTTATTTCCTTTTATCCTATAACGTTGTTATTCAATCCCCCATGAAACAAACAAGAAATCTTATCGAGAGCGTTTTCGAGTCGGCGCTGTTCAATGTCCGTTTTATTGTCCTGACTGCTGTGATTGGCGCCATTGTGGCCTCGGTTATCATGTTCATCAAGGGCACACTCTTGATTGTCGACGGGGGGTATATCTTTGTTGAGCAGTTAAATAACCTTGGCCATGTTGAGGCTCACCATGTTGAGCGGATTGTTCCCTTGCTGATCAACTCCGTGGATAACTACCTGTTTGCAACAGTGCTGCTCATTTTCAGCATGGGGCTCTATGAACTCTTTATCAGCAAAATCGATCCGGCAAGCCGGACGGCTGAGTCCCGGCCGAACTGGCTGAATATTCAGAACCTTGATGATTTGAAGGCAACTATCGGCAAGGTTATCCTGATGATCCTGATTGTTTCATTTCTTGAGAAATCCTTGAGTATCGAGTACGCAACACCGCTGGATCTGCTCTATTTATGTCTGGGTATTGTGCTTGTTTCCGGCGCTCTGTTTTTGACACATGTGAAGCCACATAATAACCATGAGTGAGATGCTCATCAATTGAATAATAATCCCCCTCTGTAAATGACGGTTGTTCCAAGAGCTTTGCTGTTCGTGTTGTTTGTGCTGTTTTCGCGCCCGGCAGCCGCGGCTGTTGAATTGGCGCCAGGTTTGCCGAAGATGTCATCATTTGTGCGCAACACTCAGGGCTCGCTGGTGAAAATAGCGGTGCCGACTCCCGGGGCGGAGCGTGTGACCGTGGGCATTTACGGTATTAACGTCTACAACCTCGACCTGCGATCAAGCACCTACTCCCTGACGGCATATATGTGGCTCCGCTGGAAAGGCGATTTCGACCCGGTGGAGTCGCTCGACTTCATCAACCTGGTCAAGGATTCCGACTTGACGAAAAAAAAACTGCTCGCCACGCCGACAATCCTGAAGAACGGGGAGAAGTATCAGGTTATCCGTCTTGACGGAAGTTTTTTTCAGCCGTTCGATTTGAATAACTACCCCCTCGACAAGCAGGAGCTCGCACTCTACGTCGAAAATTCGACGGACACCTATGACAAGATTTGCTATGTTCCCGACCGTGCATCAACGGGCTACGATGTCGGCTTGCAGGTTCCGGGCTGGAAGATCACAGGCCTGCAGACAAACAGTTACATCCACGATTATGGTACGGATTTTGGCGAAACCGGGCAGGTGGGAGCCTCGAAGTATTCCGGTGTCAAATTCGCACTGCTTCTTAATCGCTACGTCAATTTCTTTATCTGGAAATTGATGGTTCCGTTGCTGATCATTCTCTTGACCAACTGGCTGACGCTGCTATTGCATCCCTCATTTTTTGAGGTCAGGACGGCCATGCCGGCAACGGCTCTGTTGACCGTTGTTTTTCTGCAGCAGAATGCGCTGGACGCTATTCCCGGATGCTCTTCACTGGTACTGATGGACAAAATCTATCTTCTCGCCTATTTTTGCATCGCCTTGACACTGCTTCAGATTATTGTGATCAATACGAAGCTTGACAAGACGTCCGAGGCAAGCATTCAGAAAATGATCAAGATCGACAAAATCAGTTTTGGGGTGCAGATAGTTTTTTTTGTGGTTGTTTTCATTTCGCTTTTAGCCCAGCTGTAAGTGCATGGGTTTTTTGAAAATACGTAGTTTTTTTGTACCCTGAAGCAACCCCCAACCCCTTTTGTCATGAGCTTTTTTCGTGGTTTATATCGTGATCTTGCCATCGATCTTGGTACGGCCAATACGCTGATTTTCGGCCGGGACGAAGGAGTTATTCTCAATGAACCCTCGATTGTGGCGCGTGAGAGGAATTCAGGAAAGGTCATCGCTATTGGTCACGATGCGCTGCTCATGCATGAAAAGACACACTCCGATATTGTTACCATCCGCCCGCTTGCCGGTGGTGTCATTGCCGATTTTGAGGCTACAGAGGAACTGATCAAGGGGCTTATCCGCAAAACACAGAAAAAGTTTTCATTCGGCAGCCGACGCATGGTGATCGGCATTCCTTCCGGCATTACCGAGGTGGAAAAGCGGGCGGTGCGGGATTCGGCAGAACGTGTCGGCGCAAAGGAGGTCTTTCTGGTGGCCGAACCTATGGCGGCGGCAATCGGCATAGGGCTTGACGTCAAGGAGCCGATGGGCAACATGGTCGTCGATATCGGAGGCGGCACCACGGAAATCGCCGTCATCTCGCTTGGCGGCATCGCATCCGGCGAGTCCCTCCGGGTTGCCGGGACCGACATCACCTATGCCATCATCCGCTTCTTCCGCAAGGCCTACAACCTCGCCATCGGGGAGCGCACGGCTGAGGACGTCAAGATAAAAATTGCTTCGGCATACCCGATGAACAAGGAGCTGGCTATGAAGGTCAGGGGCAGGAATCTGGTTACCGCGCTTCCTGAAGAGCGTGAGATTGACTCATCCATCATCAGGGACGCGATTGCAACTCCCGTCAGCCAGATCATCACCTCAATCAAGAAAAGCCTTGAGGTCACCAAGCCTGAACTCTCCGCAGATATTCTCGACCGCGGTCTCTTTCTTGCCGGTGGTGGCGCCCTCATCAAGGGGCTCGACAAAAAAATCACCCAGGAGACCAATCTGCAGGTCCATGTCAGTGAAGACCCCCTGACAGCCGTTGTCAGAGGAATCGGGCAGGTGCTCAACCAGCTCGACAAATACCGTCCGGTACTCATCCCCATCAAGCGCTACTGAATCGCCCGCCACTTCTCGTAGCCACGTGATGCAGATGCTCCCTTTTTTCCGAAATTTTCATCAATTATCGTATACTTGCCTAGAGACGGGCAAGCATTTTTTTAACAATCCCAGATTGAGCAATGACTCCGGAGCAACTCTCGCAAACGCTGGTGAAAAGCGAAGGACTCGCTTACAATCCGATAGCGGTCAAATTTGTTGCCTCAGAGCGTGCCCTGCCCGAAGGGGTGAAACAGTTCGGCGCATCGTCAGGGGAGCGCGCTCCAAAATCGTTTCTTTGCGCCATGTGGGGCGATGCTTTCAGGGGCGCCGGGCCATTCTACACGACCAAGAAGCACCAGCTATGCGGTGGCGGAGCAATAGCTGCGGGGTTCGGGGGTCTTCTGCCCATCGAGGCTGCAGAAAAATTCATGATCGGTGACGGTAAGCTGTTTGCTTCAATGGATGCCCTTCGCTGTTCCATGGCTTCAACCATGCCGTTCGAGGATGGGGAGTTTGAAGCGCAGATCATCGGGCCTCTTGCTTCAATGAATGATGATGCCCTGCGGCCGGATCTGGTGCTTATCGTTTGCAAGCCCTTCCAGGGGCAGCACATCATGAGGGCTTACGGCTTCGACACCGGTGAACTGATTCACGGCATAGCTGGCGGGTCGACCTGCGAGATGGTTTCAAGCTATGTCCTCAAAACCGGAAAGCCGACCTTTACGCTCGGAGACACCGGCGGCAATGCCGGACTCTCTTTCGAATCCGATGACCTCCTTCTTGCCTTTCCTTACGACAAGCTCCAAAAAGCGGTCGGCAATCTGTCGCGAATATGCCGCACCTCCTCCATGCACCGTCACCCCATCGTGCATGAGCACTGAGGAAAAAGCCCTGCAAAACGCTATTCCCGGGAATCGGGGTTCGCTTTTCGCCATTAACCCATTATCGACAAAGGTCACGCGCTCTTCGTTATGAACACAGACCCGATCTACATTTTCCGCAAAACCTGGGGAACCTACCAGAAGGTCATCAAGAGTAACCTGATGTTTCACCAGGAAACTTCAGATGCTGTCAGAAACCTACTCGACAACCGATCAGGCCCGCTGAATGTTATCGATCTGGGATGCGGCGATGCGGCCCATATCGGCAAGATCCTGCGGCCCGGCCAGGTTGGCCAATACCTCGGATGTGATCTCTCGCCCTACGCTCTTGATGTTGCTAAAATCAATCTGGAACCGTTTGGCATTGCTGTCAAGCTGCTTTGCCGGGATATGAATGCCGTTTTGAGAACGGCCCCGGAGAACCATTTCGATCTGGTGTTTTCCGGCTACGCCTTGCATCATCTCACTATTGAGGCAAAGCAGGCATTTTTTACAGAGTGTTGTCGAGTCCTTCGCCAAAACGGCTGCGTGATTCTGGTGGACGTCATGCGCCAGGAGGGCTCAACACGACCGGAGTATCTCGACGGCTACAACGGCGCGGTTGCCAGCGAATGGGTTGCCCTTACCGAATGCGAGCGGGAGGAGGTTCAGGAGCATATCCGGAACTGCGATTTTCCTGAAACTCCCGGAGATCTGCAGGCGCTGGCGGAAAAGGCCGGGCTGAAAAACTGCCGGCGGCTCGAGAAGCAGACATGGCACGAGGCCTGGTGCTACCAGAAGTAGCGACTGAACCCGAAACGCCATTCCAGGACAAACAACCATCAAGAGCAATGCAAAAAGGTCACGAAGAGAAGGTCGAAGCCGTAACGAAATTAGCGCTCCAGTTTCTGGCTGAAGTAATCGGGCAGTGCCCGGCAGGCCTCGAAAACAGCACGAACCCTGATATCGCCTACGCTGTTGTGGGCTTCCAGTACGGCGCAGTCGAGAGTGCCGCTCATATTGCCGGGCTTGGCGAAAAGAGCTCTGCTGCAGTCGTCGAAGATGTTTTGCTCAGAATCAACGGCATGAGCAAAGAGACGGGCTCAAGGTTTCTTGCCGTGATGCCGACACTGGCTCAAAAGGAGTATCCCCCCATCGGCATCGGTGGCCGGGCGATCATCAGCTATTACAACTCCACCACTGACGAGGAAAAGATGAGCGCAGCCTCATCGCTGCAGGCGATTCTCCGGCAGATCGACGAGTCGTAAGAATTCCAGGGTAAATTCCAGGGGACGTTGATCAATAAAATCAAAAGTCCCCTCCGCGCTACCTCGTTATTGCTGCCATTGTTTAACGTCCCCTACTTTGCCCCTGCTTTGACAACCACTGAAGAGGAAAAACTGAGTGCGGCCTCATCGCTACGGGAGAACCTCCGGCAGATTGATGGGGAGTGATGCCTCAAGCGCACCTGCTCAACTCTCACTGGGGCGCTCAATGATCAGAAGCGAGATATCGTCGTCATAAAATGCTTTTCCCCGGAAATCTTTCAACACCCTCTGAATCGTGCCGATTATCTCCTCGATGCTGCTCTCTCGCTCGTTGCGGATCAGCTCAAGAAGACGTTCTTCACCAAACATCTCGCCATCGGGAGACTCACACTCGGTGATGCCATCGGAATAGAAAAATATGCGATCTCCTGCCATGAGCGTGAAAGGGATATTCTCGTAGGTCTCATCGGGAATCATACCTACAGGCAGGCCGGCATTGTCGATAATGGTGAAGGTTCCATCAAGTGCCTGCTGGATGGCTCGCGGATGACCCGCCTGGATCATAGAGCCGCTGTATGTTTCCGTGTTGATGACCCCGTATATCATTGTAAAGTACTGAACTGGCAAGTGGTCACTGAAAAATCGCCTGTTCAGCTCAGTGACTACTTCGTTGGGCGGGGTGATTCTGTAGAACGGGAAAACTGATGAGGGGCTTCTTATCGGATCAAAAAAATTGGCTGAGGGTTGCAAGACAATGCTCAGGGTTGTTGCAAGCAGGGCCGCGGGAATGCCATGACCGCTGACATCGAGGATATAGAATGCCAGATGGGTCTCATCAATCTTGATGATGTTGATGACATCGCCGGTGACAAACTGGTGCGGAATGGAAAATTTGACGTGGCGTATTCCCCTGAAGTCCCTGTTCCCAAGGGGGATAAGGGCTTGTTGAATGCTGGCGGCGGCTGACATGCTTTCATTAATCTGCTTGTAAGCGTCGGTAAGGTTGGCATGGGTCTCCATCAGCTCACGTTCATGTGCTTTTCGCCTGGTGATGTCGTTCTTTACGGCTACATACTGCATGAGCTGGTGCCTGTTGTCGAAAATCGGCGAGATAAAGGCCTCCTCATGAAACACCTCCCCGTTTTTTCGCTTGTTTACAAACTCCCCGCACCAGGGAAGGCCTTTCTGCAGACTTGACCAAAGGCTTTCATACACCGATATTTCGGTCAAGCCGGATTTTAGAATATCTGACTTTTTGCCGATGACCTCATCTGGTGTGTATCCGTTAACCTCTGTAAATTTGGGGTTTACGTACTGTATGGCTGTGTCGGCATCCGTGATGACCACCGACACAGGTCCTTGCTCAATTGCTGTCCAGAGGGTTTTCAGAGCGGCTTCATCCTCTCTGAGTCTGGTGATATCCTGTTTGACCCCAATCAATCGTATTGGTCTGCCATTGGCATCGTCTTGGATGATTCCATGCGACTGTATATGGCGAATTGAGCCGTCAGGCAGGAGGATACGGTACTCATTGCAATACTTGCGGCTCTTGCTTCTCGTTTCCTGAATCAGTGCCTTGGTGCGTTCGACATCGTCAGGATGGATCCGTGAAATCCAGAAATCAACGGGAACAGCATCGGCTGGTACTGTTTGGGGAAGCTGCATGATTTTACAGATGCGTTCGTCCCATGCGATGGTGCCGTCAATGAAATTCACGGTGTAGATGCCCATCCCTGCCAAATCGGTTGCCAGTTTCAGTCGGTTTTCCGACAACTGGCTCTGTTTCAGGGCAGTTGCCTCCGCATGATGTGCTTTCTCGCTCATCTCCAGCGCTGTCATGATGGATGAGACATCATCGAAAACCCATATGCGTCCCGAGATTGTGTTCCGGTCAAAAAACCACGAACTCACCCTCAGATGTGAAGGCTCTCCTGCAAACTTCCAGATCGAATCCTTGATGATTTCCTGTGGATTGATTTTCAGGCATGTCACAATCTCCTCTATTGTCGCCTTGTTGATGACGCGATGCTGAAGTTTGCCGAGCGCCTTCGACAATAGATGCAAGCTGACCTTTTCATCCGGCAAATCAAGCAGGCCGACGGCTGATTGGTTAGCAATTACTGTCAGGTGGATGTGATCGATGATGACAACCGCTTGCTTGAGCGCGGAGCATGCAGCATCGTAACCGGCAATCAGTGCTTCCATTTGCCGGTCGTGATCCAGCATACAGTAAAGGCTTACTATCCCGCGCTCTGAAAGAATCTGTTTTTCCACGTCAAGCGGCGGGTCGACGGCGCACCATATCAAAAGGATGCCGCGTTCTTCGGAATCAAGAGGGACGAAAAGTGCTGCTCGTGGAGGGGAAGGGAGGGTCATCTGCAGTGAGACCGGCAGAAGGGTACCGATTTTTTCCTGGTTCCGTTCCATAAGCGGGATACGATCGGACATCACGGCTATGGGGAAATGGTATCCCGGCGCCACCAACCTATCCGGAAAGGAGATGAGAACAGACGCGGAGGCCGATTCCGGTCGTATTTTCAGGAGAAATACAGCATCGGTATTGATTTCAGCAAAAAAAGCTTCGAGAGAAATGAGCAGCTGTTCTTTCATTAGTTCTTTGGGAGAAACGCTTCAATTCGAGCAATAACATCACTTGGAGAAACTATATGGGGGAAATGACCTTCAGATTCCAGGAGCTCCAAGCGGCTGTTTGGCAATGCCCCGGCAAGCCATTCGGAAGCGGCGACAGGAACCCCTGGGTCAGCATTGTTTTGAAGAATCAGCACCGGAGGAAGAACCTTTGGCATCATCGACCGAAAATCGCTGGTGAAGGCTGTCCGGAACAGGACCAGTGAGACATCGGGATCATACGAACTCAGCGACCGGGCAAACTCCTCAGCAAATTCAGGACGATCAGGGTTGCCCATGATAGCCTTTGCAAAACCCGAAGACCATGCCAGAAAGTCGCCAACAATGGTATTCAGGATTTCATCAATCTGCTCGCGTGAAAAGCCCCCAATATACCCGCTGTCCAGATCATCGATATAACAGGCACTGCCGTTCAAAAGAATCATCCCGGAGAAAAGTCCCGGATCGACTGATGCGGCAAGAAGGCCGGCCATGGCCGAAATGGAGTGCCCGACGTAGATTGCGCCCCGGATTCCGAGTTGTGAGCAGAGTATCGAGAGGTCATCGGCAAATCCCAGGACATTGGCGTGGCGTTCGGCAGAAAACAGGTTGGGATCGGCAGCAGGAGATCCGGCAAGGGCAAAGGTTACAACACGTTTCGATATGCTGAAATGTTCGACCAGCGAATCCCAATGTCCCTGATTGCCCCCGAGACCGTGAGCAAATATCATGACCGGGTTGCCTTCTTTTCCGTAAACATGGACATCGTGCGCCTGAATACGATTGAGCATAACTCTTGCGGAATTTGATTGGAGAAAAACAGTGGCCTATCTCCTTCTCATCCAGGGCGGGAATCAAAGGAGGCTGTTATGACGGGGTTATCATCTGCTCATGCACGGGCCTTTTCTTTCCGGGATTCATCACGTTCAAGGTAAATAATTCAGAGATATTATTGTAGCTAAAACAATGATAATGCAGTTAGTTAGTCGTCATTCCAAACTTTGCATGATGTCGTATGTTGTGGACAAACAGAAGCAGAATTCGCGACTCGGCATGGCGATTTTTCTTCAGACACCCTGATCCATAAACTGACGCAAGTTCCGAATTTCTAAACGTATAAATGGCTCATGTTGAGTCATTCCCATCTTCTCTGTAGAAACATGGTGTCTCATTTTGGTTTTTTATTGGGACGATAAATCAAGAAGGCGAACGCCATTTTTTATTGTTTCATCCGCAGACTACTTCTTTCTAAGGAATTTCATCATAATAATTTAAGCGTTTATTGCAGGCTCTCTTTTAGGGTTTGGCATGCTATTTCATTTTGTTCTTTTGAAGCTCCTCTTGCCTGTGAGATTGAAACGGTGTCATGGTGATGCCAACTCACGGGGGGGGTTGAATGGGGGAGCCACTTTCAATTAATTCATCAGGAGATAAAACCATGTTAAAGAAATTCTTCACCGTCAAATCACAGAAGGGCGTAACCATGATCGAGTACGCCTTGATTGCAGCTCTGGTTGCTGTTGTTGCCATTACAGGTCTTACAACTCTTGGAACGGACTTGAGCGCCCTTTTTACCACTGTCGCAGGAAAACTCTGATGTTCCTCAAAAACTCTTTAACCACTTAAACAGTGAAACTACCAGCATTCGCTGCCATCGCACTCACTCTGGGGGCGATGGCGGCTTTCACCGCCGCCAGAGTGATGGGTGTCGCCCAGACCTCAGGGTCCAGGGTCGTCATTGTCGAGCAGCCCATCGAAGCTGGCAAAGCTATCAGAGCCGACCAGATCAAGATTGTCGATTGGCCCACAGCGGCTGTTCCGCGCGATGCATCAACTCGCACCAGCAGTGTGGTGGGACGAATTGCCCGAGTCTCCATGATACCGGGTGAGCCGGTTTTACCCGGCAAATTGGCTCCAACCACCGCGACAGGAGGCTTATCCTCCACCATCCCGGAGGGCAAGCGCGCCATTACCGTTCGAGTAAACGATGTGATTGCGGTTGCCGGATTTGCCCTGCCGGGCAGCTATGTGGACATTCTGGTCAGCGGCAAAGACGCCAACAGCCAGCCATTTTCGCGCACTGTGCTGTCGCGCGTCAAAGTATTGGCGGCGGCCCAGGAGACAACGGCAGAGCCCGACAAGCCAAAAGTGGTCAATGCCGTAACTCTCGAGCTTACTCCAATCGAATCAGAAAAGCTTGACCTTGCCCGCAATATCGGGGTGCTCTCTCTTGTCTTGCGCAATGAGCTCGATAAGGGCGAAGTAAACTCTGCAGGTGTCCGTCTGACCGATATTGTCTATTCACAGTCAGCTCGTGCGGCCACCTCTTCGCCGGTTGCAAAAGCAGCACCTTCCCGTCAAAGCAGCGGACCCGAGGAGATCCATGGCACCAGCCGTCAACCTGTTAGCAAACCCTAGCCAGCATGAACATGAATTCTACATATCTAAACCGTTTTGCCTGCAGGATGAGTGCTCTTGTGGCGCTTGCAGGCTCCCTGCCAGTTGCTGCGATTGCCTCGCCATCGACCTATCAGGTGCCTGTGGGGGAATCCAGTGTCTACCGGCTTGGCCAGCCCATTAAGCGGGTAGCTGTAGGAAACCCCGACGTGGCCGACTTTATTATGCTTAACTCCTCAGAGTTCTATCTGCAGGGTAAAAAACCAGGCGCGACCAATCTTATTGTCTGGGACAAGAAAGGGAACTTCACCTCCACGCCGTTGCAAGTCAGCCGCAACGTCAACGCCATTAAAGAGTTGCTGAAAGCTGTCTTGCCGCATGAGAGCGACATTCATATCGTTGCCTCGGGGCCGGCGCTGGTGCTCAGCGGTTCGGTGTCAAACAGTCTGGCTGCAGAGACCGTCTCACGCCTCGTGAGAGCCTATCTGGGCGGCACAGTTCCGGGTGTCAACCCCGAATCAACCCTGACGGGCAGTGCCTCTGGTCCCGCAGCGCCTGCCAGCATGCTTGGCGTGGCCAACTTTGCTTCGGCCGGCATGCCCGGCATGCCCAACACTTCCTCTGGTCCTGGAGCCCTTGGTATGCCTGGCTTTGTCAATCTCCTCAAAGTCCGTGATCCGCAGCAAGTTCGGCTCGAAGTTCGCATTGCCGAAGTCTCCAGGTCCCAGATGGAATCTTTGGGCCTGAGCTGGTCCCAGGGCTTGAACAGTAGTTCGGACAGTCCCCAAGGCAGCCTCATGACCGGGTTTGTCAGTAGCGCAACGCTCGATCTCCTGCTGAAAGCCAAGTACGACCCCATAACAAAGACCATTGTTGGTAACCGGCTCACTGTGGAAGCCCAGCGCAAACCATCTTTGGTTAAAATCCTGGCCGAACCCACCATTGTTGCCATGAGTGGTCAAGACGGGTACTTCCTGGTAGGCGGCAAAATTTATACACCTACAGTCACCACCAACGGAGCAATCGACTACATTGAACGCACCTATGGTGTGGGTTTGCGCTTTACGCCCACCGTGCTCGATGCTGGTCGTATTTCGCTCAAGGTTGCACCAGAGGTCTCTGAGCCGGTTTCGCAACCTATCACTGCCGGAACCTCGAACCCGTTGCCTGCCTTTAAAATCAGCACTGTTTCCACCACCGTCCAGATGAACGAGGGTGAAAACCTGGTAATCGGCGGCCTTCTGCGCGACAATCTCACCGAAGTCATTCAGGCTGTGCCTCTGCTGGGAGAAATTCCCCTGCTCGGCACCTTCTTCCGTCGTACCGAGAAGAGTTCTGAAACCACCGAACTCATGGTCATTATTCGCCCGACCCTGGTCAAAGCCAGCGCCACTGCACCAAAGCTGCCTACCGACAAGTTTGTGCCGCCTACTCGCAAACAGCTTTTCATCGACGGAAAGCTTCAAAGCTCACGCGTAAAATGACCGCCATGCATACCGATCATACAAAGCTCCAGGCTCCAAAAACGGAGCATGCTCAATCCCAAAAGGGGAGTGTTCTGGTTGAATTCGCGCTCATCCTTCCCTTGTTTCTGCTTCTTCTCTTTGGGGTGATCTCTTTTTCTGTGGCACTCTACAACAAAACTGTCCTCACCATGGCCACACGGGAGGGCGCGCGTGCCGGAGCCAAGTATGTTTCAGGCCGGACTAGTGCCAGCAGCAAGAGCAGCGCGATCGCAGCTGCCACGACGGCATGTCAAAACAGCCTCATCTCTTTTGGGGGAGGGATGAACCCTGCTGTCACTACCAATGCTGATCCGGTTACTGACAACTTCATCACCGTCACGGCCAAATACAATTACACTGGACTCTACGTTTTTTCGGGCCTTTTGATCTCGGCCCAAACCAGCATGAGGCTTGAATAACTATGGAACCTTCACCTGAAATTACCAACCGTTTCTGCGGCCAGCGCGGCGCTGTAACCATCTGGTTTGCCCTGTTCTTGCCGGTGCTGCTTGGTTTTGTCGCATTGGCTGTTGATATGGCCCGCATCAACCTTGCCAAGACGGAACTTCAGAATGCAGCCGATGCCGCCGCCCTGGGTGGCGCTCGTGTCCTCACGCCCGCGGGTTCCGCGCTCTCTGACAAACCTTACAATTGGTCGGCGGCCATGGCCATGGCGCTGACGGTGGCACAACGCAACTACGCCAATGGCGCGCAGATTCATAATGCGACCATTGAAACAGGCTACTGGGACATCACAGCCCGTACCTTCAAGACAACCGTCGGAACCAATTGCGTCCCTGCCGTCCGCGCCACGGTTGCGCTCTCCAGCACCCTAAACAACGGGCCCCTGACGTTGTTTTTTGCCCCCATATTCAGCTTTTTCGACCACGCCGACCATACCCACCAAGACAAATCAGCCAGCGCCATTGCCATGATAGCCTCACCTACAGGCGGTACGGGCGTGTTCCCCTATGTCATCGATAAAAGAATGTTGGACAATTATTGGGATTCCAGTACACAGAAACCCGTTTTGAAGAATGGTGCGCCCGTCTCCATCAAGCTTGGCAGCGTCTACCAATTCGGTACGGGCAAAAACGCAGTTAGCGTACTGTCAGGCCAGTGGAGCCCCTTTTCTGTTCAAAAAAACCCATCAACCCCGGTTCTGGAAGAAATCGTCCGCAGTGGCAATACCACCAAGTTATCCATTGGCCAGAGTACCTATGTCGACCCTGGCAACCATGCCGCAGAGTATGGCTATGTGGATTCCTACTCTGCCGGTAAGGATGTTGCTTTATTCGTTGTTAACGAAGTTAAAACCGATGCTTTAAATCCTATTGTCGGGATTGTCGCTTTTCATATTGACAGTGCCAGTCAAGGCGGAAAATATATTACCGGACATTTTGTCGATGCCACTATCATTCCCGGCCTCACCGCAGGGGGCGGCTCCGGGGTGTTTTACGGCGCCTATACTCCTCCAATGCTTGTCCAATAAACAGCCATGAACATTATT
Source organism: Chlorobiaceae bacterium (assembly GCA_037142155.1). GTDB lineage: Bacteria > Bacteroidota > Chlorobiia > Chlorobiales > Chlorobiaceae > Chlorobium. Next base: position 88,190 of record JBAXBE010000008.1, read on the forward strand.
ATTTACTCTCCCCGTCCCTGGGATGCTTCCGATGCCCAACTTGAGCCGGGTCAACACGAAGTGGTTCGACTGGTGGGCGGGCCAGAGGTCATGGTGCGCCAACTCGCGCCGCAAAATCCTGACTTGATCTTTCTGGTGGGCTTTGAGGCTACCGAGCCCCGCTACATCGAGGAGGTGGAGAAACTCTGTCTCGCCCTTCCGCATGCCGCCATCGTGACGCTGCACCCGCATGCAGGGCCCGAACTTCTGTTATCTCTTATGCGTGCCGGGGTGCGTGAAGTCATAGTCGACAGCGCCTCAGATACCCTGCAACACGTCATCGAACGTGCTCACCAGCGTACCAGGGGCGCCACCTCAAGCCGAGGCAGGGTTTTTGGATTTGTCTCTTCCAAAGGGGGGGATGGCAGTTCATGCCTGACGGCCAACCTGGCTTTCGCACTCTCCCGGGAGCCTGGCACCCGCGTGCTGGCAATCGATGTCTCTTTGCCCTTTGGCGACCTCGACATGTATCTCACCGGAGATACCCACCCTCAGGATTTGGCCGACATCTCCAACCAATCCGCACGGCTCGACCAGTCGCTGCTCGATAGCATGGTGCAGCACCTCAGCCCAACGCTTGACCTCATCCCTTCGCCTGCCACGTTCGAAAAAATCGTTCACATCGAACCCGAGCGCGTGAGCGAGCTTATTACTATTGCGACCAACTATTACGACTACATCCTGATCGACTTCGGCTCATCTTTCAATCAGGTCGGAATGCTGGTTCTCGAGCCTCTTGACGAACTCCGCATCGTCTCCACCCCATCGCTGCCATCGCTGCGCCGGGCGGGTCAGCTGCTCAAACTCTGGAAAGAGTTTGAAAAACCCATGTCGCGCATTGAAATCATCCTTAACCGTGCCGACTCAACGGACCGCATCTCCACCGCTGAAATCGAAAAAGTCATCGGGAGGGCAATTAACAAGAGCATCCCCTCCGACGCTGAAGCTGTCGAAGAGTCACTCTTGATTGGTCAGTCCTTCCTGCAAGTCGCGCCTAAATCCAAACTTTCCGAAACCATTGCCGACTGGGCTGAAGAGGTTACAGGCAGTCGTCATCAAAAACGTTCGCTATGGCAACGCTTAAAGATCAAATAGCCCGCTGGAACATCTCCGCCAAAAGGGTTGCAGCTCCAGCACCCGCCATTACTGAGATGAAGAGAGAAGCCCATGTCGATGAGGTTCTGCCCTCATCTGCAGCGGCATCGGCGATTAAAGCCAAGGCGTCGCCCGGAGTCGACTATTATGCGACCAAAATGAAGCTGCACCAAAAGCTGCTCACCCGCATCGACCTCAACTCAATTGAAAGCCTGACCCCCGAGCAGCTGCGCAACGAGCTTGGGATCCTGCTTGTCGCGCTCATCGAAGAAGAGGCAATCCCTCTCAATGACCAGGAGCGCACAAGGCTGGTGGCCGACCTGAAAAATGAAATCATGGGTCTTGGCCCTTTGGAGCCCTTGCTGGCGGACCCCGCCATTTCCGAGATTATGGTCAACGGCTACCAAAACGTCTATATCGAAAAAAGCGGATGCATTCAGCTCACCGACATCCGTTTCAACGATGACGCGCATCTCATGAAGATCATCGACAAAATCGTCTCTCGCGTGGGGCGTCGCATCGATGAATCCAGCCCAATGGCCGATGCACGCCTTCCTGATGGGGCGCGCGTCAACGCCATCATTCCGCCTTCGACTCTCGACGGCCCGGTCCTCACCATCCGGCGCTTTGCGGTTGTGCCTTTGCAAATGCAGGACCTGATTCAAAAAAACACGCTCACACCAGCCATGGCCGAACTCTTGTCCGCTCTGGTCAAAGTCAAGAGCAACATCATCATTTCCGGGGGCACGGGTACGGGTAAAACCACGCTGCTCAACATTCTCTCAGGCTTTATCCCTGTCAATGAACGTATTGTTACCATCGAAGATACTGCCGAACTGCAGCTTCAGCAGGATCATGTCATTCGCATGGAAACGCGCCCCCCAAATATCGAGGGCAGAGGTGAAGTCACCATGCGCGCACTGGTGAAAAACTCCTTGCGTATGCGGCCCGACCGCATCGTCCTCGGCGAGGTCCGCAGCGCCGAGGTGATTGACATGCTGCAGGCCATGAATACCGGTCACGAGGGATCGCTCACCACTATTCACGCCAACACCTCGCGGGATGCCTTGAGCAGGCTTGAAAACCTGGTGGGCATGGGTGGCTTAAGCCTGCCCAGCAAAGCCCTGCGCCAGCTTATCTCCACGTCGGTCCACTTTATCGTACAGGTCACACGACTGGAAGATGGAAGCCGTAAAATCACCAGCATCCAGGAGATTAGCGGTATGGAAAGCGACATTATCACCACCCAGGAGATCTTTAACTACAAGCGCACAGGCACTAACCCGGACGGAACGGTGCAAGGAGTGTTCAGTGCCACGGGCGTGCGTCCCAAAGTGTCTGAGAAAATACGCACCTATGGCATCGGCCTCAGCGACGGCATCTTCAACCCTGGCGCCAACGACTAAACCAGAGGAATATCATGAACACATTTTTGATCCCCTTCCTTGCTTTTGTGGCTGTCATGCTGATTATGCTGGTGGTCTATTTGGTATGGATCCGCTTTTTTGACCGCGGCACCAAGGCAAAAAAACAGCGATTGCAGACCATCCAGAGCGCCGTTCACTGGAGTGGGCAAAACCTCAAATCCACCCTGCAGGAGGGTGCACTCGAAGCCTGGCTGCGCGCCCGTTCCGGAACATTTCAGCAGCTTGAAAACCTGGTTCGGCGAGCCCACAGCCCGCTCACGGCCTGGCGCTTTATGGCCATCATGCTCGCCTTGTTTACGACTGTTTTAATGTTGGGTCTCCTGCGCCAAATCAACATCTTGCTCCTCTGCGTAATCGATCTGGCCATTTCGAGCACGCCGCTTGTTTGGTTATCCCTGCAGGCCAACCGGCGCCGCCAAGCCTTTGAAGACAAGCTCCCGGAAACGCTCGACTACATCTCACGGGCAATGCGGGCGGGCCACAGCCTCACCTCGGCCATCGGCATGGTCGGCAAGGAGTTCTCGGGCCCCGTAGGTCACGAATTCAAAACCGTTTTCGATGAAATTTCCTTCGGCATCCCGTTCAAGGAGGCCATCGGCCAGCTCTCCGATCGCGTTCAAAGCAACGACCTCAATTTCTTTGTCATTTCGCTCATGATTCAGCACGAAACGGGCGGTAATCTTACCGAACTGCTCGATGGGTTGTCGAAAACCATGCGCGAACGTGTTAAACTGCGCGGCAAGATTCGAACAGTCTCAAGCGAGGGACGAGCATCAGCCTGGGTGCTTGGCAGTATACCATTTGTGCTCGCCGGTATCCTCACAATCATAAACCCCGACTATATCTCGCTGCTCTGGATGACTCCCAAGGGACAGACTCTCATGCTCATCGCTTCCGGGCTTATGGCCGTTGGCTTCTTTTTGCTCAAAAACATCATCCAAATCAAGGTTTAACCATAACCACCTTCGCCATGCAAACCGCGCTGCAAATTCTCTTCATCGTGCTCTCGGGAGCCGCTGTAACTTCCGTTCTGCTAAACTCTTACCATTGGGTGACCGACAACGCTTTCAAAAAACGCCTCACCAAAATCGTTCGCCTGGACTGGGTCCCGGCCGGCACCGCCAAGTCCAGGAGTTCGGGCAATCGCAAAGTATCCGGTGTCATCAACATTCTCTCCAGGCTCTCGCTCCCGGAAGAGGGGTGGCAAAGCTCCGGCATTTCGATAAGGTTTTTGCAAGCCGGTATTCGCAACAAAAACGCGCCGCACTACTACTTCGCCGTCAAAACCCTGCTCACACTGGTGCTTCCGGTGCTGCTTGCTCTGTTTCTGCATTTTACCCGCCCCGGTATTCCTTTTGCCCGTGCTACGCTCTTCGTGCTGCTTACCGCAACAGCGGGCTACTACCTGCCAGAAATATTGCTGCACTTCATCACGAAAAAACGTGTCGAACGCATGCAGAGAAGCCTGCCCGACATGGTCGATCTCATGGTCATCTGCACCGAGTCAGGCATGAGCATCGACGCCGCCATTGGGCGCATATCGCGCGAAATGGCCCGCACCAACCCCGACTTGGCCCAGGAGTTTTACCTCTCGGCGCTTGAGATGCGTGCCGGAGCCACCCGCATCGAAGCCCTGCGCAATCTGGCACTGCGCTCATGCCTTGAAGACCTCGATGACCTTGTCTCCGTGCTCGTGCAGACCGACAAATTTGGGACCAGCCTGGCCGATTCGTTGCGCGTGCAGTCAGACATGATGCGCACACGCCGCAGCCAGCGCGCCGAAGAGCTTGCCGCAAAGATCCCTGTCAAAATGACGGTCCCGCTCGTCTTGTTTATTTTCCCGACTCTCCTGATTGTCCTTTTGGGGCCGGCAATTATCCGGCTGATGGAAGTTTTTTCAAATAAGCCAGTGTCATGAACCGCAGTGACCTTTTCAGTCTTCTCCGGGCATACTGGCCATGGTGGTTGGCCGGTGCTTTCGGGGGAGTGTGGCTGGTACCTCTTGGCCGCATTATTCCGCAGAAGGTGTTGCAGCGCGCCCGGGCCCCTCTCTCTGAATGGCTGGGACCCGGTGGCGGCCTGGAGCACTCTGTTTGGCCGGGTCGATACATTTGGGTGCCTGCACTCAACGCCTGCTTGTGGGCATTTGCAGCAAGCGCCGCCAACCATCAGGTATTCTGGGCCGTGCTCTCAGGGGCTATTCTGGCCAGTACGCTCCTGTTGCTCGGCCTCATTGACTGGGATACAACCATGCTGCCTGACTGGGTGGTCCTTCCGTTTGGGGTGATGGGCCTCTTCTGCAGCTACAGCGGGTTTACCCGGCAAAGTCTGCTTGATGGTGCAGCATCTGCGGCTGGGGTGCTTTGCCTTTTGGGCGGGCTTGCCTGGCTGTTCCAGCGCATCAAAGGCGAAAGTGGAGTCGGAGGCGGTGACCTCAAACTCCTTGCTGCCCTCGGCACCTGGTGGGGAGTTCTTGGCGTGCTTTACGTGCTCTTGTGGGCCAGCCTTGGTACGGTAGTCTGGTATCTGGTTTGGCGCCGTTTCAAAGGCCTTGGCCCCGAAGCCGAATGGCCATTTGGCCCTGCCATTGTGGTCGCAGCACTGGTATTTGGCTTGTAAGTGGAGAAAAGGGAACTCCTTATCGGCATGTGTCCGAATCTCATTTTGGTGGCATCACACCTGCAAAAAATCCGGACTTCACGAAATCAACTCGGATGAATATCAGACCCAAAAACCAAAAAAGCCCTGATTTCACAGGGCTTTTCGGACTATATGAGACGGCTTCAAACCGTCATCTGGCGGAGAGGGTGGGATTCGAACCCACGGTACACTTGCGCGCACAACGGTTTTCGAGACCGTCACATTCAACCACTCTGCCACCTCTCCAGGTGCTTATCAGAAAACAAGTTATCGGAAATCAGGTTTTTGTGTTGTTCGGCAATTTACTAAAATGCCTTACTAAAGTTTTGCCTTTCCTGATGCCAAATCACTCGTTAAAGAGCCCTATAATAAAAAAATCCAGAGCTATTTCCATAGGGTTTTACCGGCAATTTCCTTAGAGTAGGGGGCAGGGGCTTCTGGTGCTGTGATCTTTTGCCAAGCAGTGACAACACGTCCGGTTGATTTGCTTTTTCGGGATGTGTTTTATATCCTGAAAGGCAAGCTTATCTGAAAATCCCGGGTATCCCATTTTGTGAAAAGCTGACGCTTCTCTATCTCTGCTACTAATTCTCTCCAGGAGAATAGCCATGAAGAAATCTATCATACTTGTCGCTGGAGTCGCAGGCATGTTGCTCTCTCATCTGCCTGCCGATGCCATGGCTGAAATCGGCATTCATCTTGGCGGGATTCATATCGATGTGGGAGATCGTCGGCCGGTGTTTGTGGTTGAGACGCGACCGACATTCGTCTATGTGCCCGATCTCGGGTTTTCGGTGGCCGTGGGGAGCCCCTATGATTTTATCTATTTCGATAATTATTACTACATCTACCGCGACGGGGAGTGGTATAGCTCATCATTTTATCGCGGGCCGTGGCTGCTCATGGAAGAACACCGGATTCCCCGGCTTTTGAGGCGGTATCGCTGGGAGGAGATAAGGCGTCATCGCGACCGGGAGTATGGTCGCCATGAGCACCGGTACTGGGAGGAGAGAGATCGCTACCATGATCGGGATGATCGCGACCGGCGTGATGACAGGGATCGCCGTCCGGATTCTTATCGCGACCGGCGTGATGATCGCAATCGATAGCGTGCCGTTTGGGACGGCCTGGAATCAACGGAAGCTTGCTTCCATGTAATTTTTCAACAATTCAATTTGGGACCGAGACAATGAACAAAACATTCTGGCTGGTACTTGGAATTGCAGGAATGCTTCTTGGCACTTTTCATATTGATGCTGAGGCGGCATCTGCAAAGCATCGGGTTGGAGCCAAAGGCCATCGCCGTCATCACAAGGTAATCCATAAACACAAAGTCCGTCATCACCACCGGGTCAAGCGGGCAAGATAACGGCTTGCATCGTCATATCAGCAGAGGGGAGCGGCAGGGGATGCCGGCTCCCTTTTGCATTGCCTGGAAAAGGAATAAAAAAAGCCTCCGGTTTTCCGAAGGCTTTTTTTTATTCCTGAGCGGGAAACGAGACTCGAACTCGCGACCCCAACCTTGGCAAGGTTGTGCTCTACCAACTGAGCTATTCCCGCTTGTGAGGCATAAATATAAGGATATTTTTTTTTTGTGCAACTCCGCCCTGCATTTTCTTTACTTCCGAGCATTCGATGCCATCCCGATGGAACGTTCCGGCATCCCCGGAAGCGTTGTCATTTTGCTTAGCGGATTACGGGAGAGAGGTCTCCGAAGGATGTCTGTTGCCGGAACTTCGCAAAGAGGGCGTATCCCGGTGCATAAATGGCCGAGTGGAAGAGCACGGCTCTGTTTTTTTTCTCTTTTTCGAGCCATGTGGCGATGGCCTTTGCATCATTTTCATTCCATACGCGGACGGCAATCACAGCCGCACCACGTTTATCAGCTTCATTTACCAGATTTTCGGCCTGTCCTGGATCTGCCTGAACAGTCACAAGTTTCATCCGGAGGGAGTATTTTTTGTCAAGCGCTTTGAAATAGCGATTGGGCGCGTCGGCGTACTGGTTCGGGTAGAACTGGTGATTGGTGTTCTGCACGATGACCTGCTCTTCCGAGTCAATGCTGATTGGCTGATCTCCAATAACGGCCATGCCTTCCGGAAGGGGGCGGACAGGAGCTGTGCCGATGATGGTTGCTGCGTTTGGAGAGCGCTCGCGGTATCCGATGAGGGTTGAGGCCAGCCTGTCGCATGGTCCGAAGCAGTTGATGCCGTTTTCTGCCAGATAGAGTGCGGCTGCGGCTTTTGAAGGCAGATCCATGCAGGCCATGGCCATAAAGAGGGGTGCCTTTTCGGCCCGCCTGATTGCGGAACCGGCAATCATGCTGAATCCATGGGTGTCTGCCATGAGGATTTTGCCGGAGCCGATATCCTTTGCCGTCCTGTACTCCGCTTTGCCCGGGTCGACAAGGAACTTGAACTCCCCCTTCCCGTCATCAGCGTAGATGCCGCGGTTAGTCCGCTTGGCTTGGCAGGGGCCCATTCCTTCAATCCTGGCTCCTGCATAGTCCATAAGCAGGCCGGCCAGAAAACCCTCCATGTATGGAACAAGCTGAGCTTTGTTTGCGGGGACTCTTTGGGGATCAATGTTCTCATCGAATCCGGAGTCTTTCCATGCGATGTCCCGGATGACGCGGTCGACTTGTGTTCCTATGAGCGCCCCATGGGGGACGATGATTTTCGAGTTGCCGAGGATTATCGTTTTCCCCTCTGCTTTTCCTGCCTTGACAAGCAAAAGCGCTATGACCACTATCGTCAGGCAGATCTCTTTTATTTTCATGGCTCTTTTTTTTACTAATGACCTTTTACCCATACCTGAAGGCGTTCTTTTATTACCCACTCTCTCCACATCGACCGCCAGAAAACGTAGATGTTGACTGAGCGGGTTATCTGATAGGCCGGAAGTGAAAGCAGCACCTGCCCGAGCCGTTTCAGCCTGATGCCTTCGATGATGGTAAAGAACGAGACGATGCTGGCATCCAATAGCACTGCATAAGCCAGGGAGGTGAACACCAGATGCGTGAGTGAGTAGAGAAGCAGCCACATGGTTCCCAGGATAAAAAGAGACCCGTCAATAAGATAGCCGAGCGTGAAGGCGGCCAGCTTTCTGTCCTTTTTCAGCAACTCCATCCAGTGGAATGAGAGGTTCTGAAAAAAGCTTCTGTACCAGCGGTCGACCTGGGCGATGAAGATCTTCCCCGTGGGGGGGTCGAAGGGATAGCAGTAGGCATCACGGACGCAGTAGGCCCGGTACCCTTTAATGGAGAGCTCCCAGGTAAGATCCATATCCTCAGCCATTGTCCGGGAGTTAAATCCGCCGGTCTGGAGGATCAGCCCTGTTCTATAAACAGAGAAGCATCCGGAGGAGACGACGACGGAACCGATATGGTTCTGAGCCATCTTGAAGAGTGAGATGCTGAAAATGTATTCGATAAACCGTCCGCGCTCCCACACTGAATCTATTTTTGCCGGAATCACATAGCCGCATGCGCAGGCCGCCATCGGATCGTTGAAGCAGGGCAGGGTTTTTTCGATTGCGCGGCTGTCGAGGAGTGTGTCGGCATCGATGGTGACGAAGAGATCTGTCTTCACAAGCCCCCGGTCGAGGACATACTGCTGCGCTTTTGCCTTTGTCTGCTGGTTTACGTCCGTCCTTACGACCGTTACGCCCATTGACCGGGCTATCTCTCCGGTGCGGTCACGGGAATGGTCATCGATGACGATGATCTCCTCAATAGGAACGCTCTGGGCCCGAATGCTCAGAATGGTCTCCTTGATTGATTCCTCCTCGTTGTACGCAGGAACAAGAACGGTAATGGTGTACTCTTTGATTGGCTTTTCGGTGACGATGCTGTCGGGCATGCCAAGCCACCATCTCCAGCTCAATAAGTGGTTCGTTTTCATCAAAGGCTCCGTTTATTTATCTCTTTTCTAACAATACCTTCATCGCTTCATCGCCAGATACCTGTAGTAGGTCGATCGTGAGATTTTCAGTGACTGGCATATCTCCTTGACGCTGACGCTGGTGTTTTGACTCATTTTTTTTACCATTTGCACTTTCAGGTCATCTCCTTCGATGGCTTTTCTTCCTCCTTTTCGTTTATCGGCGGTTGCCTCTCTCAGGCGATGTTCGATTTTTGCCAAAGTGTTCAGCATTTTCAGGACAAGCCGGTCTGCATCGCTTGCGCTCTCCATCGCTTCATCACTGATTGAACGAAAGCCGATACCTCTTTTTTGAAGCTTTGTGACAAGCTGAATCAGGTGGTGTACCGTTTTTTCCGGATGCACAAGCCCCCAGACGACCAGTGTGTCTCCCTCTCTGAGTTCCTCGATACACTGCTCGAGCTGCGGAGTCCCGGATTTCGGAGTTCTGGGTTTGTCGAAATAGATGTACTGTTTTTTACAACCTGCTTTTTTGAGTGCCTCAATCTGCATGTCGAGGTTTTGATCCGGTGTCGAGGTGCGGGCGTAGCCGATAAGTCGAGCTTTCATGATGAGTCTATTCCTGTATTAGTCAGTTATCGTTGCAACAGATGACATGTTTTGCCGCGAGCATTGAGCCCGCTATGGTTCTGAAGCTCGTAACGGCGTAAAAGAGTTTCCATATTTTGTCCTTATTCTCCGGTTACCGACTTTGCAAGGTTTGGTGGCCACTCGATATTGGCGGCGGGAAGTGCGGCGCGGCGCTATGGCCGTGTCCCGTGTTCCGATCCCATAATTTCGCCGTATGGATTACAGCAGGTTTAATGATGATGAGAGCACTCCCGAAATGGCCACAGACAAGTCCGCAATTCCGCCTGGGATAAGGCTTTCAACGGCTTGCCACGTTACTGAAAAATCGGGGGCCACTACATTGCCGCCAAGTTCATTGCCTGCCAGCACTATTGCTGCCAGCACGCCGATAATCGGGTATTTGATCATCAGATGGATGATTGCCATCATGCCTCCGCTGATTCCTACCATGATACACCTCGCTTGATTAATGGTTTTTCCAGTCACCGCCGAAGCCGAACTGGAGAAAGATCTCTGAGCTGGACAGGTCAGTTGCCGACCGGCTGAAGTACTCATCCCATTTCCTCCGTACTCCGATGCTGACCGTTCCCCATCCTTCAGAGGTGAGCTTGAAAGGGCGGGTCACCTTGACGCCGACTTCCGGCGCAATCTCGTTGGTCCAATACTCCTCCTGCTTCGATCCGCTGCTGGCGCCCATGGCGACGAACGGAACAAGATCCCAGCCCATGTACTCATTGATTGCTACGCCCTGTTCGAAGCGGCCCGTTACAGCGCTGCGATTATTGTCGCTGTGTGCCTCGCTCCAGAACGAGAAGGGATATCCTATTGGGATTTCTGAGGCATGGGCCGATGTGGCAAAAAGGATTGCCATGAAGAGTCCCGAGAGTTTCTTTTTCATAACCGGACTGATTAATCGTTTGCAAGTCTCAAAAGCGATGCCTTTTCAGGGCATTTGGCAGGACTGGGCATGCATGTCAACTCCCGCTTTCTTAATGGAGGTTTCAAAAAGTGTGCCAATCGCCAAAAAGACGAGTGCTCAGGCTGGTTAAGATGTTCTTTTATAGATGATTATTTGTTTCAAGCAGAGCCATTCCCTTCTCTTCCGGGAAGCCTCCCGTCCGGCTGTCATCAGGTGGCAGTGAGACGGTATGCCCTGTTATTGAGACATAATCGGGAATTGTTGATGAGACGATTATCGAGAGCTTTTTTCAAGGATTGTGGTGATGACAGGGGCATGGGGTCAGTGTGCATCATTGAGCGGGGAGGTGCGTAATGAACCCGCGGGCTTCTCAGAAGAGAGAATCCCGCGGGTTCTGGTGCGTATGCGGGGCCTCAGGGTTTAAATGGAGATGGAGCTGGCAAAATCAGCTCAAAGCGCAAGCTCCTGCATGATGGTTGCCATGTCCTTATCGCCGCGGCCGGAGAGGTTGACGATGAGGATTCCCTCTTTCGGCATCGAGGGAGCTCTCTTGATTGCGTAGTGGACGGCATGAGCCGATTCAAGAGCGCAGATGATCCCTTCGGTTTCCGCAAGCGTTTTTAGCGCCGCGAGCGCCTCGGTGTCGGTTGCTGAGGTGTAGGTGACAAGTCCGAGTTCCTGCAGGTAGCAGTGCTCGGGGCCGACACCGGGATAGTCGAGGCCGGCTGAGATGGAGTGCGCTTCCTCAACCTGTCCGTCCTCGTTCTGCAGCAGCTTGGTCATGGCGCCGTGCAGGACACCGCGTGAACCAAGGGTGAGGGATGCGGCGTGTCGTTTGTCGAGCCCTTCGCCTGCGGCTTCCACGCCGACAAGCTCGATGGCAGCGGCATCGCTGAGGAATTCGTAAAACATGCCGACCGCATTGCTGCCGCCGCCGATGCATGCGGTGACGACATCGGGAAGTCTGCCTGCCTGACTGATGATCTGCTGGCGGGTCTCCCGGCCGATAACAGACTGAAAGTCGCGCACAATCATCGGATAGGGGTGCATGCCGACCACCGAGCCGATTATGTAAAAGGTCTCTTCGGGATTGTTCATCCAGTCTCGGATGGCCTCGCTCGTGGCATCCTTCAGTGTCCTCGAGCCGCTTCCGACCGGTCGTACCTCTGCGCCGAGGAGTTTCATTCTTGCAACGTTGGGAGCCTGACGGCGGATGTCCTCCTCTCCCATGTAGACGACGCACTCAAGGTCGAAGAGCGCGCAGACGGTGGCCGTGGCGACGCCGTGCTGTCCTGCGCCGGTCTCGGCAATCACCCGTTTCTTTCCCATACGTCGGGCAAGCAGCACCTGGCCGAGCGCATTATTAATCTTGTGGGCTCCTGTATGGCAGAGATCCTCGCGTTTGAGGTAGATACGCGCCCCCTGAAGCGTTTTGCTGAGACGCGACGCATGATAGAGTGGTGTCGGGCGCCCGACATAGTCGCCAAGCAGGTTGTTCAGTTCGGCATGGAAGGCCGGATCTTTTATTGCCCTGAGGTATTCCGCTTCAAGATCGGCCGCATTCTTGACAAGGGTTTCCGGGATGAATTTCCCGCCGAATCCCCCGAAATGACCGGCGGCATCGGGTGCAGAGTAGGGAGTCGCCACCATGAAGTGATCAGAAAGTTAAGTAATTCTTTTTTTCGAGGCCCGTTGAAAGGGATTTTGCCAATTTGTTGTATACGGGACATTCACCATCAAGGGCTAACAGCTGAATATAAATTTTTCCTGTCAACTGAGCCGGTCACAAATTTCACAGTAACGGAAATATCGAGAGCTCTTCAAGCTTGGGGAATGTGATTGGGATGCGTTTCCATGGGTTTGCACCTCTGGCTGCCGACATATCGTCCCTGCGCGGCTTGAGCAACACTGGCTTCC
>JBAXBE010000009.1:0-93448 GCA_037142155.1 Chlorobiaceae bacterium
ATCTGTCCTGAAAAGGATGGTACACTTTGCCGTGGAATGGGTGGCACACTTTCACTCGGTACGCCTGGTACACTTTCGCCGGTATGATCATCATAGAATTCCTTTCGTTGTTGGGGCCTGGCAACAATTAAATTGGTTCGCCTAAGCTGCAGACGTATAAGTTGAAAGCCATAGGGGCTTTTGCTCCATTGAACGATTTGGTCGAATATATTACTGCAATAATACGGATATTTCCGAGATATAACAAAAGACTGAAAGAGAACGCGATTCCTGATTAAATGCGGAGCATGGAATCCCTCACGCAGCTCACTCCCGTTTTTGAAGGTTCCCCAAACAACACTATCTTGATTGATATATTTCTTGAATATCAGGCATCGTCAACAACGCATTACAGTACAGCGTTTTGCCGGCAGTCCTCTTAATGCGAGATAACCGGTAACTCCCAGAGATGAGCGAGCTTCTCCTTATAAACATTACTGGTCCTGACAAGCCGGGACTGACTTCTGGGATAACTGCTATCCTTGCACGGTACCAGGTGCCGGTGCTTGATATCGGCCAGGCGGTTATTCATAACCACCTCTCGCTTGGGATGCTGGTTGAGGTGCCGAAGGAGTCGGCATCCTCGCCGGTTTTGAAGGATCTGCTCTTTTGCGCCCACACGCTTGGAATACAGATTACCTTTACGCCGGTTACCGACAGTGAGTACAGCGACTGGGTGCATGAACAGGGAAAAGCGCGCCATCTGCTTTCGCTACTGGCGAGACGCATCACGGCGGAGCATCTGGAGCGGGTCTCCTCGATCATTGCATCGCATAACCTCAACATCGATACCATCAACAGGCTCTCCGGCAGAATTCCGCTTGACAAGAACAGCCGCCTGCACAGCAAGGCCTGCGTGGAGTTTTCCATAAGGGGCACGCTCCATAACGAGAATCTCTTTCGCGAGCAGATGCTTGCCATCACCGATTCGCTGGGTATCGACATCGCATTCCAGGAGGACAATATCTTCAGGCGCAACCGGCGTCTTGTTGTGTTCGATATGGATTCGACGCTCATTACTTCAGAGGTGATCGATGAGCTCGCCATCGAAGCGGGGGTGGGCGAGGAGGTTTCGGCAATTACGGAGCAGGCGATGCGGGGGGAGATTGACTTTAAAGGAAGCCTTCAACGGAGGGTCGCGCTTCTCGAGGGGCTTGACGAGAGTGTGCTGGAGAGGATATCCGGGAGGCTGCAGCTCACCGAAGGGGCCGAGACGCTCTTCCACAACCTGCACAACCTCGGATTCAAGACCGCCATCATCTCGGGAGGGTTCACCTATTTCGGCCACTACCTGCAGAAGAAGCTCAATATCGATTACGTCTACGCCAATACGCTTGAGATCATTGAGGGGAAGCTGACCGGCAAGGTGCTCGGGCGCATTGTGGACGGATTGAGGAAGGCTGAACTGCTGGAGTTGATAGCCGGAAAGGAGAACATCCGCCTGGAACAGACCATTGCGGTTGGAGACGGGGCAAACGACCTGCCGATGCTCGGCAAAGCGGGACTCGGCATCGCTTTCAGGGCGAAACCGATTGTGCGAGAAAGCGCAAAGCAGGCGATTTCAACCCTCGGGCTTGACGCCATTCTCTATCTGATGGGGTTCAGGGACCGCGACGACCTCTCAGTTAGTCCACATACTCCACAAACCGCTCAAACGCTTCAGTCAAGGGCAGAGTGATTGCTCCGGAGGTGCATCTTGGCGCACACCGGGTGCAAAGCACAACGCAGCTGTAGGGGCTCGATACGGTCATCTTCGGCCGTTTGGGCCCAACCTTCTCGCCGGGCGAAAAAACGCCTGGCTTGCAGAATGTCTCACAGTCGCCGCAGCCGTTACAGGCCTCTGCATCAATCACCGGAAACCACGCGATCTCCTCTCTTGGAACGAGAAGCCGGCGTTTTTTATGTTTGTTCAATTATTATCTCGTCTACCAACATTTCGCTCCTCTGGAGCTGACTCTTGAAATTCGTGCAATTCGTGGACAGCTCTTCCTCTTCAATCCAGAATTGATAGTTAGTTTAGTTTGTTGTGAACGTCCCCTAACCTAATCAAGATACTCAACAAACTTCTCGAACTCCTCTTTGGGCGGAAGAATAATGGCTCCGGAGGTACAGATGGGAACGCACCGGTTGCAGAGGACGAGGCAGTTGTAAGGTCGAGCGACGATCAGTTTCGGGCGGTGAATGCCAGCCGGGTCGGGTTCGCCGGGCTCGAACACTCCGGGCTTGCAGAGCACCTTGCAGTCGCCGCATCCGTTGCAGAGCTCCGGCTTGATTGTCGGATACCACAGAATCTCCTCCCTCGGAGCGAGCAGCCGCTTTCGTTTTTTCGGTGCAGCCTGTTTCTCGTGCGCTCTATGGAGTGCCGACGTTGCCGGGTCGGCTTTCGGCAAACTCTCTGCCGGTGCCTCAATCGGCCCATCGGACTTCTCCATCACCCGCGACTTGAGGGCAATGCGAAGGACGCGCAGAGGGCGCAATAAACAACCTCCGCACGAAGGCTTCGTGCAGCGAGAATAAAAGCAGTCAAGAACCAGCATAACCGGAGCAGAGCGATGGTTTATATTTCATATCGTCAGACATTCTAACCGGTACACGCAATACGGCTATAAATTTGTCTTGAGCGGCGTGAGGACAAGGCGGACGACGCACAGAAACCGAAGTCCCTACTTGTCGGGACAAACGAAGCCATCGAATCGCGTAACAGATTTATAGCTGTGCTTTGACTGCTGCGGTAAAAGCGGCCATGGCACTCTCCAGCCCTGCTGGATTCTTTCCGCCGGCAGTGGCAAATTCAGGCTTGCCTCCGCCTCCGCCCTGCACCTGCTGAGCGGCCTCACGGACAAGTTTGCTGGCATCAAGCGACAGCTCTTTGACCGCGCGATCAGAGACGAAGACAACCAGCGATACCTTTCCGTCCTGAACGTTGCAGAGCAGTCCTGCGGCGCAGGGCACTGTTTCACGCAAAGCAAGACCTGCCTGGCGAAGCCCTTCAGCATCTGCCCCCTCAACAACCTTGGCGAGCACCCTGCACCCCGACACCTCGGGAGCTGCCTGCAAGTCACCGGAGAGCGACTGGAGGAGAGAGCCGATGCGGATATCGTGAAGCTCCTTTTCAAGCTCTTTTCTTCCATCGATCAACGCCACAATCCTTGCGGCTACCGGTTCATCACCCTTGGCTTTAAGGAGATGTCGAACTTGCTGGAGTTCGGCGTAGTCCTGCCAGAGAAGCCGTTCGGCGCTCTTTCCGGTCAGCGCCTCGATACGCCGCACGCCGGATGCCACCGAAGATTCGCTCACAATCTTGAAAAGCCCGATGCGGCCGATATTGTCGACATGGGTGCCACCACAGAGCTCGACGGAGATGCCGGGCACCTCTACGACCCTCACCCGGTCGGCATACTTGTCGCCAAAGAATGCCAGCGCGCCCATTGCGATGGCGTCGTCGTAGGGAATGTCGGCGTGCTTCTGCACCATTTCGGCTTTTCTGATCTGCTCGTTCACCTCGGCTTCGATGCTCGAAATCTCGGTATCGGTAAGCTTTGAAAAATGGCTGAAATCGAAACGGAGCCGTTCGGCATTGACAAAAGAGCCTTTCTGCTGCACATGCTGGCCGATAATGCGGCGAAGTGCGCCATGGAGGAGATGGGTGGCGGTATGGTTGCGTTCAGAGTCCTGGCGGATATGGCGATCAACGGAGGCCTCGGCAGAGAGCTGGGCGCCGTCGATGGAGATATCTGCGGGTTTGATTGCGGTATCGAGAATCTTGTCGAACGCGTCGGTAATGACATGCACAATCCCGTCGCCGTCCTTGAGGGTATCGGAGACGTGAAGGCGGTAGTTTGCCGTTTCAATCCATCCACGGTCACCGGTCTGGCCTCCGCTTTCGGCATAGAAAGGGGTACGGTCGAGCACGAGGAGAAGCTTGCTGTGAAGGTGCTTGAGACCGGTTATCTTCACCGGCATTTCGAGCTTATCGTAACCGGCAAAGACCGAGCTGTGAAGGTCACTGAACCACTGCCACTCGGCGCCGTCGTCATGAACCTGATGCTTCTCCTTTCGATCGGCTCTCGCCCGGGTTTTCTGCATCTGCATGCTGTGCTCGAAACCCTCCCCGTCAACCTGCAGACCGACGTCGGCAGCCATGAGGCGCGTCAGGTCGAAAGGAAAGCCGTAGGTGTCGTAGAGCTTGAATGCATCTTTGCCCTTGATGAGCGTTCCCTTCTCAGACAGGACCGCAGCGGCAACCTCGTTGAATATTTCGATGCCGCGGTCAAGGGTAACGATAAAGCTCTCCTCTTCGGCGCGAATGATTTTGGTGACGGTATCCTGCTGCTTCAGGAGCTCAGGAAAGACATCTCCCATCGAATCGGCAAGCGTCGCGACAAGCTGATAAAGAATCGGCTCATTGCAGCCGAGGTTCTTGGAGTAGCGCAGCGCACGGCGGAGGATGCGGCGAAGCACATAGCCGCGCCCTTCGTTTGAGGGCATTGCGCCATCGGAGAGCGCGAAGGTCAGGGTTCGGGCATGGTCGGCGATGACCCGCATGGCGATATCGCGGGGGTCGTCCATCGATGCGCCGTAGCGAACGCCGGTGATTTCGGTGATCCGGTCGAAGAGCGGCTTGAAAACGTCGGTATCGTAGTTGGATTTTTTGCCCTGCAGAACAGCGGCAACGCGCTCGAATCCCATGCCGGTATCGACATGCCGGTTGGGCAGCGGCTCAAGGCGTCCGTCACTCTGGCGGTTGTACTGGATAAAAACAAGGTTCCAGAGCTCGATGACGCGGTAGTCGCCCACATTGACCAGGCTCTTGCCGGAACCGTCATCGGTCAAATCGATATGGATCTCCGAGCAGGGACCGCAAGGGCCGGTTTCGCCCATCTCCCAGAAGTTGTCCTTGTCGCCGAAGCGGAGAATATGGTCAGGGGCGATCGTTGTATGATCTTTCCATATCTGAAAGCTCTCGTCGTCATCCTGGTAGACCGTGGCATAGAGCCGGTCAAGAGGCAGGCCCCAGACTCCCGTCATCAGCTCCCAGGCCCACGATATCGCCTCTTTCTTGTAGTAGTCTCCGAAGGACCAGTTGCCGAGCATCTCAAAAAAGGTGTGGTGGTAGGTGTCGCGACCCACATCCTCGAGATCGTTGTGCTTGCCCGATGCCCTGATGCACTTCTGGGTGTCGGCCGCACGGCGGTAGGGACGCGTTCCCTTGTCGAGAAAGACATCCTTGAACTGGTTCATGCCGGCATTGGTGAAAAGAAGCGTGGGATCTTCGGCGGGAATAACCGGTGCTGAACGAACGATTGTATGGTCTTTTTGAGCAAAAAAATCTAAAAAAGAACGCCTGATTTCTCGGGATTTCATAGGGCTGTTAATCTTGTTGCAATGCCTTTGCCTTCATGCCTTTGCGGACGCTGAACGGCTGCCTGTTTTGGCACCAAAGTTAATCTTTTTTGAGGCTTGTTGCCAACTTATTTTATTGCCTGCCGGTCGGCTGGTGTGAGTGGCAGGGGTCGGGTGTTGATGTTCAGAAAAAAGATATATATTCAAAAGAAGCGTTTCAGGCTCGCAGCCGGGGCGACTTATTTTCTTACCAAACAGGAGCACCCTATGAGCTGGGGAGTGGAACATCAGGGACGAAGAGAGGGCATCAAGGAACTCATGGCAATCTCAGAGAAGATTATGAGGGCCAACCCCAATCATGTCAATGAAGTTCAGAAAAGCACCACAGGATGCTGGATGGAGCAGATGTACGGCATGGTGCGTTGCGATTTCTGCGATCTGGCGGTCGACTGCCCGATTATGGAGGATTTGGAGTGGCAGGAGTATCTGAAACAGAACAACATCGTGATAGAAAAAAAAATCACCTGACTGACGCCCGTCCACTTGCTTTAACCCGACCTTTACCTTATATTTTCCTTGCAGAAGACTGCATGAGGGATTCCTTGTCTTCTTTTTCCCGCCAGGATACATTTCACCAGACAGCAAATCAATGAACGCCACTGAGCGATGTTCATTGTCTTGGTTTTTTTTGCTGTTTACCAACTTTGAAAAGTAATTAACAGGGCAAATGACTGATACTACAACAACAAGCAGAAAGGGCAACATCACATCGAAAGCCAGTGTTTCTGTCCTTTTTGCAGGAGACTCAGGCGACGGCATGCAGCTCACCGGAACCCAGTTCGCCAATACCGTGGCTGTTCGCGGGTCCGAACTCAACACATTTCCCAACTTCCCGTCAGAAATCCGGGCTCCGGCCGGAACCATTTCGGGTGTATCTGGATTCCAGCTCCAGTTCGGCAGCAAGCCTGTCTATACCCCTGGAGCAAAGTTTGATGTCATGATTGCCATGAACTCGGCCGCGCTCAAGGCAAACATCAAGGATCTGCACCGTGGGGGCATCATTATTGCCGGGACCGAAGGCTTTGATGAGAAAAACCTGAAGCTCGCAGGCTATCCCGCAGGCGTCAACCCGCTTGAGGATGGCTCACTCAGCAACTATATCGTCTTTAAAGTTCCGGTGCTGCAGCTGACCCGTGAGGCACTCAAAGAGAGCGGCCTGTCAAGCAGGGAGATCGACCGGTGCAAGAACATGTTTGTGCTCGGCCTGCTCTACTGGCTCTACAACCTTACCGTTGAAGGCACCGCTGAAACCCTGAGAGCCAAGTTCAAAAAGAACCCCCAGATGGCCGAAGCCAACATCAAGGCTGTTGAGGCCGGCTATAACTTCGGAGACGAAACTGAAATTTTTGCCAACCTTGGACGCTTTGATGTAGCACCTCAGAAACAGCATGGCCTCTACCGCCGCGTAACCGGCAATGAAGCCAGTGCGATTGCCCTTGCCGCCGCAGCAAAAAAGGCAGGGCTTGAGCTCTTTCTTGGCTCCTACCCGATCACCCCTGCAACCGAGATCTTGCAGAATCTGGCCAAAATGAAAAAGTGGGGAGTCAAAACCTTCCAGGCAGAGGATGAAATCGCCGGCATTGTCAGCAGCATCGGAGCCTCTTTCGGCGGCGCGCTTGCCGCAACCAACACTTCCGGCCCGGGACTTGCGCTGAAGACCGAGGCACTCGGCCTTGCCGTCATCATGGAGATCCCGCTGGTCATCGTCAACGTCCAGCGCGGCGGCCCCTCAACCGGCCTGCCGACAAAACCCGAACAGTCCGACCTCTTCATGGCGCTTTACGGGCGGCATGGTGATGCCCCGATGCCGGTCATCGCTGCATCTTCCCCCGTCGACTGCTTCTATACAACCTATGAGGCCGCCCGCATCGCGCTTGAGCACATGACTCCGGTGCTCTGCCTTACCGACGGATACCTTGCCCTCAGCTCGGAACCCTGGGAGGTCGAGTCGCCTGACAACCTTGCCGAGATCAAGCCGCGCATTCAGCCGGCAAGAAAACCGGAAGACCCGCCCTACCTGCCCTACAAAAGGGATGAGAATCTGGTGCGTTCATGGGCGATTCCAGGAACCCCGGGCCTTGAGCATCGCATCGGCGGTCTTGAAAAGCAGAATGAGACCGGCAACGTCTCTCATGATCCTGACAACCATGCGCTGATGACCAAGCTTCGCGCTGAAAAAGTCAACCGCATCGCCGACAGCATTCCCTTGCAGGCCATCGACAACGGACCGGAAAAAGGCGATCTGCTTGTGCTCGGATGGGGTTCATCATACGGTGCCATCAAAACCGCTGTGGAGCAGGCGTTGGAGCAGGGGCTGAGCGTTGCACACGCACACCTTCGCTATATCCATCCGTTCCCGAAAAACCTCAAGACGATTCTCGGCAACTACAAAAAGATAGTCATCCCCGAGAACAACAACGGCCAGCTTGTCCACGTCATCCGCGACACCTTCCTCATCGAGCCTGTTGGCTACAGCAAGGTAACGGGACTGCCGTTCAACGAAATGGAAATTCTTGATAAAATCACAGACCTTCTAAAGGAGCTTTAAACCATGACTGAAAAGGATACAACAGTAACAGCAGGGTCTATGTATACCGCCAAGGATTTCGCTTCGAGTCAGGAACCGAAATGGTGTCCGGGCTGCGGCGACCATGCCGTGCTTCAGCAGATCAAGAGCACACTTCCCGATCTGGGCATCTCGAAGGAGAACTTTGCGTTCATCTCCGGTATCGGATGTTCGTCACGCCTGCCCTACTACATGGCGACGTACGGCGTTCACGGCATTCACGGCAGGGCGCTGCCAATGGCGACAGGCCTGAAGACTGCACGTCCCGACCTCTGTGTCTGGGTTGCGACCGGTGACGGCGACGCACTCTCCATCGGCGGAAACCATTTCATCCATACCTTGAGAAGAAATCCCGACCTCAACGTCATTCTTCTCAACAACGAGATATACGGCCTCACCAAGGGCCAGTACTCGCCGACGACCAAAATCGGCATGCGGACAGTGACCTCTCCGTCGGGCGTTATCGACCACCCGTTCAACACGGCATCGCTGGCAATCGGATCAGGCGGAACCTTCTTTGCACGCGCCTTTGACCGTGACGGCAAATATCTCCGTTCACTCTTCACCCGCGCCGCAAAGCACAAGGGAATGTCGCTGGTGGAGATCTACCAGGGATGTCCGATCTTCAACAACTCCGCTTTTGAAGCATTCGCAAGTGCAGAAGCAAAGGCCGAACACACCGTCTACCTCGAACAGGGCAAACCCCTCGTCTTCGGAGCGGCAAGCAACAAGGGAATCAAGCTTGAGGGCTTCAAGCCCGTTGTTGTCGATCTCCAGAAAGAGGGCCTCTCTTTGAGCGACCTCTGGGTACATGACGAAGCTGATATAAACAAGGCGGCAATTCTTGCCCGCTTTGCTGACGACGTTGCAGGTGAAGAGTCCTCACTGCCACGCCCGATGGGCATTCTCTATGCGGAAGACCGTGTGACCTATGAAGATGCCTTGACCGCGCAGATTGAGGAGGCTCAGGCAAAGGGAGCCGGAACGCTTGCAGAGTTGCTCAAGGGTGAGAACTCCTACGTTATCAAGTAAGGAACATTCGAAGTGTTCAACAAAAAAGCCGGCTTTTGCCGGCTTTTTTGTTTGTCACGCGTTTTCCTTCCAGACACCCATCCCCGCAAACTTCTCTATGCGGTCATGGACCAGCGTCCCCTGGTCTCGGGAAAGCAGTGCCTTGAGCTCCTCAATCAGTATCGACTTTAGCGTCCCGGCCATTGCCTCGGGATCGGTATGGGCTCCGCCAATCGGCTCAGGGATAATCCTGTCGATGATGCCCTGCGCAAGAAGATCCTCGGCGGTAAGCTGGAGCGCTTCGGCGGCCTGTTCCTTGTAGTTCCAGCTTCTCCAGAGTATCGAGGAGCAGCTTTCGGGAGAGATGACCGAGTACCAGCTGTTTTCGGCCATGAGAATCCTGTCGCCGACGCCGAGACCAATAGCTCCGCCGCTCGCGCCTTCGCCGATAATGACGCAGATAACCGGAACCGTGAGTTTTGCCATCTCGAAGAGGTTTCTGGCAATCGCCTCCGCCTGTCCTCTCTCCTCAGCCTCTATGCCGGGAAATGCTCCCGGAGTGTCGATAAGGGTGATAACCGGCTTCCGGAACTTCTCGGCCAGTTTCATAAGACGGAGAGCCTTGCGGTACCCTTCGGGCTGCGCCATGCCGAAGTTCCGGTAGACATTGCTCTTGGTGTCGCGCCCCTTTTGATGACCGATAACCATGACCGGCTGCGAAAACCCGGTCGCACTCTCTTCAATACGGGCAAAGCCTCCCACAATGGCCTTGTCGTCGCTGAAGTGGCGGTCGCCAGCCAGCTCGACAAACTCCTTGGTCATCATGTAGATGTAGTCGAGCGTGTAGGGCCGCTCGGGATGGCGGGCAAGCTGCACCTTCTGCCAGCGGGTAAGATTCTTGTAAATCGAACGGCGCAGTGCGTCGACTTTCAGCTCCAGAGACTCTATCTCATGATTGAGCGCCTCAGCTTCAGCTGGAGCCTGCTCCCTTGCGCTGCTGCGGAGACACGCGCGCATCTCGTTCAGTTTGGCTTCGAGCTCAAAAAGCGGCTTTTCAAAATCAAGGACAACTTTCGTGGCCATGGCAGAGAGGGGTGTTTGTGAGAAAAAAAAAGTCCATCAAGCATAGGCTCATGATGGACTTTAGAAAAAAACCGGGAAAAGAGAACATCGGAATCAACCGGCGACTTCGTCCTTCAAAGCTTTGCCTGGCTTGAACTTCACAACTTTCTTTGCGGCAATGGTAATCGATTTGCCGGTCTGAGGGTTTCTGCCCTCTCTTTCAGCCCTGTCGCCGACAGCAAAGGTGCCGAACCCGACGAGAGTGACATCTTCACCTTTTTTCAGTGATCCGGTAACGGCACTGATGAATGCGTTGAGGGCACGCTCTGCATCAACTTTTGTCAGATTGGCCTGCTCGGCAATCTTCTCAACCAACTCAGCTTTTGACATGTGACTTATTAATTTTTGTTTAGACGAAAAAGCATTCCAGCTCAACGTTGCCAGTTCGATGAATTTAACCAGTCCCCCCCAAAGTTGCAATCGCTTTTTGCCATTATCCTACTTTGCCCTCCTGTGATTTGAATTCGTCCTGTACTGTGTTATATTTAAGCTCTTTTTGAAGAAGCAACCGCAATAGATCGAGACCCTTTTTTTTCAGGACTATGACCTCAATCAGTAACATATCGAAAGGCTCCATCATCCGCTTCAAGGGCGAGCCCCATATTATCGAAAGCCTCGTTCACCGCACTCCGGGAAACCTGCGCGCGTTTTATCAGGCGAACATGAAAAACCTGAAGAGTGCAAGGAACGTTGAGTACCGGTTCAGCGCCACCGAGTCGGTCGACCTGATCATCACCGAAAGGAAACAGTACCAGTACCTCTATCAGGACGGGACTGACTTTGTGATGATGGATAACGACACCTTCGACCAGATCAACGTACCCGAACAGACCATAGGAGCCGCTGCCAACTTTCTTAAAGACGGCATCACTCTGACTATAGTTTTTTCTGATGACGGCTCCATTCTTGACGTCGAAATGCCGACCTTTGTAGAGGTCGAGGTTACTGAAACCAGTCCTGCATCGAAGGATGACCGGGCAACAAGCGGGACAAAACCTGCGAAGGTAGAGACCGGCGCTGAGGTCAACGTGCCGATGTTTATACAGACAGGCAGCATCATCCGTGTCGATACCCGTACCGGCGAATATATCGAAAGAGTAAAAAAGTAACCCCCGTCACTCCCGCTATCGCAGGAAGAACGCTTAAACCCTAAGAACGATCATCATGAACTTTAACGAAATCATGACCTTTAACGAAATCAAGGAGCTTATTGACCTTGTCAATAACTCGGATCTTCAGGAAACGACCATTGAGGCGAAAGACTTTAAAATCACCCTCAAACGTTCTTCAGCAACTCCTGCCGTTCAGTATCAGCCGGCACCCGCAGCGCCAGCCCCCCAGGCCGCCCCTGCTCCGGCTCTTCAGGCCCCTCAGGCTGCTCCTGCCGCTCCTGCACCTGTAAAAACAGAGGCTGCCAGCGGTCTGATCGATATCTGCTCGCCGATTGTCGGCACCTTCTATGTATCGCCATCTCCTGACTCTCCGGCATTTATCGCTGTTGGCGACACCGTCAAGAGTGGTGATGTCCTCTGCATTATTGAAGCGATGAAACTGATGAACGAAATCGAGGCGGAGGTTTCTGGCACAATTGTCGAAATTCTTGTCGAAAACGGACATCCGGTTGAGTACGATCAGCCCCTGTTCCGCGTTAAACCATAATCTTTCACCACAAAAAGCATTGTTCAAGAAAATACTTGTAGCCAATCGCGGTGAAATTGCATTGCGTGTTATGCAGACCTGCCGCGAAATGGGGATCAGTACAGTTGCTGTCTATTCAACAGTCGACGCTGAATCCATCCATGTCAAATACGCCGATGAAGCTGTCTGTATCGGGCCTGCTTTGTCAAAAGAGAGTTACCTGAACATTCCCCGCATCATTGCGGCCGCGCAGGTGACCAATGCCGATGCCATTCATCCCGGCTACGGCTTTCTGGCAGAGAACGCGGATTTTGCCGAGGTTTGTGAATCGGCCAACATCAAGTTCATCGGACCAACGGCGAGAATGATCAACCAGATGGGCGACAAGAACACCGCCAAGGCAACCATGATTGCTGCTGGAGTTCCCGTTGTTCCGGGAAGCCCTGGCCTTGTCACTGACCTGAAGCAGGCGCTGGAAACCGCAAAGAAAACCGGATACCCGGTCATCATCAAGCCAACCGCCGGTGGCGGAGGCAAGGGAATGCGGGTTGTCACCGAAGAGAACCAGCTCGAAAAAGCACTGAACACCGCACGCAGCGAGGCGGAACAGGCTTTCGGCAACAGCGGTGTCTACATCGAGAAGTTCCTCGAAAACCCTCGTCACGTCGAAATCCAGATTCTCTCCGACCAGCACGGCCACACCATGCATCTCGGCGAGCGCGACTGCACGGTGCAGAGGCGTCACCAGAAACTCATAGAGGAGACCCCCTCACCGGCTGTCGATGAGGCGCTGCGCAAAAAGATGGGCGATGCCGCAGTAGCCGCAGCCAGCGCAATCAACTATGAGGGCGCCGGGACGATCGAGTTCCTGCTCGACAAGCACCGCAACTTCTATTTCATGGAGATGAATACCCGTATTCAGGTTGAGCACCCTGTCACTGAAGAGCGCTACGATGTCGATATCGTCAGGGAGCAGATAGTCATCGCGGCGGGCGAGTCGATAGAGGACAGAATGTTCACCCCCAAGGGGCACTCCATTGAGTGCCGCATCAATGCCGAGGATCCTGAGCATATGTTCAGGCCCTCTCCCGGACCGCTTCAGGTATTCCACACCCCGGGAGGCCATGGCGTCAGGGTTGACTCCCATGCCTATGCGAGCTATGTCGTCCCGTCGAACTACGACTCGATGATTGCCAAGCTTATCGTGACAGCGCACACACGCGAAGAGGCTATTGCAAGAATGTCGAGGGCCCTCGACGAATTTATCGTTGTCGGCGTCAAAACGACGATACCGTTCCACAAGCAGGTCATGCACTCGCCCGTCTTTCAGAGCGGTGACTTCGATACCAGTTTTCTCGAGACCTTCCGCTTCGAAAAGAAATAGCGAGGTATAAAAAACGGCAATAAAAAAAGGGAGATGCGAGTCTCCCTTTTTTTATTCTCTCTCTACCGGCAAGCGTCCTCACTCACCGGCAACAGCTGCAGCAGCTTCACCCTCTTCAACGGGGGCTTTCTCCTGGCCTTCACCGGTCAGCCTGATGGACTTGTACTTTTTCAGACCTGTTCCGGCCGGAATCAGTTTGCCGACGATGACGTTCTCCTTAAGACCCGCAAGGTAGTCGATCTTTCCGGCAACAGCCGCATCGGTCAGAACCTTGGTGGTCTCCTGGAAGGAGGCCGCTGAAATCACGCTCTCGGTCTGCAGGGCGGCACTGGTGATGCCGAGCAGCACGGGATGCGAGGTTGCCTGAAGGGCTGGCTCAAAAACAATCATGCTCTTGGTGTTCTTGCGAAGCTCCCTGTTGAGCTTGGTGATGTCGCGAAGCTTGTAGAGCTGGCCATCCTGAATCCTCGTCGGAGCCTCACCCTTGTCGGTCACCCGCACCTTCTCGGAAACACCTTCGTTGGCCTCCATGAATGAGCTCCTGTCGATGAGATCACCCGGCAGCAGCTCGGTATCACCGGGCTCTTCCACACGAACTTTCTGAAGCATCTGGCGCACGATAACCTCAAGATGCTTGTCGTTGATCTCCACACCGGCATTGATCTGGTAGACCTTCTGGATTTCGTTGACCAGATACTGCTGCACCGCATTTGGACCCTGGATACGAAGAATATCCTGAGGCGAAATCGCTCCATCGGTCATCGCGTCGCCAGCCTTGACCTCATCACCCTCGTTGGCAAGAACGTGCTTGCCGACCTGGACGTAGTAGATCTTCTCCTCACCAAAGTCATTCTTGACCTTGATCTCCTTGCTGCTTCTGCGCTGTGAACCGAAGCTGACGTAACCGTCGATTTCGGAAACGATAGCGGGATCTGTTGGAATACGGGCCTCGAAAAGCTCGGTGACTTTCGGCAGACCGGCGGTGATATCACCACCGACACGGTCGAGGTTTCTCGGTACCTTGGCGAGAATGTCGCCGGGAAGAACCTTCTGGCCATCTTCGACGTAGAGGTTCGACTTGATCGGAACCGGATAGGTCTTCATGATCTCGCCGTTCTTGTCGACAACAAGAAGCCTTGGCTCCCTGGTCTCGGTTGCTCTGAGCTTGGAGCGCCAGTTGATGATGGTATGCTGGGCAAAACCGGTCTGAGGATCGACCTCTTCCTTGTAGGTGATGCCTTTTTCGATATCGGCGAATCTGACGCTGCCCGGCTGTTCGGCAATAATCTGCGTGCTGTTCGGCTCACTGCTGAACATAACCTGGTCCTTGCGAACCAGAGAACCGTGCTGGCAGTAGAGGTGCGCACCGTGAGGGACCTGGTAGCGCTTGAGGATCTTGCCGGATTCGGGATCGGCAATATTGATTTTTCCGTTTTTCTGGATGACGATAGTACGAATATCCTCGACACCGTCCTCATTGATGGCTGAGTGCTCGACGGTTTTGATATCCTCGAACTGGACCTGGCCCTCGTAGAACGCCTTGGTCTCAGTTTCGGAGATGCCGCCTTGAGCAGTACCGCCCTGGTGGAAGGTACGAAGCGTCAGCTGCGTTCCTGGCTCACCGATCGACTGCGCGGCAATAACACCGACCGCCTCACCGATTTCAACGATCTCGTGCACCGAGAGGTTGGTGCCGTAGCACTTCGAGCAGATGCCGATTTTAGCCTCGCAGGTCAGCACCGAACGGATCTCTGCCTCTTCGACTACGGCAGTATCCTGAATCAGCTCAGCAAGCTCTTCGGTAATGATCTCTCCGGCGCTGACGACGACCTTGTTGTTCAGGGTGTCATAGATGTCTCGAGCGGCGACGCGTCCCTTGATCTTCTCACGGAACTTGATCTGGCCGCTGGTCTCTTCCTCGATATTGCGGTGAACATAGAGTCCGCGAGTGGTGCCGCAGTCATCCATGGTGACGATGACATCCTGCGCCACGTCGTGAAGCCTTCTGGTCAGGTAACCCGCATCGGCCGTTTTCAGCGAAGTATCGGAAAGACCCTTACGGGCACCGTGCGTCGAGATGAAGTACTCGAGAACGGTAAGTCCCTCCTTGAGGTTCGAGATAATCGGGTTCTCAATGATCTCACCCGGCTGGCCGGACATCGACTTCTGTGGACGGGCGATAAGACCTCTCATGCCGGTCAGCTGACGAACCTGCTCGCGGGAGCCTCGGGCTCCGGAGTCAAGCATCATGTAGAGCGGGTTGAAGCCGTCGCGATCCTTCTTCAGTTTCTGGTAGGACTCCTCGGCAACGATGTTGGAGGTCTTCTGCCAGACGTCGACAATCTGGTTGTAGCGTTCGTTGTCGGTGAGGGTGCCGCGGTTGTACTCCTTGACGACCTTCGTGCTGTCGCGCTGGGCGTTTTTGATATGACGAACCTTGGTTTCCGGCACAATGGCATCGGAAAGACCGACCGAAAGACCGCCTTTCATGGCGAAGTGGAAGCCGACCTCCTTGATGTTGTCAAGGAATTTTGCGGTTTCAACGTTGCCGACCTCGCCGCTGAGGCGTCCAATCAGCTCTTTGGCGACCTTTTTGTCGATGACCCTGTTGATGAAGCCGATCTCCTGGGGAACATGCTGGTTGAAGATCACGCGACCGACAGTTGTCAAGAGAACAGACTTCTTCTCGAGCTGCGACTTCAGCCAGGTGTTCTTCTCCGTTCCGGCCTCGACAAGCGTGTCGAGCACCCTCAGCGAATCGAACTTCTGGTCGATCTGACCGGTGTACTGGACAAAGATCTGGGCGTGCAGTCCTACCCTCTCTTCGTTGTATGCGATAAGCACGTCCTCTGCGCTGTAGAAAATCTGGCCTTCACCCAAATCGCCGGGGCGTGACTTGGTCAGATAGTACATGCCGAGTACCATGTCCTGTGAAGGAACGGTAACCGGTTTGCCGGACTGCGGCAGAATCAGGTTATGTGAGGAGAGCATGAGCAGTGATGCCTCAAGCTGGGCCTCCTGGGAGAGCGGAATGTGCACAGCCATCTGGTCACCGTCGAAGTCGGCGTTGAATGCCGTACAGACGAGCGGATGGATCTGGATGGCCTTGCCTTCGATCAGCACCGGCTGGAACGCCTGGATACCGAGACGGTGAAGGGTCGGTGCACGGTTGAGCAGAACAGGACGGCCGTCGATGACTTTTTCGAGCACATCCCAGACGACCGGATCCTTCTTGTCTATAAGCTTCTTGGCCGATTTGACCGATTTGGCAATACCGCGATCGACAAGACGGCGGATGACAAACGGCTGGAAGAGTTCGATAGCCATGCTTTTCGGCAGGCCGCACTCGTGCAGCTTGAGCTCAGGACCGACGACGATAACAGAACGGCCGGAGTAGTCGACCCTCTTTCCGAGAAGGTTCTGGCGGAAACGTCCCTGCTTGCCTTTTAGGGCATCGGAAAGGGATTTCAGCGGCCTGTTGGACTCACCGGTCTTGACCGCATTTGCCTTGCGGGAGTTGTCGAACAAGGCGTCAACAGCTTCCTGCAGCATGCGCTTTTCGTTGCGGAGAATAACCTCCGGGGCGCGGATGTCGATCAGCTTCTTGAGCCGGTTGTTGCGGATAATGACCCGACGGTAGAGATCATTAAGGTCGGAGGTCGCAAAACGTCCGCCTTCAAGCGGGACGAGCGGGCGAAGCTCCGGCGGGATGACCGGAACGACTTCCATCACCATATATTCAGGCTTGTTGCCTTCGTAGACGTAAGGCTCCGGGAGCTCATCCTCAGGGAAGAGTCCTGTCGGCTTTTTGCGCGACTTCTTGTGCGGCTCGTAGCTCTTCCTGAACGCCTCGACGACCTTCAGTCTTTTGAGAGCATCGGCCCTTTTCTGCTCGGAGCTGCTCTCTTTGAGCACCGTGCGCAGATTGACGGCGGTAGTGTCAAGGTCGATATTCTTGAGCAGGAGGTGGATGGCCTCGCCGCCCATTTTGGCGACAAACTTGTTGGCATCCGAATCGTCAAGATCCTGGTTATCCTCATACTCGGTGATGATCTGGAAATACTGCTCCTCCGTCAGGCGGTCGAGCTTCTTGATTCCCTGCTTTTCACCCGGTTCGCCGGGATTGATGACGACATAGACTTCGTAGTAGATGATCCTTTCGAGCTCCTTGGTCGAAAGATCGAGCAGTGCGCCGATCTTGCTCGGAACCGAGCGGAAGAACCAGGTATGCACGACAGGCACGGCAAGGGAGATATGACCCATACGCTCCCGACGGACACTCTTGGTGGTAACCTCGACGCCGCAGCGGTCGCAGATGATCCCTTTATAGCGAACGCGCTTGTATTTGCCGCAATAGCACTCCCAGTCCTTGGTAGGACCGAAAATCTTTTCGCACATCAGTCCGTCACGCTCCGGTTTGAAGGTACGGTAGTTGATGGTCTCCGGCTTCAGTACCTCTCCCCGTGAATGGGCAAGAATGCTTTCAGGCGACGCAATACTGAACTTTATCCTTGAAAAATCACCTTTCAGCGGTGATGCTCCCTGTGAAAAAATCATAGTCAATTTCCTGGTTAAAACGACTCTTTGTTAGTGACAGTTAATGATCTTTATGCCATTTAACACATTACTAAGGAACCCTGTCGTCAATGCGAATCTCAAGTCCAAGACCCTGAAGCTCCCGGACCAGAACGTTGAACGATTCCGGTATGCCGGGCTCGGGCAGGTTCTGGCCTTTGACAATAGACTCGTAGGTTTTGTTGCGGCCGACCACATCATCCGACTTGACGGTCAGCATCTCGCGAAGGATGTTCGCGGCACCGTAGGCTTCAAGAGCCCAGACCTCCATTTCACCGAACCTCTGTCCACCGAACTGGGCCTTGCCGCCAAGAGGCTGCTGGGTAATCAGCGAGTATGGGCCGGTTGAACGGGCATGGATCTTGTCGTCAACGAGATGGCTCAGCTTGAGCATATAGATGTAGCCGATGGTAACCTCATCATGGAACCGCTCGCCGGTACGTCCGTCATAGAGCGATACCTTTCCGTGAGCCGGAAGTCCTGCTTTTTCGAGCTCGTTCTGGACCTCCTCATAGGTGGCACCGTTGAAGATCGGAGTCTTGAACTTGACGCCGAGCTTTTTGGCTGCCCATCCAAGCGATGTTTCATAGAGCTGACCGATGTTCATACGGCTCGGAACACCAAGCGGGTTGAGCACGATATCGACCGGCGTGCCATCTTCCATGAACGGCATGTCCTCGATAGGCAGAATCTTTCCGACAACGCCCTTGTTGCCGTGACGACCTGCCATCTTGTCGCCGACCTGGATCTTCCGCTTCTGGGCTATGTAAACCTTGGCAAGCTCCTCGATGCCCGGAGGAAGCTCATCACCAACATTGATCTTGTATTTTTCGTTCTCGCGCTCGTCATTGAGATCCTTCAGCTTGAAGCGGAACTCCTTGACAAGGCGGAGCACGTTGTCGTTGACCTTTTTCGAGGAGGTCATGCCCTTGGTGAAGTCGATCGACTCAAGGAAAGGCATGCTGCTGAACTTTGCCAGCAGTGCATCATCAAAAGCGCTTCCCTCGGCAATAACCTGCTTGCCCTTGTCGTTCGAGACCGCCTTGGAGACGCTGCCTTCGAGGTGCTGCTTGAGCCATTTGGCAAAGCGCTTGCGCAGATCGTACTCGCGCTGGTCAAACCTCTTGTCGACAGCTTCAAGCTTCTCCTTGTTATCCATGCCGACCTTTTTCTTGCGGCTGAAGAGCTTGGTCTTGATGACAATGCCTTTCATGCCGGCAGGAACGTGCATCGAGGCATCCTTGACGTCACTCGACTTGTCGCCGAAGATCGCCCTGAGCAGCTTCTCTTCCGGTGTCGGATCACTTTCGCCTTTCGGGGTGATTTTTCCGACAAGGATATCGCGCTCCTTGACCTCTGCACCGATGCGGACAATACCGTTCTCGTCGAGGTTTCTGAGTGCCTCCTCGCTGACATTGTATATATCGCGGGTAAACTGCTCCTCGCCACGCTTGGTGTCGCGCACGTTGGCTTCGAACTCATGAAGATGGATCGAGGTAAAGACATCGTCATAGACGAGCCTTTCGCTCAGGATAATGGCATCCTCAAAGTTGTATCCGCGCCAAGGCATGAATGCAACCAGCACATTTTTGCCAAGAGCCAGCTCGCCACTGTCTGTAGAGGAGCTGTCGGAAAGGACTGTGCCCTTTTCGACGCGCTGGCCATTGTGCACCATCGGTTTCTGCGAAATGCAGGTATCCTGGTTGGAACGCTTGAACTTGATGAGCGTGTAGGTTTTCAGCCCCTCATCCGGATCAAGCAGCGAAAGATGTCCATCGCTGTCTCCTGCGAGATCATAGCGGATCTGCACATATTCAGCCGTAACCTCCTCGACGACTCCGGGCCCTTCGGCAACAATGACCGAACGGGAGTCCCTGGCAACCTTGGCCTCCATGCCTGTACCGACCACAGGGGCTTCCGAGGTCAGAAGCGGAACCGCCTGGCGCTGCATGTTGGCGCCCATAAGGGCACGGTTACCGTCATCATGCTCAAGGAACGGAATGAGTGCGGCCGCAGCACTGACGATCTGGACCGGCGAGACGTCCATATAGTTGACGTCCTCGGAGGCGACGACAGGGTAGTCACCCTTCGTCCTTGCCTGAACGGTCTCGACAGCAATGGTGTTCTTGGCGTCAAGCGGAATGCTGACCGGAACGGTAATCTTGTTCTCCTCGTCCTCGGCCGAAAGCATCAGCACCGTATCGGTAACCTGACCCTTGTCGACAACGCGATACGGGGTCTGGATAAAGCCCTTGTCATTGATCTCCGCATAGACAGAAAGGGAGGAGATCAGACCGATATTCGGACCTTCAGGCGTCTCAATCGGGCAGAGCCTGCCGTAATGGGTGTAGTGAACGTCACGGACCTCGAAGCCTGCTCGTTCACGGGTAAGACCACCAGGTCCGAGAGCCGAAACCCTCCGCTTGTTGGTCATCTCGGCCAGAGGATTGGTCTGGTCCATGAACTGGGAGAGCTGACTGGTCGCAAAGAAGCTCGACACAACGCTCGATACTGTTCTGGCGTTGATCAGGTCAGCTGGTGCGATTTTGTCGGAGTCGCGGGAGTTGAGCTTTTCGCGGACGTTCTTGCCCATTCTGGCCAGGCCGATAACGAACTGTGCGGCAAGCTGCTCGCCGACCGAACGGACACGGCGATTGGCAAGATGGTCGACATCGTCAACTTCGGCAAGGCCGTTGACCAGATTGATCAGGTAGTAGATGACAGAGATGATATCGTAATGCGTCAGCACCAGAATATCCTCGCCGACCGGTTCGTCCGAGAACGACTGTATGGTCTGGTGAATCTTCTCATTGATCGAATCCGAAAGCTTTTTCAGCTCCGGCTTGCCGGCAAGATAGGTGTCCAGCTCCTCGAACTCGCGACTGAGCTTCTTCTGGATTCTGTAACGGCCGACCTCTCCGAGATCATACTTCTTCTGGTTGAAGAAGGTCCTCTCCAGGAAGCTTCTGGCCGCATCGATATCCGGTGCTTCATTAGCCCTGAGCTCTTCATAGACAATCTCAAGCGCCTCTTCCTCGGTCGCCGAGCTGTCGTTGAGAATGGTATTGATGATAATCGACTTGTCCTTGCCCTTGTCACCGCCGGAAAAGCCCTTCATCACCTTGACGCTCTTGTAGCCTGCGGCAAGGATCTGTTCGAAAATCTCTTCGGTTATGGCAGTCCTGGCACTGACGACTTCGCCGGTCTGCATGTCGACAATGTCGGACGCAAGATACTGGCCGACAAGCTGCTCCTTTTTATTGGCTTTCAGCGGAACATCCTCAACAAGATCGAAGAGTCCGAGAATATCCTCATCACGGGCAAAGCCGATAGCCCTGAGCAGGGCGCTGACCAGGAAGTTCTTCTTCTGGTCGATGTAGACAAAGATCTGGTTGTTGATGTCGGTCTGAAACTCGATCCATGAACCACGGGTCGGGACGATTTTAGCCGAATACATCTTCTTGCCGTTCGGATGGACGGCTTCACTGAAGACGACACCCGGTGAGCGGTGGAGCTGCGCTACAACGACTCGTTCGGCACCATTGACAATAAAGGTTCCACGCTCGGTCATGTAGGGAATCCTGCCGAGGTAGACCTCCTGCTGGATTGTCTCCTTCCAGTCGGTCTCATCCGGCTCATCCTTGTAGGAGAGCTTGAGCTTGACCTTCAGGGAGACATCGTAGGTAAGTCCGCGCTCGATACAGTCCTCGACGGTGTATTTCGGCTTGTCGAAGCTGTATGAGATATACTCAAGAAGATAGAGGCCCCTGGTATCGGTAATGGGAAATGCGCTGCGTAGAACCCTCTCCAGACCCTGGTCCTTTCTCTTTGCCAGAGGGACGCTGTCCTGTATAAAGTTATGAAATGAGTCCAACTGGACTTTTAACAGGTCGGGCGGCTCTATTATACTTTGGATTTTGGAAAAGTCAATACACGGTGTTGTTGCATCAGCCACTTTCACATGCACCTCGCTTTTATCAATTGCATGAATTACTTACAGATCAAGTGCAGAACAAGGCTCTGCAGAAACTTTTCGGGTCGGTATTGCCCGGTTCACCTCAATCGTATCATCACAGGAACTACCATCAAAATCAGAAACCTACACAAACAGACAAAGCTCCGTATCAGATCGAAACGGAGCTTGCTTTAGTAATGACTCTTTTCAAAGATCACTTCAACTCTACGGCCGCACCGGCATCCTTAAGTTCTTTGGCGATCTTTTCAGCCTCATCCTTGGATACAGCTTCCTTGACGGTCTTGGGAGCACCATCAACCAGATCCTTTGCCTCTTTCAGGCCAAGACCGGTGATTGCACGAACAACCTTGATAACGTTGATTTTGCTCTCGCCAGCGGCGGTCAGAACGACGTCGAACTCGGTTTTCTCTTCAGCTGCAGGAGCGTCACCAGCCGGAGCGGCTGCGGCGACACCGGCAACAGCTACAGGAGCTGCGCTGACGCCGAACTTCTCTTCCAGAGCTTTTACAAGTTCAGAAGCCTCTGTAAGAGTCAACTTACCAATCTGTTCTACAAGTGTTTCGATAGACATTATTCCCCTCTCTTGTTTAATTTACTGTTATAATATTTTTTTTGAGTGCGTAATAGTTTCCTGCAACCTACTCCTTCTGCTTGGCGATCTGGTCGAGTGCGCAGACGAGGTTCCTCGTCACAGCATTGACAACCATCGGCACAGAAGCGACAACGCTGTTGATCAGGCCTGCGGTGCGACCAACATTTTCCGTCTTGGTCAGCATTTCGGAAAGCAACTGAAGCGAATCGCTTCCGAACACAACACCGTCAATCGAGGCCAGTTTAAACTTCAGCTGCTCATTGGTCTTGCTGAACTTTTTGATGACCTTGGCCGGAGCAACCGGGTCGTCGTATCCAAAGGCTACCGCGGTGGTGCTCTTCAGGCCTGCATCAAGCCTGTCAGCTCCTTCCTGGTCGCGAAGCGCCTTCTTGATAAGGGTATTCTTTACAACACGGTACTCCACACCAACCTTGCGGAACTCACGGCGAAGCTCTGCCATCTTGGCAACGCTCAAGCCCTGGAACTCCGTCAGGTATATTCCCTGCGACCGCTTGATCTTTTCAGCAACCAGCTGAACGATCTCTTCTTTTCTATCTCGCTTCATCGTTATAAACCGTTTTTATTAGGCGACAAATTTTTCGTTCCTGACTTTAACACTTGGCGACATCGTGCTTGAAATCGCAATCCCCTGCACATACTGTCCCTTGGCTGCCGAAGGCTTCAAGCGAACAATCTCGCGAAGGAAGCTTCCAATATTGGCAACCAGCTGTTCCGCCTGAAACGAAACCTTGCCGACAGGAGCGTGAACATTTCCGGCTTTATCGACTCTGAACTCGATCTTGCCGGCCTTGACATCCTTGACCGCCTTGGCAACATCCATCGTAACGGTACCCGACTTCGGATTCGGCATCAAGCCGCGTGGTCCGAGAATCTTGGCGACCTTGCCGAGCTGACCCATGACGTCGGGAGTGGCGATAATAACATCAACGCCAGTCCATCCCTCCTGAATCTTTTCTATGTACTCTTCAAAGCCGACGAGATCGGCTCCGGCGGCTTTGGCCTCCTCTGCCTTCGCCTCTTTGCAGACAACAAGGACGGAGACCGTCTTGCCTGTGCCGTGAGGAAGCATAACCGTTCCGCGGACAACCTGGTCTGCGTGGCGCGGATCGACACCAAGCTTTACAGCGATATCGATGGTTGCGTCAAACTTCGCCTGAGTGATCTCCTTGATCTTCTCAACCGCTTCCGGAAGATCGTACTCCATATTCCTGTCGATCTTCAGTGCGGCGTTCGTGTATTTCTTTCCTGCCATTGTTTTTTTTC
The DNA here is from genome assembly GCA_037142155.1 of Chlorobiaceae bacterium. Lineage (GTDB taxonomy): Bacteria > Bacteroidota > Chlorobiia > Chlorobiales > Chlorobiaceae > Chlorobium. Next base: position 23,591 of record JBAXBE010000009.1, read on the forward strand.
TCTGTTAGTGGTAAAAAAAGCGGCCTTTTCAGCCTCCCACGTCCTTACTTTCCGTACGAATCAACCCTCGACGATGATACCCATGCTCCTTGCCGTGCCGGCAACCATCTCCTCGGCACCCCTGAGATCGATCGCATTGAGATCGGGCATTTTCAGCTCGGCGATCCTGCGGACCTGCTCACGCGAAACGGTGCCGACCTTGTTGCGGTTCGGCTCACCTGAACCTTTCTGCAGCTTCGCCTCTTTCAGAAGAAGCACTGCGGCAGGAGGAGTCTTGGTGATAAAGGTGAATGACTTGTCGGAGTAAACCGTAATCACCACAGGAATAATCATTCCTGCTTCTGACTGGGTCTTTGCATTGAACTGCTTGCAAAACTCCATGATGTTGACACCCTTCTGACCAAGTGCCGGGCCAACCGGAGGTGCAGGATTAGCTCCGCCCGCCGGGATCTGGAGCTTGATGAAACCAATAACCTTTTTTGCCATAAACTATTTCTATTCAGAAGCTTAACTACAGTAAGCCCTTATTATTGAGAAACTGACTTAACCTGAGAAAAATCAAGCTCCGTCGGCGTACTGCGCCCGAAGAAACTGATCATTACCTTTACCTTCATCCGGTCGGTGCTCACATCATTGACAACACCGGTCAAGGAACTGAACGGACCATCGATAACCTTGACGGAATCGCCGACCTTGAAAGGTGACTCGACGACGGAACGATGCTCAACAGAGCTCTCCGGCTCAAGAATCTTCTCAACCTCATCGGGTCTTAGCGGAATGGGATTATCGTCCACTCCAAGAAAGCCCATCACAGAAGGGATATCGAGAATCAGGTTCCTTGTCTGCTTGTCGAGAACCGCTTCAATAAGCACATATCCCGGAAAAGCATTCTTGGTAAGACTGCGCTTCTTGCCGTTCTTGACTTCAACAAAACGCTCGTAAGGCACATAGACCTGAAGGATCTTTTCAGCAAGATTGCAGCGCGCGACCTCCGCCTCTATACCCTCTTTGACCTTGCGCTCGTGGCCGGAATAAATCCTGAGTGCATACCAGCGGGCTACCGGCACACTCTGAACTTCCATCTCCTTTTTTCTTGCACTCATCAATCCACCTGCTCTCGGTTGCTTACAATAACTTACCCATGACGAAATTTATGATCCAGTCGACAAGAAAGGTAAACAAGGCAAGAATTCCGGAAACCGTCAGCACGACAATCGTCAAATCCTTGACCTCGTCCTTGCCTGGCCAGACAACCTTCCTCATTTCGTTGATCACGTCCTGATAGTACTGACCAACCTTGCCGATATAATTACTCATGAATAACTGCCCGGAATATAATACAGTAAAATTCTTTTCAGCATGCACGTCAGGAGGGAATCGAACCCCCAACCTGCGGTTTTGGAGACCGCTGCTCTACCAATTAAGCTACTGACGTATCTTATCAATACCTCCAAAACCTGAGCTGATGATCGGACTTGAACCGATGACCTCTTCCTTACCAAGGAAGTGCTCTACCGACTGAGCTACATCAGCCTGAACAACAAAAAAATGGCTGTGGGTAGGGGAGGATTCGAACCTCCGAAGACAGAGTCGACAGATTTACAGTCTGTTGCGTTTAACCACTTCGCTACCTACCCGTAACATTCAGAGCTGGTGATGGGACTCGAACCCGCAACCTGCTGATTACAAATCAGCTGCTCTACCAATTGAGCTACACCAGCAGCTCACTCAAAAAACAGGGCAGGTAATATACAGAGCGGTTTTAATAATACAAAGAAAAAAGGAATAAATTATTGGCCCTCCCTGACAGCGGCAAAATAGCCCGCAAGCCTCACCGAAACCTCTCTGCCAACGGCTCTCTGGGAAAAAACAAGCAGCCGGTCGAGGATGGTAGGCAGTACTCTCATCCGATTTTTCTGCAACCCTTTGATTGCAGAGCGGACAACAACGGAGGCCGGAGAGATCGGAAGCCGGAGATTTGCGGCATTGTGTCCGGCTGTGACAAAAAAGCCGGTATCGATAAATCCGGGACAGACGGCGACGACATGCACCCCTCTCTCCTGGAGTTCGCAATGAAGCGCTTCGCTGAGGGTCATGACAAACGCCTTTGTCGCCGAATAGAGTCCAAGCCCCGGAACCCCCTGCAAGCCGCCAAGAGAGGCGATATTGATGATCCCGCCACCGCGTCCGTCGGCCAGGTCGGCGGCGAAATATCGTGTCAGACGGGCCATGGCCATCATATTGACCGCCATGACCTCCTCAAGCTTTTCGTGGGAAATGTCATCGAAATCACCGGCCCTTGAGAGCCCGGCACAATTGATAAGCAGGTCCACGTCAAGATGGTTCTCCTTGCAGAAGCCGTAGATGCGAGCCGGGCTCTCCCCGTCGCTCAAATCCGCAGCACAGACCGAGACGGCGACGGCGTACCTCCCTCCAAGCTCCTCGGCAAGCCGGTGCATGCAATCGGCGGAGCGGGCAACGAGCAGAAGGTTGCGGCCTCTTCCGGCAAACTCTCGCGCAAACGCTTCACCGATACCCATCGATGCGCCGGTAATGAGCACATGGCGTAAGCGGTTTTCAGCAGAAAACGGATTGTATCCCGCTGTGCTCATTCTGCTGCTCCCCTACAGCGGGTCAACCCATTTCCCGTGAGCCTTGACGAGCTCGATGAGACGATCGACTGCCTCATCCTCCGCGATATTCTCGGCGACGCACTCTCTGCCGACGTAGAGGCTTATGCGGTTCCGTCCCGCTCCGACGTATCCGAAATCGGCATCGGCCATCTCGCCGGGGCCGTTGACAATGCAGCCCATGATGCCGATCTTGAGTCCCTTCAGGTGAGCCATCCGCCCCTTGATGGAGGCTGCGGCCTTTTCCAGCTCGAAATAGGTCCTTCCGCAACCGGGGCAGGAGATGAACTCCGTTTTGGACATCCTTATGCGGGCGCCCTGAAGAATGTTGAATGCAAGGCCAATCTCGTCATCCAGAGAGAGCAATGTCTGAAGGGAGAGCATGTCGCCGATACCGTCTGAGAAGAGCGTCCCCGTCTGGACCGAACTATCGATGAGTGTCTCCAGCCTCTCGGGGGATGCATCCCTGAAACGCACGACAATGGGGTAATCGAGAGCATGAGCATTGAAAGCCTGAACAAGCCGGCGGTAACTGTAGACAGCCTCATTTGAAAGAATCGAGAAAAGCAGACGCCTTACTCCCCTCCGCCTAAGCTTGTCGGCAAGGTGAACAAGCACCCCCGCCGGCACGTTTGAGCCCGAAGCGTCATGGATAAACGAGAGCTCTGCCGCCGCTTTGCGCTCACCCTCGAGCCGCTGCAGAAACTCACGGTCGAGCCGTTCACCCTCAACGATATCGAGCCTCGCTCTCGAAACCCGATCAAGCAGGCTGATAAAGAGAGTCGGGTCGGCCGTCGAGGCCGCAACCCGTGATGAGGCCTCGCCGAGTCGGGCCAGCAGGCCGTCAAGAAGCGGAAGATCATCCTCCCGGTCGACCCGCAGAGAGACGAATTCGGAACGGATGGCATCGGCGGGTCTCTGCGGGGCAAGCCGGCGAAGAACCTCATCATAGATTACTTCACCCGATGAGAGCGCTGCATGCACCTCGGTTTCGACTCTCGGCACATGCTCTCCGCCCACCGCAATTCCGCCAAGGTCGAGCGGACTGGAAGAGCGGCGCTGATAGCTGAACGGATCGAAGGGCGCATTCTGGCCGACGCCAGGCCTGTGAGCAATCCGGTCCTCGACGACCCTGCTGACTGGAATATGGCCCCGCTCACCCTTGACAAGATGAAAGTCGTTGTACTTTTTGACGATCGCAAAGCCGACAGGGACCTCATTGACCGGGTCTTCGGTGAGCGAGACCCTGACGGTATCGCCAAGCCCGTCTTCGAGAAGCGCACCGATACCCATGGCGGATTTGACCCTCCCCTCGTCGCCGTCACCCGCCTCGGTCACCCCGAGATGGAGAGGATAGGCGTGGCGAAGCCCTTCGTCAGCCCGCTGGACCAGAAGCCGGTAGGCCTGAATCATCACCCTGACGTTTGAGGATTTCATGGAAAACAGGATATCGTAATACCCCATCTCCTCACACGTCCTGGCAAACTCAAGCGCCGCCTCAACCATCCCGTCCGGCGAGTTGCCGTGGCGGCTGACGATGCGGTCAGACAGAGATCCGTGGTTGGTGCCGATCCTCATCGACGCCCCGAACTCCCTTGCTTTTTCGACCAGCGGAGCAAACTCCAGACGAACATGGTCAAGCTCCTGCTGGTACTCTTCATCGGTATAGTCACTGCTGGAAAACTTCTGACGGGTGGCATAGTTGCCCGGATTGACCCGGATATTCTCGACAAACTCCACCGCCTTGAAAGCGGCGCGTGCCGAAAAATGGATATCGGCAACCAGAGGGGTTTTGATGCCGTCCCGGCGAAGCTGGTCACGGATGTTGCGAAGGTTCTCGGCGTCTTTCTCGGTCGGCACCGTCAGGCGAATAATTTCACACCCGGCCTCATAAAGCCTTCGGCACTGGGCAACGGTCGCCTCGGTGTCCATCGTATGGGTATTGGTCATGGACTCAACCCTGATAGGCTGATACCCCCCGAGCGAGAGCTTGCCAAAGGCGACCTCCCGGGTCAAGCGGCGGCGGTAGTGATACATGCGAATGGAAAGCTATTTATCCTTGATGATGTAGAGCGTCTCTCCCGGTTTCCGGAAATTGTATTTCTCCCGGGCTGCCTTTTCGATGCTGTCTGGATCGTGGGCATGCTGGATGCGAAGCTCATTGGCGATGATCTTCTGCTCCTCGACTTTCAGGCGAGCAAGCAGAATGCGGCGCTCGGCCTCCATGCGGATCCGTTTGACCACGCCGTAATCATCAAAAAGAAACCAGATGACAAAAAAAGCGGCCAGGACCCGGAAAAAAAACTTTCTCGGGTTGGAACGGATATGCTCCCAAAGGTTGTTGCCAAGCGTCTTTACGCCGCGTAAGACTGTTGTTAGCATAGTGCTGGAGGAGTAAAACAGTCCGCTGTTAACTGGGTGAAAAAAAAGGAACCCTTCTATTCAAAGGGTTCCGGGGCTTGCGAGCGATTTACAATACCTTGAAAGCCTTCTTTCCAGGATAGCGGGCCTGCTGGCCAAGCTCCTCCTCGATGCGAAGCAGTTCATTGTATTTTGCCATGCGGTCAGAGCGTGACATGCTGCCGGTCTTGATCTGTCCGGCGTTGGTCGCCACGGCGATCTGGGCGATCGTGCTGTCCTCGGTCTCGCCGCTGCGATGGCTGATGACTGAAGTGTAGCCGTTTCTCGTGGCAAGATCGATTGCCTGGAGCGTTTCGGTAAGCGTCCCGATCTGGTTGACCTTGATGAGAATGGAGTTGGCTATCCCCTTTTCGATTCCGGTAGCAAGCCTTTTGCTGTTGGTGACAAAGAGATCGTCGCCGACAAGCTGAACCCTTCCGCCAATCTTCTCAGTCAAAAGCTTCCACCCTTCCCAGTCATCCTCGGCCATGCCGTCCTCAATCGAGATGATCGGATAGGTGCTTGCCCATTTTTCCCAGTATTCGGCCATCTCAAGGGAGGATAGTTCCTGCTTGGATGACTTCTTGAACACATACTTTTTCTTCGCGCCGTCATAAAACTCCGAGCTTGCAGGATCGAGGGCGATCATGACCTGAGCATCGCCAAGTCCGCCCTTGTCGGTCGGTGAACCAGCCTTGTAGCCGGCTTTGCCGATGGCTTCGACCACCAGCTCAATGGCCTCTTCGTTCGAACGGAGGTTCGGGGCAAATCCCCCTTCATCACCGACCGCTGTGGAGAGACCCTTGCTTTTGAGCAAAGCCTTGAGGGCGTGAAAAATCTCGGCGCCGCAACGCAGGGCATCGGAAAACGAGTCGAATCCGATCGGCATGATCATGAACTCCTGAAAATCGACCGTGTTGTCGGCATGTGCCCCACCGTTAAGCACGTTCATCATGGGAACCGGAAGGGTATTGGCCATGGTACCGCCGATGTAGCGGAAAAGAGGGAGTCCGGTATACTCTGCACCGGCTTTGGCGCAGGCCAGGGAGACACCGAGAAGCGCATTGGCGCCCAGCTTTGCCTTGTTCGGAGTGCCGTCGAGAGCGAGCAGAGCCTCATCAATCTCCTCCTGCTCGGTAACCAGCATCCCCTGAAGGGCATCATTGATAATGGTATTGACATTGTCGACCGCCTTCAGCACCCCTTTGCCAAGATAGACGCCGGCATCGCCGTCGCGGAGTTCGACGGCCTCATGAACGCCTGTTGACGCACCGCTGGGAACGGCGGCACGACCGAATGATGTATCAGTGTAGACATCGACTTCCACTGTCGGATTTCCTCTGGAATCAAGAATCTGGCGGGCAAGAATTTTCCTTATGACAGGCATGACAAAAACATTTAATGTGTTAAGTGCTTTTCTACAGGGATTGGCACAGAAGTTCCGGTGCAAGGTGAAAATATATCTATTTTTCCAGACCATTTCATTGCCTTGCCGCCAGCAAATCAGACTTTTTTTTGTTAATTACTTTCTTCAGCGTTTCCGTGAAGCGGAAACCGGAAGGGTAGCCTCTCTTTTTCAGAGCTCCCCCGGAAGGGCATCACCAATTCTTCAACAAAGGAGTCCTGCCATGCATGCAGTGCAACCGGATCAATTGAGAAACATCGTCATTACAGGTCATACCGGAAGCGGCAAGACCATGCTGACAGAATCACTCGCTCTCACCATGGGAGTCATCAACCGCCTCGGCAGCATTGATGACGGTAACACGGTCTCGGACTACTCTTCTGACGAGATCCACAGAAAGCACAGCCTGAACACCAGCCTTGTCCATGGATTCTGGAACGACAGGAAGATCAATATCATTGATACGCCGGGCCTGCTCGACTTTCATGGCGACGTCAAAAGCGCCATGCGCGTGGCCGATACCGTGCTGATAACCGTCAACGCTGCAACCGGCGTTGAGGTCGGCACGGATACCATCTGGGAGTATGCCGCTGAATATTACAAGCCCGTGATGTTCATCCTCACCAAGCTCGATGCCGACCGCACAAGCTTCAGCAACAGCGTTCAGGAACTTCGGGACCATTTCGGCCATCTTGTGACCCCGATACAGTTTCCTGCCGAAGAGGGACTGGGGCACCATACCCTCATCGATGTGCTCATGATGAAGCAGATCGAGTTCAGCCCCGACACCCCGGGAAGCATGAAGATCTCCGACATTCCTGACCTCTATCTGAAACGCGCAGAAGAGATGCATCAAGAGCTTGTCGAGGCCGTCGCCGAAACTGATGAAGAGCTCATGAACAGATTCTTCGAGGTTGGCAATCTTACCGAGGAGGAGCTGCGCAGCGGCATCAAGTCAGCGCTATTAACCAGAACATTTTTCCCTGTCTTCTGTACCTCTCCGCTTCACCTCATCGGCTCCGAACGCTTGCTCAACGCCATCGTCAACCTCTGTCCCTCTCCGATAGAACGCGGCCCCGAGCACTCCGTCTGCACCGTGGACGAAACCGAGTCGCTGCTCCAGCCGAATCCTGACGGGCCGACCGTAGCATTCATATTCAAAACCATGTCTGAGCCGCGCGTTGGAGAGATCTCCTTTTTGAGAGTCTACTCAGGCCATCTGGAAACAGGCCATGAGCTGATCGACGTTCAGACCGGGCAGACCGAAAAGCCCGGGCAGGTCTACACCATGCTTGGCCAAAAGAAAATCCCTGTTGAAAAACTGCTCGCCGGTGATATCGGCATGGTCGTCAAGCTCAAGGACGCCCACACCAATGACACGCTTGCCGACAAGGGGACACTCTGCAGAATCAGCCCGATTACCTTTCCGGTTCCGGTACTTGCGACCGCAATCATCCCTGTCGCCCAGGGTGATGAGGAGAAGATTTCGACCGGCCTGCACCATCTGCACGAAGAGGACCCGAGCTTCGGCATCGATCATGATGTCGAATTCAACCAGACAATCCTCAGAACGCTTGGAGAGACCCATCTCGACATCATTATCAGCCGACTGCTTGAGAAATTCAACGTCAAAGTCGAGATTGCGCCCATTAAAATCCCCTACCGTGAAACCATCCGTCTCGGGGCATCCTCACAGGGCAAGTATAAAAAGCAGTCCGGCGGACGCGGTCAGTATGGCGATGTATGGGTGAAAATAGAGCCCTCTCAGCGTGACTCCGGCTTCTCCTTCTCAAGCGAGGTCGTCGGCGGCGTCGTTCCCACCAGGTATCTTCCGGCAGTTGAAAAGGGTATCCGTGAGACTATCGAGCACGGCATACTGGCAGGCTACCCCGTCGTCGATTTGAAGGCCGTTGCCTACGACGGATCATTCCACCCTGTCGACAGCTCCGAGTTCGCCTTCAAAATCGCAGGAAGCATGGCATTCAAGGCGGCTTTTGAAAAGGCAAAGCCATTCCTGCTTGAGCCGATCTTCTCCCTCGTCGTTTACGCCCCCGACCAGTACACCGGCGAGATTGTGGGCGATATTTCCAGCAAGCGAGGCAAGATCATCGGCATGGAGGCGGATGTAAGGATGCAGATCATCCGGGCACTCATTCCGCAATCAGCACTGACTCTTTTCCATCACGCGCTCACTCGCCTCACGCAGAGCCGAGCCCGCTACTCCTACAGCTTCAGCCATTACGAGGAGGCGCCGCCTGATATCGCACAAAAGATAATCGGGGAAAAGGAGCAAAGAAAAACTGCCGAGTGATGAGGGGCATTTAAAGCATCGACAGATGTTTTGGCGGCTTCAACCCATGAGTCCTGTGGGTCCTCTCGGGCCTATGGGATTTATGGGGGAGTGCTGTAGCTGAATCGTCCGCCTAAAGCATCCCGACGATTGACTTGATCTTGAGCCACCAGACAATCCAGATAGCCTCCCTGATGTTGCTTTTTGTCATTTTCGAGAGGCCAACGGTTCGGTCGACAAAAACAATAGGAACCTCACTGATGGTAAATCCTTTTTTCCAGACCCTGAAATTCATCTCGATCTGGAAGGAGTATCCCTGAGAGCCTATACTGTTCAGATTGATAGAAGAGAGCGCCTTCCGCGAAAAACACTTGAACCCGCTTGTAGGATCTGATACCGGCATCCCGGTGACCATACGGGTATAGATGCTTGCCATCTTCGACAGGATTAGGCGGCCAAGTGGCCAGTTCACGACATTGACGGTATTGTTCATGTAGCGTGAGCCGATAACAAGATCCGAGCCGCTCATTGCATCGAGAAGCCTGCCTACCATCTGGGGATCATGCGAAAAGTCAGCATCCATCTCCACAATGTGAGGGTAACGGCGCTCGAGTCCGTAGCGGAACCCGGAAAGATAGGCGGTACCCAGACCCATCTTCCTCTCCCTTACAATCAGATGAAGCCCCTTATGCTTCTGCTGCCTTGACTGGACTACCGCTGCAGTGCCGTCGGGTGAGTTGTCGTCGATTACCAGCATCTCAATGCGGGAGCCGTAGCGTTCGGCAAGCTCATCGACCAGCCTGCCGATATTTTCAGCCTCATTGAAGGTGGGGATGATAAGAAGGGCCGGAGCGAGTTCGACCACAGAAGCTGCAGAAGCTCCTCTGGCCTCAAGAGGGCTGGATGGTGCAGAGGCGGAAATGGATGCACCGCTTATCTGGCTGACAACTTCACTCATAGCAATCAGTAATCTTCAAAAAAAAAGCATTGCCCTTGTATGAGGCAATGCTTTCTACTCTTTTCGCCGCAACGGGAACACGCTGGGTACTAGGTCGACTCCCTGTGGAAGCGGTGAAGGAACCTCAAGTCAAAATCAAGCCTTTCTGGCGGGGTGAACTTATAGTCGAGCACTTCACCGTGGGGCAGAATTTCAATTAGTGCACCAGCAGGACATTCATCGGAATTGAAGCAGGCTGAGCAGGAGATGCATGCACTCTGGTCGATATAGCACCTGAAACCGCCTTCCTGAACATCGCCGTAGAACTTGTAGCCGATGGCCTTCACTTTTGGAGGGCACTTGTCAAGACAGAGACCGCACCCGACACAGCGGTTCTCAATGATGAAATAGTGACGCTTTGTCGAAGCATGAAACTCTTTCGACTTGGCAACAGGGGCAGGTTTTGCCGCTGGTGCAACCGGGGCTGCGGGTTTGGCGCCTGGGGCTGCCGGAACTCCCTTGGCGGCTGGTGCCGGGGGTTTGGCTCCCGGGACTGCCGGAGCGGGTTTTGCCGCTGGTGCAACCGGGGCTGCGGGTTTGGCGCCTGGGGCTGCTGGAACTCCCTTGGCGGCTGGTGCGGCGGGTTTGGCTCCCGGAACCCCAGGCGCAGGTTTCGCTGCGGGTGCTGCGGGTTTGGCTCCCGGTGCAGGCTTCGGAGCTTTAGCTGATATGTGCGCACCCCTGGTCGCATGATGCAACGACTCCGAAGGGATGCCGGTTCTTCCAAGATTCACGTTCAGCGGTTCAAGGCGAAGCTTTCCCCCCTGTGTTGAGGGGGCCGCCTGGGGTTTTGCCTGCGTCTGCTTCACTACCGGAGCCTGAGCCTTGGGCTGCGAGGGCTCGGAATCGGGCAGTGGAGCAGACGATATGTCTGGCTGTTGGACAGGATCGGCCATAAAAACCCTCCTCTTAAATTACATGATAGACTTCTGTAGTAAAAACCTACCCTGACAAACCAAGGAAGCCTGCCAGGGTCGTATATCTTAAGCTATGAGCTTCACCAGGTAGTCGACAACCTGTGTCAGAAGAACCTGACCCGAGGCGGCCGCATCTCCAACCTGTGGAGGAAGCGGACTGTCGGTCTGATAGAAACCGTTACCGATGAACAGGAAGACCAGCATGAAGACACCGCCGAAGTAGAGGAACGTACCCGCCATCTTCGAATCGGAAATCGTCAGAACCGGGAAGCGGAAATTGACGTCCCTGTTGAGGAATTTCTTGCCGAGCCAGCGGATAGTCCTTGTCTGGATATCAGCGCCTTCAAGGCGGGAGCCGCGATCCTCAAACCATACGGCAAAGCTGATGAACCATGTAAGGTGGCCGATCATAAGGATGGTCGACAGATGCGAGCTTGAGAAGATCGCAACGGTCTCTGTCCAGAAGTAGTAGAAAATTCCGGAGGTATAGTGGTGAGCAAGCCCTGCCACAGAGTCCCACGCCTTCGCATCAGCAGCTGGCACGCCGTACATCATCGATGCTATCCAGGCACCATCGATATACCATGCGACTGCAGAGAGTCCCTTGATTCCCCAGAGCATGGCAAACCAGAGCTGATCCTGGATGGACACGCCGCAGGTACCGCCATAAACCGGTCCCAGGCAGGGGAAGGAGTAGGAGTTCTTCTTGAGGCCGAGGTCATCCCAGAGGGGAGAAGTGTGTGCAAAGAAAGAGATGCGCACAAGAGCGATCAGCGAGAAGAGTGCGCCCGCAGTAATGACATGAACCATCACCCAGTCGTTGATGCTCGGATCGGTGAACATCCACTGGAAGATCGGAAGCGGCTTCAGCCAGTAGAACGACATCAGGATGTTGGTGCCGAACATGTTGAGCTCGCAGATGGTATTCCAGACGATCACCGCGTAGACGGAGAGCATTGTGGCAAAACAGAGGGCCATGACGGTACCGAGGATCTTGACCTGAACCTCCTGGTCGCGACCCTTGGCGATGAACACGGACTTGATCTGGCTGTAGAGGCCGTTGAGCTGAATCTTGAGGAGGTACTGGCCGCCATGGTAGACGCCTGCACAGACGTAGAGGAATCCGCAGATGATGTGATTGAAGGTAATCAGATCGATAACCGTTCTTGCCATGCCGTAGGATGCGCCGTTCTTCGGCAGAATCGCATAGGCTGCGAACTCGTTGAACTCTCTCGAGCCGGAGATGATCTTGCCACCCTCTTCGACATAGTTGTAGCTCACCCTGTTGAAAGGCTCGCCATAGAGGTAGAAGACGAGATTGTCGAGCGCCTTGTAGTAGGCTGCGAACGATGGCTGCTGGAAGGCAACGAAAGCGATACAGCCGATGGCGATGCTGATATAGCCCATCGAGGTCAGGTGGACGGAGAACGCCGCTTTCATGTCGTCATTCAAGTGGATGGCGGCATTCGGCGGATGGTTCCACCAGTAGATGCCGAGGCCGAAAAAGATCGCCGAGAAGACGAACGACATGAAGGTCTCTGCATTGATGGTCTGGAAGTCAGGGAATGGATCGAAGCCGAGCACAAACCACATCACAAGGCCCCAGCAGAGGAAAAGAAGGGACATGTAGACCGCATGCGGTCCAAGCGCATCCTTGTAGCTTTTTGCGCTGTTTCCATTAAAAACCAGGTCACCGAACTTTCCGAGGAACCTGAAATCACGGAAGTTTCCGGTTCGGCCGGTAAACGGGTTGGTGAGGTTGTGCGTAAAGTGGCGCCATCCGCCGAAAAGCAGAATGGATCCGGAAACGACATGAAGCAGTGCCCAGCCGAGAAGCTTGGAAGCCGCAACCTGAAGGTCTGCGGTTTTGGCACTGTAGGTATCGATGCCGAGAGAGACCATCCTTGGCTTGATGGTCAGGTAGAACCAGCTGTCATGAAAACCTGGAGCACCCCAGGGAAAGACCTGTATGCCGGCGATGTAGTAGATCGCCATGAGAAAGCCCAGTATTCCGAGAAGTGCCAGATGTGCTCCGACTACCTGTTCGTCATCAATCTTGTCGGTGTCGAAAATCTGGTACCACTTGGTGGTGCGGGTCTCTGTTCTCTGGAACAGGAATCTCCTCATTTTGGCAGCATCCTGTTCCATAATGACGGAGGGAGCTCCCGCAGCGCCGTTGCCTTTCGGAGAAGGAGCGTTCCCCTTTGGCGGTGGAACAGAGCCCTTTGGCTTGACTCCTGCCGGGTTCACTTGTTCAGCCATTGTATTCTCTCCTTTGTTTGGACATATTTCGTGTTGAAAAAACCAAAAAAATCAAAGCGGCCCATTACGCTCTCCGGTCAACCTCTGCCGACGGTTTTCTGAGGCTCTCCGGCCACAAAAACTCGTTGAGGCTCCGTTTCCCTTCCTCACACCCTGCCACCGAAGTTCTTTTGAAAAAACAGGATATACCCCGCTTCCCATCCGCTATCCTTCAGACAAACCACTACGGACAGTAGGGTTTAAAATAAGAAAAATTATTTAATAATAAATTTTTTGCCGGCGCAATGCGTCGCTAATGTTTTATTATAGGGGATGAAAGAGACTGGCCGGAGTGGCATTTCCGCCGTTCGTCTCTCCGGGATAACGATGGCCCCGAACCGCAAACAGGAACACATTTTCAGCAGCATGGAAATCACCTTCAGCAAACTCTCCGGAGCAGGCAACGACTTTATCGTCATCGACAACATGACGCGCTCCATTACGCTCTCTACCCTGCAAATCAGGGCGCTCTGCACACGCAGAACCGGTATCGGTGCCGACGGACTTATTCTCATAGAGCCGTCCGGGCGGTTCGACTTCAGCATGAACTACCACAATGCCGATGGGCTACCGGGCTCGATGTGCGGCAACGGAGGGAGATGTGCTGTCTATTTCGCCCATGCCATCGGCATTCCATCCGCCCCTGAAGGCGCCTATGCCTTTGAGGCAAACGGCAACAGATACGATGCCTGGGTAACGGGTCCGGAATCGGTCAGACTGCGCATGCTCGCGCCGCGTGACTTCCGATGCGACCTCGATATCGACGGCACCGCCTGTCACGCTCTCGACACCGGTTCGCCGCACGCTGTCATCTTTACCGCTGATGTCGAGCAGGCCAACGTTACCGGTACCGGTCGCGCTATACGCCACATGACAAACCTCTTTCCCGGGGGCACCAATGTGAACTTCATCGAAGTCACCGCTCCAGACTCCCTTCTGGTTCGCACCTTTGAACGCGGCGTTGAGGATGAGACCCTTGCATGCGGAACAGGAGCGGTTGCAGCCGCCCTCATGAGCCATCGGCTCGGCAAAATCACGGGAAGAGCGGTGAAGGTCGGGGTAAGAAGCGGGGACACTCTTGAAATCGAGTTCAGCGAGAACATGGAGGAGGTATTCCTCAACGGCCCGGCCAAAATCGTCTACAGGGGGAGCGTTTCCGTCGATTGAGCAGCAAAGCTTTGCGACGCTTGTGGGAGTTCCATGCAAAACAGCCGGGTCGTCATGCAAACACACCACCTCAACAGCCTATGATAACCGATGCCATCCCTCCTGAAAACCCCTGCCAGAGTGCACTGACGCAGCTGGAGAGCGCTGCCGCTCTGATGAACCTCGACCCTGCCGCCCTTGAACTCCTTCGAAACCCCTTGCGGGAGCTTCACCTCTCCCTTCCGGTCAGGATGGATGACGGCACCACCAGGGTTTTCAGGGGGTTCAGGGTGCAGCACAACGATGCCCGCGGCCCCAACAAGGGGGGAATCCGCTTTCACCCTCAGGAAACCATCGACACCGTCCGGGCGCTGGCGACCTGGATGACACTGAAAACCGCACTGCTCGACCTTCCGCTCGGAGGGGGCAAGGGTGGGGTGATCTGCGATCCGAAAACCTTGTCTGCCGGCGAGCTTGAAAGGCTTTCGCGCGCATACATCCGCCAGGCCGCAGCGCTCCTCGGCCCCGGCAAGGATGTGCCGGCGCCAGATGTCTACACCTCCCCGCAGATTATGGCGTGGATGGCGGATGAATACTCGATGCTGCAAGGTCATTACACTCCGGGGGTCATCACCGGCAAACCAACAGCAATCGGAGGCTCAGCCGGAAGAGGCGATGCCACGGCAAGAGGAGGAATCTACTGCGTCCGTCAGGCCGCCGGCCTCTTCGGCATCGGGCTTACTGGCGCGAGAGTGGCAATTCAGGGATACGGCAACGCCGGCTCGGCAGCCCACAAGCTGGCCAGAGAGCTACTCCAGATGAAAGTTGTCGCCGTATCGGACTCGAAAGGGGGCATCCACAATCCTGAAGGTCTCGATCATCAGCGGCTTGGCGAATGGAAAAAGAAAACCGGCTCGGTCACAGGATTTCCCGGCGCCTCGGCAATCAAGGGTGAAGAGCTGCTGCAGCTTGAGGTGGACGTGCTCATTCCTGCCGCTCTCGAGTCGGTCATTACCGCCGCCAACGCGCCAAATATAAGGAGCCGGATTGTCGCAGAACTTGCCAACGGGCCGACCACTCCTGAAGCCGACATCATTCTTCAAGAGCGCGCCGTCCATGTCATCCCCGACATTCTCTGCAACAGCGGAGGGGTAACGGTCTCCTGGCTTGAGATGGTGCAGAACGCTTCGGGATACTACTGGAAGGAGGATGAGGTGCTTCTGCGTCTGGAGGAAAAGATGACAACTGCGTTTCATGCCGTCCAGGCCGCAACCCTCAGCTACCAAACCACCAGCCGCAGAGCCGCCTGCATTCTGGCAATCGGGCGCGTGGCCGAAGCGATGAAGCTGAGAGGGTGGTATTGAGAACTTTTTATATCCGATTTCGATTCATTTATCCATAGGGAATAAAGTACCCCCTTGGGGCAGTCAACAATAAAAAGGAGTGTTGTTATGGAAAAATGGGTCTGCATACCATGCGGCTATATCTATGATCCTGCTGTGGGCGATCCTGACGGGGGCGTTCAGCCGGGAACTCCTTTTGAGGATATCCCTGATGGCTGGGTCTGCCCTGTCTGCGGCGTGGACAAGTCGCTCTTTGAGCTTCTCAGCGAGCAGCGCGGCGGAAAATGAGCTGTCGGCTCAGAGGTTCCTGGCGGGCTTGCTCTCCCCTCCGCCACTCTTCTCGCTTGCAGGTGATTTGCTGCTGTCGGGCTCCATCGACTGGTCGAGCAGGTATGCCGGAACGCCCACAACAAGCGAGTCCGCCTTTGTCGAGTCAGGCGGCAAGGACATCACCTCCTGATAGTCGGGGACCACTATGCCGCGGCGCTGCATGATGGCAAAGATGATTCTCGAGCGGCCCCGGACGTAGGGGGCCGAGCCGGTTGGAGAGTAGCGTATCGGGTTCGGAAGCACTGAGGCAAGTTTCGATGCCTGCTCGGCAGAAAGGCCTGAGGGGCTCACCCCGTAGTAGTGGCCAGAGGCCTGAGCGATGCCGAAAATGCCATCACCCCACTCTGCAACATTCAGATAGAGTTCAAGAATCCGGCGTTTTGAAAGGGTCCGTTCAATCCTCCATGTGAGAATAGCCTCCTTGATTTTGCGCACAGGATTTTTCGAAGGGGAGAGATAGAGGTTTTTGGCCAGCTGCTGACTGATGGTGCTCCCGCCCATCTTGAACTGTTTTGCGATGAGGTTCTTTTCAACAGCACGTTCGATGGCCTGATAGTCAAAGCCCTCATGCTTCCAGAACTTGTCATCCTCACCGATGAGCACCGCCTTGATAAGGTATGGGGAGACGCTCTTGAGCGAAACCCATCGCTGCTGTATCTTTTTATTCGGATGCCCCTCCCGCTCCCACTCAGCCTCACGATACTCCATGAATGCCGATTTTTCAGGATTCTCCTTCACAAGCCTTCCAATATCCGGATAGACAAAGTAACGGGCAATGTCGACAAACAGCAACAGCAGAAGTATGCCGAGGAGGGTTTTAAAACGTTTCATCGCAATCGGATGTGTTAAGCGAATCCAAAAAATGTCCTTCAGCCAAAATACCAAATCCGCGACAGATGCAACAAGAGAGGAGAAAAATTCCTTGCATACTCAACACATTCAGTGCGAACGTGAGCGAAAGCCTGCATGCGTGATGCCATGCAGGCGAAGAGATGGGGAAAAGGAGATGTGCCCTCGGGCAGACTCGAACCGCCGACCTACAGTTTAGGAAACTGTTGCTCTATCCACTGAGCTACAAGGGCAAGGGTCTAAATTTAGTACTTTTGGAGAAACTTGCAACCGGCATTGTCACTTTCTCGAGAACATCCTGTCGAGCTGATCGAGCGAGAGCTTGACGATGACCGGTCGTCCGTGCGGGCATGAGTAGGGGTCTCGGGCGGCAAAGAGGTTGTCGATGAGCGAGCGCATCTCCAGAATCGTGAGTTTCTGGCCGGTCATGATGGCGTTGCGGCAGGAGTATGACTTTGCCAGATTGTCCCGCCTTTCAAGCTTGAGCTTGGAAGCGTTATCCTGATATTCTGCGATCATGTCACGAAGGATGGTCACCTCTGTCCCCGGCTTGACATCCTGCGGAACGCCCTCGATCATGACGGTCCTCTGGCCGAAGAGCCGGAGATTGAAGCCGAGCCTGTAGAGATCTTCACGAATCCCCTCAAACACCTCGTACTCCCAGGGGCGGAACTCGACCTTCTGGGGAAAGAGTAGCTGCTGGGAGTTCGGCACGTTCTCTTCCATCACGTCGGTTGCCCGTTCATAGAGAACCCGCTCATGAGCGACATGCTGGTCGATGATCATGAGGCCTGTCTTGATCTGACAGACGATATACTTGTTATGGAGCTGCCAGATCTTCTGTTCCGGCTCTTTGGGAGCCGCGGCTGCTTCATCCTCCGGAAGGGGGGCCGAAATCAGGGCGCCGAACGCCTCATCCCCTTCGCGAAGCCTGCCCGCATCCAGCTGGCGCCCTGCAAACATGTCACTCTCCTGCAGGGTTGCCTGGCGCGGCGGTGCTGGCGCACTAAAACTGCCCTCCCGATAGTTCCGATAGAGCTCACCGGTGGTGAGGGAGGGGCCGGGAATATCCTGAAAGGCGAGCTTCCTGAATGCCTGCTGCCCGGAGGGCGATGACTCTGATTCTCCCGAAGCAAGATCGGGAGAGAAATCGTGCAGCTGGATTGCCCGTTTCACCACCGGATAGAACATGTTGCGAACGCTGCGTTCATCGTCGAACTTGACCTCAAGCTTGGCGGGATGCACGTTCACGTCGACACGTGAGGGATCGATGCTGAGAAAAAGCAGCGCAAAGGGTGTCTGCCGTTCGACGAGAAGATCTCCGTATGCCTGCTGCAGCGCCTGTGAGAGCATCCTGTTCTGGACCACCCTGCGATTTATGAAAAAGTACTGGTCGAGTTTTCTCCGTTTCTGCATGGCCGGCCTGCCGAGAAAGCCGGTGATGGAGAGGTAGTCGTTCTGCTCAGAGAGCTCGATCATGCTGGCGGCGAAATCCTCACCATAGAAGAGGTCGAGACGCTGGGTCATGTCGGGAGTCCTGAAATGAAAAAGCTCCTCGTCGTCGCTCACCATCCGCCACTCGATCTCGGGGTAGGAGAGAGCAAAACTCTTGACGCACTCGAAAATATGCTGAAACTCTGTAGCGTTGCTTTTGAGAAACTTGCGGCGAGCCGGAACATTGTAAAAGAGATTGCGGACGCTGATGGTTGTGCCCTGCTCGCCCTGCACCTCCGACTCCTCGGCAAGAAGGCCGCCCTCATAGCGGAACCTGAGCGCGAGCGGGGCTCCCTCACGCCTGGTCTTGAGTTCAAAATGGGATACTGAGGAGATGCTTGCCAAAGCTTCCCCCCTGAAACCGAGAGTCCGAAGGGAGTCCAGATCATCGACACCTGTAATCTTGCTTGTTGCAAAACGCTCGACCGAAAGCAAAGCGTCCGCCCTGTCCATTCCTCCGCCATTGT
Organism: Chlorobiaceae bacterium; assembly: GCA_037142155.1. Taxonomy (GTDB): domain Bacteria; phylum Bacteroidota; class Chlorobiia; order Chlorobiales; family Chlorobiaceae; genus Chlorobium. The sequence goes on from JBAXBE010000009.1 coordinate 42,160, forward strand.
CGACGATGCGAATCAGCTCCTTGCCCGCATCCTTGATGGTAACGCTAATGCGGCTTGCACCCGCATCGATGGCGTTCTCCAGGAGCTCCTTGACGACCGACGAGGGACGCTGGACAACCTCACCGGCTGAGATCTTGTTGGCAACAATATCAGGTAATCGTGCAATGCTCGGCATACGCAATGAGGGGGACGGGTTTCTTTTCTCGAAAAAAAAGGGATTGTTATTGAGGGTGACTGTAGCTCAAGGTATCGATAAAAGCGGGTCTTTTCTCAAAAAAATACGAAGAAATTTTTGCTGATCCCCCCGAAGCGCTTATCGCGCATCGAGAGCCTGCCAAAGCTCCCTAAGCGCTGCCTCGCTGAAGCGCAGCTTGTTGAGTTCACGGTCACCATGCATCCGAAGCGTCTGAGAGCGGACCTCTCCCGAGCTTTTTTCGGCAATGGCTATGCAGAGCGTGCCGACAGGTTTTTCAGGAGTGCCTCCCGAGGGGCCCGCGATTCCGGTGGTGGCAACGGCGAGGTCCGCACCGCTTCGGTCGAGAGAGCCGGAGGCCATTGCCCGCGCAACCTCTTCGCTCACGGCACCATAACCGTCAATAAGCGCCTTCGGCACACCGAGCGCCGCCTCTTTTGAGTTGTTGCTGTATACTACAAAGCCCTGGAGGAACCATGCTGATGCCCCGGGAACGTCGGTCAGCCTGCTTGCCACAAGTCCTCCTGTGCAGGACTCTGCCACCGCTACGGTGAGTCCGGCTCGGCCGAGCCGCTCTCCGATTGCCTCCTCAAGGGTTGTGTCCCGGGTGGCATAGACAAACCGGCCGGCCCTTTGCAGGATAGCGTCCACAACGGCGCTGTTCTCCTGTTCGACTGATGCAGCACTGCTTCCTTTTGTGCTGATGGTCAAATTGACTCCGGCGGAGTGGGGAAGGTAGGCGAGGGTTGTTCCCGGAGGAAGGCTTCCCTCGACTTCGGCAATCATCTCCGAAAGGGTTGACTCGCCGATGCCGAAGGTCTTCACCGGCGTATGGCGGATAAAGGTGGTTGCGTGTTTTGCAAAGAAGGGAATGACGTCAAGCTCCATCATCGCCTTCATCTCCGAGGGGACCCCCGGCATGAGGACAAGGTGATGGTTCCCGAACCGCTCCTGACAATCAATGATCATCCCGGCGGCCGTCCCCCTGGTATTGACCATGACTCGCGACCCCGCAATCACCTCCGCCTGCCCGCGAAGCGAAGGGGAGATCTCCCGGCCAAGCACCCTCATGCGCTGCTCGAGATTCTGCCAGGACTCCCGATTGAGCTCAAGCCCTCTGGAAAGAAGCTTCTGCACAGAGTTTTTGGTGCGGTCGTCCCCGGTAGGACCGAGCCCTCCCGTCACGAGAACAATATCTGCCCGCTCGAGCGAACCGGAAAAGACTGAGACCATGTCGGCTTCGTCATCCGAACAGGTCACGATACGCCCAACCGACACCCCGATGCCGGCAAGCGCCGAGGCAATGAAGGCTGCGTTGGTGTTGACCCGCTGCCCCTTGAGCAGCTCATCACCGACAGAAACGATTTCAGCTCGCATCGGCGGTGCCCTCAGACCAGGTAGCTGGCAATGCGCAGGATATCTGCGAAGACACCGCCCGCCGTAACCTCTCCGCCCGCACCCGGCCCGCGCACGACAAGCGGGGTTGCCCGGTAACGATCGGTTGTAAAGACGACCATGTTTTCAGATCCGCTGAGGCCCGCAATGGGACTGCCGAGAGGAACTCTTTTCACTCCGATGCTTGCTTTTCCCTCCCTGATCTCTCCGGCGAAGGCAATGGTCATGCCCTCTTTTGCCGCCCGCTCCACTTCATCGGCATACCAGTCGTCCACCTTCGAGAGCCGGTCAAGAAAATCCGAAACGCTCATCTCCCCCTGAAGATCCTCGGGCACCAGGCTCTCGCAGAGAACATCCGCATAATCGAGCCTGTAGCCGAGCTCTCTGCCAAGGATGAGAAACTTTCTGGCAAAATCGGCTCCCGAAAGGTCGTCCCGCGGATCGGGCTCGGTGTAGCCGGCATCACGCGCCTGGCGGACAATCTCGCTGAAGCGTCCGCCCTTGCGGAGTTCATTGAAAATAAAGCTCAGGGTTCCGGAGAGCACGCCCTCAATGCTGATGATCTTGTCGCCGCTGTTTTTCAGATCGTTCAGGGTGTTGATGATCGGCAGACCAGCCCCGACATTGGTTTCATAGAGAAAACGGGCATTGCTCTTGCGCTGCGCATCCCTTATCCTCTGGTAGAGAGGCCATGCTCCGGCCATGCCGAGCTTGTTGGCGGTCACCACCGAGATGTTGGCTTCGAGCAGGTCGGGATAGATACCCGCGACCTGGGCGCTGGCCGTGCAATCGACAAAAATGGTGTTGTGCAGGTTGCGCTCCCGTATCTCTAACAGGTAACCTTCAATGCCGTGCCGGGCACTCCGCGGCTTCAAGGCATCCTTCCAGTGTTCAAGATCGATGCCGTTATCGTCAAGGGCGATGCTGCCGGTATTGGCCATGCCGCACACGACAACGTCAAGGTCGTTATCCTCTTGCAGGTTCCGGCGATGGGCCGCTATCTGGCCGATCAGGCTTTTAGCGATAGTGCCTGTTCCGGCAATAAAGAGATGGACCTTTCGCTGTGAAAGAAAGAATGATTCATGAATGCAGTTCAGTGCCTTGTCCTCATCACGACTGTCGATGACAAGGGAGATATTCATCTCGTTTGAGCCCTGTGCAACAGCAATGACATTGATTCCGTTCTTGCCGAGGGTCTCGAAAAGCTGGGCTGAGACACCAGGGTGACCCGACATGTTGTTGCCTACCACGGCAATCATGGCAAGCTCACTGCGGATAGCCAGGGGATCGATCTGGCGGGAAGCGATCTCCACATGAAACTCCTCTTCGAGAATCTTTTTAGCCTTCGCCGACTGGCCGGGATTGATGGCAAGGGTAATCGACTGCTCGGAAGATGCCTGCGAGATAAAGATGATGTTTATCCGGTGGCGGGCAAGGCAGCTGAAAAGCCGCGAGGCAATACCCGGAACGCCTACCATGCCGCTGCCCGACATGTTCAGGAGCACGACCCGGTTGATTGAAGTCAGCCCTGTGACGGGAGTTGCGACACGCTCTTCCTCCCTTGTCAGGGTGCCGATTCTGGTGCCCTTCGCCGCGGGATTGAAAGAGTTTCTGATGATAATGGCAATACCTGCCTTCATTGCAGGCTGAACGGCAAGAGGGTGCAACACCCTCGCTCCGGCATGAGAGAGCTCCATCGCCTCTGCATAGCTGATACATGGAAGGACCCTTGCATCACGCACGCGCTTCGGGTCGGCACTGAAAAAGCCGTCGACATCGGTCCAGATGAGGATTTCATCAGCACCGAGAGCTGCGCCGAGAATAGAGGCGGTATAGTCGGAGCCGCCGCGACCGAGGGTTGTTGCCGTGCCGTCCGGTGCTGCCGCAATGAACCCCGTCACGACAGGGACACCATCAAACAAGTCAAGGTGTTTTTTGATCTGGAGCTCTGTGGCATGAGCGTCCACACGGGCGTCGGTATAGTTCGCGTCGGTAACGATAAGACGGCGGGCATCAAGCATCGAAGAGGGGATATTGATGCCATGGAGATAAGCGCTCAACAGCCGGGCAGAGAGCCGTTCACCAAAACCGAGCACCAGCGCCTGACTCTTTTCCGAAAGCTCCTTAAGCAGGAAAACGCCATGAACAATATCGTTGAGTTCGGTGAGTTCAGAGCGTATGGCAGCGGCTACCTTTTCAAGAACAGCGCCGGAAAAAAGCTCTCTTGCAATATTGAGATGAAGATTTTCGAGCTCTTCGAGCGTAGCACGGTAAGAGCCGTCGCTGTGACAGGCTTTGTTGACTGTTTCGAGAAGCAGATCGGTCACCCGGACAATGGCCGAAACCACAACGACAATCCTGCCCTCTTCGGCTCCCTTGGAGATAATATCGGCAACGCTCCTTATGCGCTCCGCAGAGCCAAGTGACGTGCCTCCAAACTTGAATATCCTCATGCTCCCGCTCATACCCTGATTGAAAAATGAAAAGTGACTGAATGAACATCGCCCAAGCTCATTGAATATAAATCTTTTCCTTCTGAGCCTCACAACACGAGCTGGCCTTATCGAAGCAATATGCTCAAAAAAAAAGCGCCCGAAAAAGGGCGCTTGCAATCAACACTGACCTGAACCGCTCCTGTCAGCTGCTCAGTGCATCGGCGCCGGCAACAATCTCACTGAGCTCAGTGGTAATTGCAGCCTGCCTTGCCCTGTTGTAGCTGATGTTGAGCGTGCGCAGAAGATCCTTGGCGTTCTCGGTCGCAGAGTCCATCGCTGCCATACGGGCGGCATGCTCGGCGGCATTCGACTCGAGAAGCATCCTCCAGACCTGGGTATTGAGATGGCGCGGAACCAGCACATCGATAATGGCCGCGGGCGACGGATCGTAGATATAGTCGCCCCCCGATTCCTTGCCCGATGTTTCAGGCTCGATCGGAAGAAGCACTTCCGCCTTCAGGTTCGGAGCAAGCACCGACTTGAACTCGTTGTAGACCACGATCACCCGGTCAACCTCGCCGCGAAGAAACATGCCCGACGCTGTGTCGGCAATCTCTCTGGCGATGCTGAAATCAAGAGCCTGGAACACTGCAGGGTACCCTTTGACGATGCTGTAGTCTCTCTTCCTGAAAAAATCAAGACCTCTTGTGCCGGCGCAGATCATGCTCACGCCGCCCTTGCTGAAGGCATCGGCATAGTCCTCGTGAATGGTCTTGGCGGCAAGCTTGATGATATTGGTATTGAACGCTCCGCAAAGGCCCCTGTCCGAGGTGATGAGAATCACAAGAATCCTGCCGACCTCACTGCGTCCGGAAAGAAGAGGATTGAGGGAGGTATCCACCTTTGTTGAAAGGGAACCGAGCATCTCCTTCAGCTTCGCGGCATAGGGCCGGGCCATGACAGCCCGGTCCTGCGCCCTTCTCAGCTTTGCAGCAGCCACCATCTTCATCGCCTTGGTGACCTGCTGCGTAGACTTTACCCCTTTGATTCGTACACGTATATCCTTTAAAGTAGCCATGTATAACGGGACTGTTATATAATTGCTGAAAAACCCTTTACGCCTTGTTCTTTTCCTTGAAGGTCTCCACAAACTTCAGAGCGACCTCCTTGAGCTTGCCTGCGGTATCACTCTCAAGCGCACCGCTCTCGGCGATGGTGGCGAGGATGTCGCTGTGCTTCACTTCAAGCATGCCAAGGAACTCTTCCTCGAACTTGCGGATGAAACGCAAGTCAACCGAGTCGAGCAGACCCTGGGTGCCGAGGAAAATAATGGCGACCTGTTTTTCAACCGGCATCGGGATATACTGACCCTGCTTGAGGATTTCAACAAGCCGTGCTCCACGATCGAGCTGTGCCTTGGTGGTCTTGTCGAGATCGGAACCGAATTTCGAGAAGGCCTCAAGTTCACGGAACTGCGCAAGATCGAGACGCAGGGTACCGGCAACCTTTTTCATCGCCTTGATCTGGGCTGCACCGCCGACGCGGGAGACCGAGATACCGACGTTGATTGCAGGTCTCTGGCCGGAGTTGAAAAGGTTCGACTCAAGGAAGATCTGGCCGTCGGTGATGGAGATCACGTTGGTCGGAATATATGCAGAAACGTCACCAGCCTGTGTCTCAATGACCGGCAGCGCTGTAAGGCTTCCGCCGCCCTTGACGATCGGCTTCAGGGCATCAGGAAGATCGTTCATCTTGCGGGCGACCTCGATGTCATCGGTAATCTTTGCGGCTCTCTCAAGCAGGCGGGAGTGCAAGTAGAAAACGTCGCCCGGGTATGCCTCACGTCCCGGTGGACGGCGAAGGAGCAGGGAGAGCTGACGGTAGGCAACCGCCTGCTTGGAAAGATCATCATAAACGACAAGCGCATGGCGGCCGGTATCGCGGAAATACTCTCCGAGAGTGGCACCGGCAAACGGGGCGATAAACTGGAGCGGAGCGGGATCGGAGGCAGTGGCGGAGATGACCGTGGTGTACTCCATTGCGCCATGCTTTTCGAGGGTGCTGACAACCTGGGCAACTGTCGAGCCTTTCAGGCCAATTGCCACATAGATACAGAAAACGCCCTTTCCTTTCTGGTTGATGATGGTGTCGATGGCAACAGCGGTCTTGCCTGTCTGACGGTCACCAATGATGAGCTCGCGCTGACCGCGGCCGATCGGGATCATGGAATCGATAGCCTTGAGGCCGGTCTGCAGCGGCTGGTGAACCGACTTGCGGTAGATGACACCGGGAGCCCTGCGTTCGAGAGGAAGACGGATCTGGGTCTCGATGGCGCCCTTGCCATCAATCGGCTCGCCGAGAGGATCAATGACCCTTCCAAGCATGGCCTCGCCGACCGGGATAGATGCAAGAATGCTGGTTCTTTTAACAGTATCGCCTTCCTTGACCAGCGTCGACTCACCGAAAAGCACAGCACCGACATTATCTTCCTCGAGGTTCAGAGCCATACCCATGACATTGTTGGGAAACTCGAGAAGTTCGCCGGCAGCCACCTTCGATAAACCGTAGACGCGTGCAATACCGTCACCAACCTGCAGTACTGTTCCTACATCATAAACTTCCGCTTCAGACTCAAATCCGGCAAGCTGCTTGCGAAGTATGGATGAAACCTCATCAGGCCTGACTGTTGTAGACATATCTTATTCCGCTTGGTTATTTGTTAAGAAAAGAGAAAGATTCTGCTTACCTTCTTTTGAAAAATCTGACTCGGAGTCCCGCCATTCCAAAAGGTTTAAAACTCGAATTTAGCGAAAAGCTTTTAGTTATTCAAATTCCTTTCTCTCATTTGAATAGCTCAATTATGTGATGGCCGGACCGTAATGGCAGGGAGGGGTTCAAAGGTATCCTGAAGAGTCAACTCCCCTCTGGAAATTTGTGCCGCGAGACCGGCCGGTCGCCGCAAAAAAAAAGTCGTATCTACCTGATAGAGGAATTTTGTTCGTCGCAAACAGCATGAAAACTGTCAAAGGATTTGCATCGGCAACCGTAGGAAATGTTGCCTGCGGTTTTGATGTTCTGGGTTTTGCCATCACCGAGCCAGGTGACGAGGTAATCCTCACCCTTTCCGATGAAAAGCTCCCCGGATCTCCGGTTTCCATAACGGCCATCACCGGTGACGGCGGAGCCCTTCCGCTCGACCCTAAAAAAAATACCTCGAGCTTTGTCGTCCTGAAGTTCCTTGAATATATAAGGACACAGAAAAAAATAGACTTCGAGGGCCATATCTACCTTGAGCTCCGCAAGCATCTCCCTCTCAGCAGCGGAATGGGCAGCAGTGCCGCGAGCGCCGCAGCCGCTCTGGCAGCGGCAAACGAGCTGATGGGGCGGCCATGCTCGAAAATGGAGCTTGTGCACTTTGCCATCGAGGGAGAGCGTGTTGCCTGCGGCTCCGCCCATGCCGACAACGCCGCTCCAGCCCTGCTCGGCAATTTCGTTTTGATCCGGAGCTATACGCCGCTCGACCTGATAGTCATCCCTTCACCCGAACACCTCTTCTGCTCGCTGGTTCACCCGCATACCGAACTGCGCACCTCCTTTGCCCGCTCGGTGCTGCCGGCAAGCATACCGCTCAAGTCGGCGACGCAGCAATGGGGAAATGTCGGGGCGCTCATTACCGGCCTGCTTACCTCCGATTACGATCTTATCGGAAGAGCGCTGGTCGACGTCGTTGCCGAACCGAAACGAGCCCCCCTGATACCGGGCTTCTTTGAGGTCAAGCAGGCGGCCATCGACGCCGGTGCACTCGGGTGCAGCATTGCCGGATCGGGACCCTCGATCTTCGCATTCTCCTCTTCGCAGAAAACCGCTCTGGAGGTCGCCAACGCCATGAAAGAGGCCTTTCTTCATTCGAAGAGCCCGCTCCATTCGGACATCTGGGTATCGCCGATTTGCAGGGAAGGGGCAAGAATACTGTAACACACCATCACCTTCATGATCTACTTCAGCACCAATAAATCATCCACACCGGTCTCCATAAAAAAAGCCACGCTTGAAGGCCTGGCTCCTGACGGAGGGCTCTTTGTCCCCGCTGAAATCCCACGCTTCTCTGAGCCGGAGATCTCGCTTCTCGCTGGCGCAAGCTTCAACAACATCGCCTTTGCAATCGCAAAGAAGTTCACGGCAGGCGAGATCCCCCCGGAGCGGCTCGATGAGATGATTGAAAGCTGCTACGACTTCGATACCCCGCTTGTGGAGATCGGCACCGCCACCTTTATCGAGGAACTCTTCTGCGGCCCGACGCTGGCATTCAAGGATTATGGCGCACGCTTTCTTGCCCGCCTGACCGGCTATTTCGCAGCCGAAGAGGAGCGTCTCATCACCGTCCTCGTTGCGACCTCCGGAGACACCGGCAGCGCCGTCGCCTACGGGTTTCAGGGCATTCCGAACACGCGGGTCGTTCTGCTCTACCCCTCCGGAAAGGTAAGCCGTCTCCAGGAACAGCAGCTCACCACCGCAGGAAACAACGTCCACGCTCTCGAAGTCATGGGCGATTTCGATGACTGCCAGCGCATGGTCAAGCAGGCATTCATCGACCCCGAACTCAAGCAGTGTCTGACACTCACGTCGGCCAATTCGATCAACATCTCCCGACTGATTCCCCAGTCGTTCTACTATGCATGGGCGGCCATGCAGCTCAAGGAGCGCGACGGAATCGGCAACCCGATATTCTCCGTGCCGAGCGGCAACTACGGAAACCTCACCGCTGGCATACTGGCCAAAAGGATGGGTTTTCCGATAGGCCACTTCATCGCCGCATCGAATGCCAACGACAGCGTGACCCGCTTCCTCGATGAGGGCCGCTACGATCCCCGTCCGACGGTAACGACCCTGTCAACTGCCATGGATGTCGGCAATCCGAGCAACTTTGCGCGCCTGAGGTATTTCTACGGGAACGACCACCGCGCGATGTCGAATGACATTACGGGCATTGCGGTTTCCGACAGCGAGACGGTTGCAACCATCAAGGACGTCTACAATCGTTTCGGCTACGTTCTTGATCCGCACACCGCCGTTGCCTGGCGGGCGCTCGAGCTGCACCGCAACTCCGGCCGCCATCTGGAGATGCCGGGCGTCGTCCTCTCGACCGCTCACCCCTCAAAGTTTCTCGAGACCGTCAGGGAAGCCCTGCACAAGGAGATAGAGATTCCGGCAAGACTGCTGGACCTGCTTGAAAAAGAGAAAAAAGCGGTGGCGATCAGCCCTGAGTACAAGGATCTCGCCTCTTTTCTTAAAGGACTTGACCACTAACCCCAAAAACGCACCGGATGAACTTTAGAACACTCCTGTTTTTTTTCGTCCTTGTGCCGATCATGTTCGTTGCGATGACAATCTTCCTTGTCGTCAACCTCTTTGATCCCGCCGGTGACCTCTTTCACGGACTTGCCGCATGGTGGGGCCGTTTGAGCGCAAGGCTTTTCGGAATCTCAATCGAGGTCATCGGCCGCGAGAACTACAGCGCCCGGCAGCACTACCTGGTCATCAGCAACCATGCCGGAATGGCCGATATCCCGCTCATGCTCGGCACGATGGATCTCAACCTGCGGTTTGTAGCAAAAGAGGAGCTCGGAAAAATACCGGTGTTCGGATGGACCATGAAACAGGCCGGCTATGTGATGATCAAGCGGGGCCAGAGCCGGGAGGCACTTAAAAGCCTGCTTGCGGCAACAGCGGTCCTCAAAAGCGGCCGCTCGGTCCATATCTTCCCTGAAGGCACCCGTTCGGTAACCGGTAAAATGCTACCCTTCAAAAGGGGCGCTTTTCTTGTCGCACAGAGAGGAGGCGCACCGCTCCTGCCGGTCACCATTATAGGAAGCAACCTGATTACCCCTAAAAAAAGCCTCCGGATCAACAAGGGCAAGATCAGGATCATCATCGGCAAGCCCCTCGAGCCCTCGGCCTTCGCAACCGTCGAAGAGCTCATGGAGGCCTCTCGGGAAGTGATCGGCGGCAACCTGGAGCGTTACCGATTCAACTGAAAAAAAAGACGCTATATCTGCTTGTAGAGACTGACCATCTCGATGGCCGTCATCGCCGCATCGAATCCCTTGTTGCCGGCTTTCGTACCTGCGCGTTCGATGGCCTGCTCGAGGTTCTCCGTAGTCAGCACCCCGAAAGAGACCGGTATGCCTGTGTCAAGTGAGGCCTGCGCAATACCCTTGGTTGCTTCAGCGGCAATGACGTCGAAGTGCGGAGTCGAACCCCTGATGATGACTCCGAGGGTGATGACAGCGTCATACTTGCCGGTCTGGGCGGCTTTCTTGGCGACCATGGGAAGCTCGAAAGCGCCGGGACAGCGATAGATGGCGATATTTTCGTCGGATCCGCCATGACGGCGGATGCAGTCCAGTGCACCCTCGACAAGTTTCTGGCCGATAAAATCATTGAAGCGCGAGACCACAATGGCAAACCTGCCGTCCCTTGCGCTGAGAGTACCCTCTATCTGTTTAATCTGCATGGTGTTGTTGGTTTTGGTTATTTCTATTGATCAGCAGTACCCGAGCATCCGCTCGACAAGATCGATAACGACATGGCCTATGGTAATGTGGCACTCCTGCACCCGGTCCGCCGCACCGCTATGGGGAACGACAACCTCGAGGTCGGCCATCCCCTTCATAAGGCCTCCATCACTGCCGAGAAGGGCGATGGTCTTCATGCCCGAGCGCTTCGCCCGCTCCATGGCGTTGATGACGCTGCGGCTGTTTCCGCTTGTGGAGAGAGCGAGAAGCAGGTCCCCCTCCCTGCCATAGGCTTCGACAAGCCGGGCAAAAACCGCATCGTAACCCAGGTCGTTCGCCCCCGCCGTAAGCGCCGAGGTGTCGGTTGAGAGCGCGATAGCCGGAAGCGCCGGACGATCAACACTGCTCCGGTAACGGATGCAGAGCTCGGTAGCAAGGTGCTGTGCATCGGCCGCGCTGCCCCCATTGCCGCACAAAAGAAGCTTCCCTCCCTCCCTGAAAGTGCCGGCGATGAGCTCTGCCATGGCAACGATAACCGCACTGTTCTCCTGTGCGACCCGCTCCTTCAGCCTCGCGCTGTAGAGCATCGTCTCCAGCACCAGCTCATCATAACGGGTACGGTCCCGCATCGCGTCTGAACACCTGCACTCTCTGCTCATATAAACGGCGTTCTCTTCATAAAACCATCTGTTGAACCAATATAATGAAAAAACCAAACCGGCCCCTATCGACAGAAAACCACCAAAATGCAACCAAAAAAAACTCCGCCTCCGAGTGAACGGGGCGGAGTTGCCAGTGGCAGGGGAAAGCCGTAAATCCTAGTGGTACTTGGCGCTCTCTTCCTTGACGAATTCAACGAGGCACTTCAGGTTTTCCGGATCCATATCGGGCAGGATGCCGTGGCCGAGGTTGAAGACGTGGCCGGACTGAGCGGTGTGCTTGCCGAAGGACTTGAGAATCTTGGCAGCCTCTGACTTGATCTTCTCGTGGGTACCATAGAGCACCGTCGGATCCAGGTTACCCTGAAGACAGACGCGATCCTTGAGCTCTGCGCGAGCCTTCCCGATCTCAATCCCCCAGCCGAGGCCCATGGCCTCACAGCCGGTATCGGCTATATCCTGGAGCATGGTGTTGCAGTCCTTGGAGAAGACGATAACCGGAGTGTCGGGATATTTGGCCTTCACGGCGGCAACGTTCTGCTTGATGTAGGGCAATGCGAATTCACGGTAGTCGTCCTCGGAGAGCGCGCTTGCCCATGAATCGAAGATCTGGATGGCGTCTGCGCCGGCTTCGACCTGCTTAAGGATGTAGGCGCTGATGCAGTCGGTGATCTTCTGGAGCAGCTGATGGGCCATCTTCGGCTCACGGTACATCATTTTCTTGGCGTAGGCATAGTTCTTCGAGCCGCCGCCTTCAACAGCGTAGGTGAAGAGGGTCCATGCAGCACCAGAGAAGCCGATAAGCGGCACGCGGTTGTCGAGCTCCCTCTTGGTCATGCGGAGGGCGTCCATGACGTAGCCCAGTTTCTCGTCAATATCTGGATTGATCAGCTTGTCAATGTCGGCCTGAGAGCGGATTGGAGGAGTCAGCTTGATGCCCTTGCTCTCGATAATCTCTACGTTCATGCCCATCGCTTCATTGACGACAAGAATATCGGAGAAAATGATCGCCGCATCCACGCCCATGAGCTCAACCGGCTGAATGGTCACTTCGGTGGCCAGTTCCGGGGTTTTACAGAGTGTCAAGAAATCTGTCTTTTCCCTGACCGCGCGGTACTCCGGCAAATAACGACCAGCCTGACGCATTACCCAGATCGGAGTTCTGGAACATGGCTGACGCTTCAACGCCCGGAGAAAAAGATCATTTTTGAGCATGCAGTGCAATAATTTGATGGGTTGACAAAACGAACAGTGCTCGCCCCCCAGATCCGGCATTTTCATCCCGGACAGGGGCGATTTAAAGGAGCAAAGTTACGATTTTTTACCCTTTAAAAAAACCTGCAGAAAGAAGAAACCACCATGCGGAGCATGGAGGCGCAGCTCATGCGGCCCATGTCAGCTGACGATATGGCGCTTGATGCCGAGATCCTTGGCACTGTAGCCAAGCGCAAGGCCGACCATTTCCGAAATATGGAAGACCGGTATCGAGCTCTTGATGCTTGCCTGCTTGAGCGCCTTGGCCTGATAGCCGTCGAGCACCGTGTGACAGAGCGGGCAGGGGGTCACGATAAAATCAGCCTTGAGCTGAATCGCCTCTTCAAGCGCCTCGGCAGCGACATTGAGCGACTCCTCTTCGGCAACCAGGAGGGTATGGAAACCGCAGCATCGGTTTTTATGCTCGTAGGGGATGGTTTTTCCGCCGAGAGCCTCAATGAGCTGGTCAAGCGAAGTCGGCTCCAGCGGGTTATCCCTGCCGAGAACCTTCGAGGGCCTGAGAATATGGCAGCCATAGAACGGGGCGATTCTGTAGTCTTTCAGGGGCACCTTCACCTTCTCGCGGATAGCATCGAGACCGACGTCGTCGACCAGCACCCAGAGTATATGGCGCACCTCTGAGGTCCCCTTGTATTCAAGCCCCTCCTTTTTGAGAAGATCGTTGATCTCCTGGCGAAGCTCCGGCGACTCGTCGAGCTTCTGCTTTGCCGTACGCATCGTCATAAGGCAGGTATTGCAGGAGACAACAAGGTCCAGCCCCAGCTTTTCTGCAAGCGCAATGTTGCGGGCATTGACCAAGGCAAAATGCTTCGGACTGACATAGTCGAGGTTGCTGCCGCCGCAACAGGTGCTCTCATGGAGCTTGACCAGCTCGATACCGAGATCCTTCTGCCAGAGATCTATCGAACGATCGACCTCTTTGGTCATCGACTCGTTGATGCAGCTCAGGTAATATGCATATCGCTTCACCATTGGAAGTTCCCCCCGGTTATTTATTATGTGATTGATGATCACGCTTCACATGCTCACTCATCTCCCTGAACATCGCCCTGAACACCTTGATGCCTTTTGACGGCTTCACCATCGGCGGCGGCGGCGGCGTTCTGCGCTTCATGATCATTTTGACAGCCATGGGAAGGAGGTTCTGAATCGTCCAGAAGACACCGTTGGTACGGAAAGGAAGGGTCGCCTCGACAAGCTTGCCCTTTTTGGCGATATCGTCCATGAAGGCTTCGGCGTGCTTGGCGCCGCTGGTGTCCTTCACGCCCCTCTTTTCGATTGCGTCTTCACGGATGCCGTGGATGGCGTCCATGATCGGAATGCTTTTGACGCAGGTCTCCTGACAGCGGTAGCAGTGGGTGCAGTCCCATACGCCATGGTCCTTGACCAGTTCGGCAAGGCGCAGGTCGTGGCTGCCATCACGGCTGTCGACGTTCATGCGGTATGATTTGAGGAGCACGGCAGGAGAGACATACTCCTTGTTGGCACGCAGAATGCTGCACTCCGAAACGCACGATGCGCAGAGAATGCAGTCTGTTGCCTTGTCATACTTGAGAAACTCCTCTTCAGAGACGAGAAACTCCTTTTTGCCCATCTCCTCTTCCGGCATGGTCGAGTCGACCCAGTTCGAGTAGTGCGTCATCTTGCCGACAAGAGGGTCCATGTCGACGATAAGGTCCTTGATGAGCGGCAGGTTGCGCAACGGCTCGACCTTGATGATGCCCGGCTCGCGGGATTTTTCAAGCACCTCCCAGACCTGCGTCGTACAGGCAAGCATGGAGATGTTGTTGACCCTCATGCCGCAGGATCCGCAGATTCCCGCCTGGCAGAAGGCCCTGAAGCTGACTGAGGCGTCGACATGCTCCTTGATGTAGTTGAGCGCCCTGAGCACGGTAATACCTCGCTCAACAGGGATGGTATAATCGTCGAAGTAGGGCTTGCTGTCGACCTGCGGATTGAAACGGAAAACCCTGAAGGTTACGTCCCTCTTCGCCTCTTTATGATGATCTGTAGACACCGTCATAAGCTGCAATGATTAATAAGTTCTTTCCTGGAGTTCATGGCGGCCCATCGTGACAGGCTTTTCACCAAGGGTAATAGTGCCGTCAACAAGGGTTGCCAGAGTGTGCTTGTGCCACTTTTCGTCATCCCTCGTCGGGAAGTCGGTCCTGGTATGCGAGCCACGGCTCTCCTGGCGGGCAAGAGCTCCTGCTGCGACGGTTCCGGCAAGATCAAGCATATTCTTGAGCTCGAGCACCTGCAGGAGGTTGGTGTTGAAAACATCGCTGGAATCGAAAACACGGACCTTCTTGAAGCGCTCCCTCAGCTCTGCAACGTCCTTGATGCCCTGCCTTATCTGGTTTGCCTCACGGTAGATGCCGACATTGAGTGCAAGCGTCTGGCCAAGCTCTTCACGCAGTGCCCCATAGCGCTCGTAGTGGCCGGAAGCGTGCATCCCTCCCCTGATCTCCTCCAGCTGGGCGTTGACCTCCTCTTCGGGAATCGCTCCAGGCTGGAATCGGCCGGCCTCTTCAGCCGCCGTATGGCCCGCGATGCGACCGAAAACAAGAATGTCGAGCAGTGAGTTGCCGCCGAGACGGTTTGCGCCGTGCACCGAAACGCATGCGCACTCACCGGCTGCATAGACGCCGTCGATGACGGTGCGGCCAAAGTTGTCGGTATCGATACCTCCCATCGAGTAGTGTGCGGTCGGCCTGACGGGAATAGGCTCCTCGATCGGATCGACACCTTCGAAGTTCATCGTCATCTCGCGGATCTGAGGAAGGCGCGACTTGATGAGGTCGGCCCCCAGATGGGTGAGGTCGAGATGGATGTATTTGCCGGCAGGACTGTCGAATCCCCTGCCCTGAAGAATTTCCGTCTCAAGCGAACGGGAGACCAGATCCCTGGGGCCGAGCTCCATTTTCTCAGGCGCATACCTTGACATGAAGCGCTCGCCATCCTTGTTGATCAGGTAGCCCCCTTCACCTCTTGCGCCTTCAGTAACCAGCAGGCCGCTCTTTCTGAGGCCGGTTGGATGGAACTGGACAAACTCCATATCCTTGAGCGGTATGCCAGCCCTGAAGGCGATGGCCTGTCCGTCACCGGTATTGCCGGCGGCATTGCTCGAGCGGTTCCAGTACATCTTTGCATACCCTCCCGTCGCAAAAATAACGGTACGGGCAGGGAAGGCCTCAACCTTGCCGGTCTTCATGTTCATGGCAACGAGGCCGCGCGACCTGCTCCCGTGAACCGAAAGATTGAGAGCGAAATATTCGTTGAAAAAGATCACCCCTTTCTTCAAACACTGTTCATAGAGCGTCTGCAGAATGGTATGGCCCGTCTTGTCTGCACAGTAACAGCACCTCGGACGGCCTGCGCCGCCGAAAGGACGCTGGGCGATTGTGTTGTCCGGGAGGCGCGACCAGGGGGTTCCCATATTTTCAAGCTCGCGGATGATCTTCGGAGCTTCGCTGCAGAGCACCTCGACGGCATCCTGGTCAGCCAGATAGTCGCTGCCCTTGATGGTGTCGAAAATATGCATCTCCACCGTATCGTCCTTTGCCTTGTTTGCAAGAGCCGCATTGGCGCCGCCCTGTGCCGCGGAGGTGTGCGAACGGTTGGGATAGACCTTGCTGAGCACGGCAATATTGAGTGCCGGATTGGTCTTCATGGCCTCCATGGCTGCATAGAGACCGGCCCCACCGCCGCCGACGATAACGATATCAAATGGTTTCATATGCTCAAATCTCCTTGATGAAGCCGCAAAAAAGCCTCACTGATTAAATGACTGGGCGCAAGAGCGCCCGGCCGTTGAAATAGTCTTTATGGTTTTGTCTGAGGAAAGCAGCGAAAATGGGCCCTGCTCTTACAGCGCCACATGATCGTCATGCACCGGGAGTTCCTCGACGGCATGAAGCACGTCGGTCATGTTGAGCACACCGATAACCTTGTTGCTCTCCATGATGGTCAGACGCCTGATGTTGGTCCGCTTCATGAGACGAAGGGCATACTTGATCCTGAGGCTGGGATTGACGCTGATGATCGGCTTGCTCATGATCTGAAAAACGGGAGTGTTCCAGGGGTCGCGATGCACATCCTCACCCGGATCGATAACTTTTTCGAGAATATCCTTTTCGGTAACGATACCGTAACAGTCGTCCTCGTTGCGGGGTTCGACAAGCAGACCGCTCTCGTTGGTCTTTTTCATGATCTGCAGAGCCTCGGCAACCGTACAGCTCCCCTTGATCATATGAAAGTCCTTCTGCATAAGGGCCGATACCGGCAACGTGCGCAATGTTATAAGCTGATCCATAGTCATCAGGTTACTTAAGATTAATGAAACAGAGAGTGCCCCGCCGAAAAGAGAACCCAGGGGCAGATATTTTAAGACCGAATGCAATAAAAGGCGGGAGAGCCAGCGACAAAGCGAAGGCTGGCGAAAGTAATCAATGTATAAAAAACCCGTCATAATCACAATTTTTCGCCGGCTACAGGCTAAAATCATGCAATGCCGTGCTGTTTCTTGTACTCTGCCCAGTTCTGTTTCAGGGAGAGGAACGCCGCGAAATCGGGCTGAAGAAGGAAGGGATTGGTTGCCCGCTCACGGCCGATGGAGGAGATGGGCGCGCTCCCGTAATCGTGTCCGGGATAGACTGTTGTCTCATCGGGAAGCGCCATCAGGCGGTTGTGGAGCGACTCATACTCCCGGGCCGCCTCACCCTCGGTTCGGGTGCCGCCAACCTTTCCGGTAAAAAGGGTGTCTCCGGTAAAGAGCGCGTCGCCACAGAGAATGCAGATGGAGTCAGCGGTGTGACCGGGGGTGTGGATAATGGCGACATCGAAGGCGCCAAGCGGGAAGTGTGCACCGTCCTCGACCTTTATTTCGGAAGAGGGAGCGCTGTCACCGAAAAGAAGGGGGCGAATGCCGGTCATTGCCTCGATTGCCTCGTTGCCGCTCGTGTGGTCGGAATGGCCGTGCGTGCAAAAAACATAACGGATGAGGAAGCCGTGATCGGCCGCAAAACGAACGATCATGGCGGGATTGTAGGAGGGGTCGATAACGAGCGCTTCACCCGAAGCTTCATCGGCAACAAGGTAGGCGAAGTTCCTGTCACCCCCGGTGCTGAACTGCTGGACCTTCATCGACCCCTCCTCTGTTCAGGCTGTTTTTTCCACATTCATCAGAAAAGCCCTTGCCGGAAAATCCCTGTCGACGGCGATGGGGTTTGTTTCCAGCTCATGCATGATTCTCTCTGCCCGGTCATCTTCAAGAATGGCGAAACAGAGGGTAGAGTAGGCTCCCGGCATGGCGTCGGTCGGGAACCAGGCCTGAATGTCGGCTCCCTTATTTTGGCAGTTGCACCCCATGATGTCGAAACTGCTGAACATCATGACCTGATGCTCCTTGAAGAGAGCGCGCACTTTCGGGCGCGTCTCCTCATGTCCCATGATAGCAAGAAATTTCATCTGTCCCGCTCCTCTGAAAATTAAGTGGATTTCTTTTCGGCCATATAGTAAACAAGCGGCACGACCACAAGCGTCAGGATGGTCGACAGCACGCCACCCCAGATGAGCGAGATTGCCAGACCCTGGAAGATCGGATCAAACAGCATCACCACCGAACCGATAACGACGGCTCCTGAGGTCAAAATGATCGGGCGTGTGCGGACTGCGGCAGACTCGATGACCGCCTGCTTGAGCTCCGCGCCCTCCGCCCTGCGGATCTGGATAAAGTCGATGAGCAGCACCGAGTTTCGGACCATGATGCCGGCAAGGGCGATCATGCCGATCATGCTGGTTGCCGTAAAGAACGCTCCGTGCAGCCAGTGGCCCGGAATGATGCCGACGAGGCTGAGCGGAATGGCGATCATCATGATCAAGGGCGTCTTGAAGGACTGGAACCAGCCGATAATGAGCAGATAGATGATCACCAGCACGACAGCAAACGCGGTACCGAGATCCCTGAAGACCTCGAAGGTGATCTGCCACTCTCCATCCCACTTCATGGCGAGCTTCTCCTCATTGGAGGGATTGGCCGTGTAGAGCGGGTTGACCGAGTAGCCGCCGGGAACCTTGAGCTTCTGAATTTTCTTGTCCATGTCGAGCATGGCGTAGACCGGGCTTTCCGTCGCCCCTGCCACATCGGCGGTCACGTAGACCACCCTGCGCAGATCCTTGCGGAAGATGCTCTTGTCCTGAACCTTCTCCTCGACCTTTACCAGCTCCGAAAGGGGAATCATCTGGCCGGCACGAAGGCGCGAGGTCATGCTTCCCATCCCCTGCGACTGGACGAAGATCCCGGAGAGATCCTGGCGGGAGCTGCGCGCAGACTGCGGCAGACGGACCTGGATGGTGACAGGATCATGACCGTTTTCGGTGTGGAGAAGACCGACATCCATGCCTGCAATCGACATGCGCAGCGTCTGGGCGATCTGCTCGGCGCTGACGCCGCGTGCTGCAGCCCGCTCCTTGTTGACCACGAGATTGTAGACCTTCTGGTCATCCTCGACCATCCAGTCGGCATCGACAACACCGGGAGTCGACTCGAAGACCTCTTTCACCTGCTTGGCCAGCGCGATCTGCTCCGCCTGGGAAGGGCCGTAGATCTCGGCGACAAGCGTGGAGAGCACCGGAGGGCCCGGAGGAATCTCGACAATCTTGGCATTGCCGTTGTAGCGCTTTGCAATCTCCTGGACACCGGCGCGTACCCGCTTGGCGATATCATGGCTCTGCGCCTTGCGCTCACCCTTGTGAACGAGGTTCACCTGAATGTCGGCCATGTTGGCCTTCTGGCGAAGATAGTAGTGACGCACAAGGCCGTTGAAGTTGATCGGCGCATTGACGCCAGCATAGTACTGGTAGCTCTGAACCTCCGGCACGCTCTTCAGATATCCGGAAATCTCCTTGGCCACTCTTGCGGTCTGCTCGAGCGAGGTGCCTTCAGGCATGTCGAGAATAACCTGGAACTCGTTCTTGTTGTCGAACGGAAGCATCTTCATCTGCACCGCTTTCATGGGGACCATGGCAACTGCGCCGGCAAGCATGAGACCGACAACGCCGAAGGCAAGCCATCTCTTGAAGCTGCTGTCGATGAAGGGGGTAAGCACCGTATTGAAAAGCTTGTAGTAACCGCTCTTCTTGATATCGTACTCTTCGTGATGGCCGTCATCGCCGGCCTTCAGAAGGCGGAAAGAGAGCCACGGTGTTGCGATCAAGGCAACAAGCAGCGAGAATATCATGGCCAGTGAAGCGCCAATCGGCATCGGGCTCATGTAGGGGCCCATCAGGCCGGAAACAAAGACCATCGGCAGCACCGCCGCAATAACGGTGAATGTTGCAAGAATGGTCGGATTGCCCACCTCGCTGATGGCCGTAATGGCCGCCTGCAGCTTCGGCTGCCGCTTCATGGCAAAGTGGCGGTGGATGTTCTCGGCAATGATGATCGAGTCATCGACAACGATACCGGTCACAAAGATCAGCGCGAAGAGAGTCACCCTGTTGAGGGAGTAGTCGAGCAGGTAGTAGATGAGCAGCGTGAGCGCAAAGGTGATCGGCACAGAGGCCAGAACCACAAGCGAGCCTCTCCAGCCGAGAAAGAATCCGACAACAACAGTCACGGCAACGACGGCCATGAGCAGGTGCTCAAGCAGAGTGAAAACCTTTTCGGAAGCGGTCGCGCCGTAGTTCCTGGTTTCGCTGACCGTCACATCTCCAGGGATGACGCTCTTCTTCATGGTATCGACCTTCTCCATCACCTTTTCGGCCAATACCGAAGCGTCACCGCCCTTGCGCTTGGCCACCGTCACGGTCACAGCGGGATACTCGCCAGATGGAGAGCCCTTCGGTGCGGCTGCGGCAAAGCCGAAGAAGCTGTAGTTGTTCACCTCTTCAGGCCCGTCAACCACTGAGGCAACGTCACGGAGGTAGACCGGAGATGCGCCGTAGATGCCGACAACGATATTGGAGACATCGGCCGCGTTTTCAAGGAACTTCCCGGTGCGCACAACAATCTCCTGGTTCACCTGGCGGAAGTCGCCTGATGTCATCTGGCTGTTGGTCTGCTGAATCTGTCGGGCAATCTGCAGGGGACTGACATTGAAGTGCTGGAGTTTTGCCTTGTCGAGCATGATGCGCACCTGACGCCGCTGTCCTGCCTTGATTTCGACATCGCCGATATTCTTGACCTTTTTCAGCTCGTCAGCGACCTGCGCGGCAGTCTGGCGAAGCTGGTAGGGATCTTTGCTTTTGCTCCAGAAGGTAAGGTTGAGCACCGGCACATCGTCGATGGAGACCTTCTTCATGAGCGGGAACTGGACGCCCTGCGGCATCTTGTCCATGTTCTTCATGAGGGTCGACCAGAGCTTCACCATGCTCTTCTCCGCATCCTCGCCGACCTTGTAGCGGACGGTAACCAGAGCGACATCCGGCATGGCGGTGGAGTAGACAAAATCAACGCCTGGAATTTCGGTCAGTGTCCGCTCGACCGGCTTTGCAACACGAGCCTCGATCTCTGCCGGGGTTGCTCCAGGGAACGGAATATAGATGTCGACCATCGGCACGACAATCTGCGGCTCCTCCTCCCTGGGGGTCATGAACGTCGCCATGATGCCGACAAGCAGCGCTGCCATCATCAAGAGAGGCGTAATCTTTGAATTGATAAACTGCTTGGCGAGTTTACCTGCAATGCCTTCATTCATTTGTCTTCTTCTCCTCTGTCACCCGGTTGACTTTTTTTACGGTTACTCCTTCATTAATCGCAGCACTGTATTTCCCTACCACGCGCTCACCCTTTTCAAGACCTCCGACAACGACCCGGTCGCCATTCAGCGATCGCCCTGTCCTGATCCATCGCACTGAAATCCGGTCGCCGTCACCGACAACCAGAACACCCTCTAAATCACCTTTCATAAAAATAGCCGACTTCGGCACCAGAAGCTCCTGAGTCCCGCCGCCGTGGCCCGCCGCACGAACCGGAACGATGCTCTCAACAGCAACCGGAGGCTCCGGAGCTGCGGGCTTTGCCGGAACCGGCACCTCGCCGCCGCATCCGATCAAAAGCAGGGGAAGCATGGCCGGGAGCAGAAAAAGTTGTTTTCTTCTATCCATTACACAATCTGATTCATGTTGGTTATCTATTTCGGCATTCAGTTGCCGCGATAGAACGAGAGCTCGCTTTTGGCCACGCAGTAATCATATTTTGCCTGGTTGAGCCTCATCTTCGAATAGGTATATGCCCCCTCTCTCATCAGAAGCTCAAAGGTCATAGCCATTCCGGTTTTGAACTGCTCACCGATAAAATCCAGACTCACCCTGGCCTCCTCGAGTGCCTTCTGGGCAACGGCAATCCTTGTCCGCGCAGTCTTCAGCGAGCGGAGCGCTTTTTCCGCCTCGGCAAGACTGCCGCTCTTGGCTGCTTCGTAACCGTACATCGCCTCCTGCTGCTGGGCTCTGGCCTCCTGGATACGGCCAGCTGTCGCCATTCCGTCATAGATGTTCCACTGCATGTTCAATCCCACCGTCCAGCTCGAACCTCCATTGAGAACGGCTGCACTGTGCAGGTTGCTCTGGGCAAATGCGTTCAGGCGGGGAAGCCTTGAGGCCTTCACCATCTCCTCCTGGTTGAGCGCAACATCACGATAGGTCTCAAGCGCCTTGAGATCCGACCTGTTCTCGGAAACCGTGGCACTCTCGCCACCCGGCAGAACACTCTCCACTGCGAGATCTCCGGTCGGAACGATCGTCACCGCCGGATCGAGACGAAGCATCACCTTGAGCGCATCAGAAGCGTTGCGGATTTCGTCCTGCAGCATCAGCTTCTGCTCCTGAAGCTCTGAAAGCCTCACCTCGGTCGAGAGCTTGTCGGATTTCGTCAGGATGCCTGCCCTGTATGCCTTGGCCGCATCACTGCTGTGGGCCTGCATGGTTTTGATCGACTGATCGACCGCCTCAATGTTCCTTGCTGCAAGAATGAGCCCGTAATAGACCTTGCTCACCTGCAGGCCGATGCCCTCCTCGGCCCTCGTTGCCATATACTCGCTCGCCTTTTTTGCGGTCATAGCCATCTTTCTGCCTGCCGAAGCATCGGCGTTGAAAATCGGCTGGGTGAGCTGAAGTGAGGTATTGAAATCGTTGATGACATCAGGATTGATCATCTTTGCCGCCATAAAATCCGAGTCCACAAGAGTTTTCTGCTGCAGCTTGAAGACCAGCGCGGCGCCGGGATCGTTGGTGACCAGGAATGTCTCCGAAAGGGTCACCTTCGGAAGGTAGGACTGACGGCTCTGCACCACCCGTGCCTCCGCCTGGTCAACCCTGCTGCGCGCAGCCTTGATCATGTAGTTGTTCTCACGCGCCATCGAAATGGCCTCGGAAAGGGAGAGTTTCAATGTTTTTTCGCCGGCATTGGCCTGCAGAGGAGCCGCGAGAGCACCTGCAACGCAACAGCCGATAAACGCCTTGTATACCTTCATGGTCATTTACTGTTTGGAGATGAGTTTTAAAATCTTTTCAGCGCTATCCGCGTCACGATGACTGAGGCACTCCTTGAGATTGCGGTGGAGAACCAGGGAGAATGTGTTGTCGAGCGCAGCTTTTGCCGCCTGAAACTGGGTAATGATCTGGCCGCACTCCTCCTCCCGCTCGATCAGCCTGATCAGCCCTTCGACCTGGCCATTCACCTTTTTGAGTCTGAGAATCACATCTTTCATTGACACTTCCGGTTTGTTCTTCTGGGAATCTGACAATAAACGGAACGGATACCTATACCCCGTATGGGTATAAAGAAAACAAAAAAAAGAAGATAATACAAATGATTTTTGTGCAAAGAGGCGTTTGGCCGCGGACGGTCAGGCGCTCTTGGCTGAATCCGCGTCCGGTGCAGAGCAGCAGATATCGGACTGCACCTGACAGAGCATGCTCTCGGTGGCCTTCTGCATGATCTGGGACATGATCGCCTCAGTCATGAACTTCAAAATGCCCTCCGGCATGAGGTTCAGGGGGAACGAAAGCGTGAAGTCAAGAACGATATCCGTATCGAAATATACCGAGGTGCGATTGTCCTTCTGATGAAGAAGGCAGATCTCCGAGCTCGCCTTGCCGATGAAGGTATTCGGCGAAACGGCCTCGAACTCCGGGTACTCATGCACCGGTTCCCAGCGGATACGTTTTCCCCTCCCGTCGAGATGCTCTTCATTTTTCACCCTGGAGGCAACCGTCCTGCCAAAAGTGTCGTCGAGCATAAAGCTCTCCTCATGCTGACGGACGAAAAACACGGCGGTAATGGGGTTGTTCCGCGGATCGGAGACCTCAAACACCCACTGAAAAATATCGTGGGACCTGATATATGTCACATCGCTGCAGTAGGGATTGCACTTGAGCAGCTTTTCGTGGTTTGAAAAATAGACTGATGACTCGTGAAGGCATGAATCGAGAACAACATGCACGTTACTTTTACCGACAACTTCCATGATAAACCGAAATGATTGAGAGCCTGTAGGGATGCTTCTGAGCTTTTTAAACACAGGGGTGCAACTGAGAGTTCCTTGGTCAACAGGTGAAACTCAGTGCGGAAAATAGTTATTATCGGGGGATTGTTCTACCCATGAGCGGAAATAATGAGGGCATCGACAGGGGAAACTGTCCATAGGGGGGCGTATTTTCACCGGCCGCTCAAAGCCCGGGGCATTGTGGCTGAACGGCAACCGGACGCCAAAAAAAAGAAACCACCCGGAAGGGCTCTGTTGAGACTTCCCCTGTGCGGGGGGAGGCAACCCCGGGTATTATTTTTCAGCCTTCGCGCGCGCCGCAGCTTGGTCGATGATCCCGGCAAGCGTCGTAAGCGCGAGCTCGACGACCTTCAACTGGGAGTTGCTTATATCGAGCAGCGCCTTGCAGAATTGATCGATAGCGGCAGCCGTGTCGACACTCGGCTCTGCTGGCGCGGTGGCCGGTGAAGCGCTCGTTTGAGAAACGGGCTTTTGGGCTGCCAGAGGAGCTGAAGGCTCAATGCCGCTCTTCACTGCAGGAGCAGAGGGTGCTGAGGGAGCAGGGGCTACTGCCGGGCTTTTCCTGAACCGCGCAAAGAGACCTCCTTTTTTCTCTTCCTGTGCCATAATGGATCATGTTTTATTGTTTGCGGGAAATATTGCCTGAAGGAGCAGAAAAATCCATATTAATTTCTTAATCTCAAGGGGCCGCCCCTGCTTGCAAGAGCGTGAGCAGAGGCAAATCGGCAATCAGGAACATTGACCTTCCAGCAATCATGAAAGACTTGGCACACTACACCTCACTCTTTGCTCCGCCGCTCTACTTCCTCACCGGCGTCGTCATCGTCATCCTCGTCAACAAGTTTGTCGGCAAAGGCACTCCAGCCAAGAAAGCCGAATAACTTGAGCGCTCTCACTGCGACCTAGAATTGACCTGCCGAACCGGCAGAAAAAGCACCGGCGACCATCCAGTCAGGTGCCGCCAAGCCTGTTTCGTGCGTCCATGAGCATATCGAGCGTAATCTCCTCACACCCCATATCCTCCGCATACTTCTCAGCCATCCCCTTGAACTTTCCCTGAAGGAATGAAGGCATGGTCTGAAGCCAATCCTCGGCCTCCCTTGTCCACTTTGCGGACATTGGAGCGGCCCGGTGTCTGCCGGTCTTGCTGTACTCGTGCAGAATCTCCTCGACAAATGAATCGACAACATCGTCATCGGCAATATCGCCCGGTGCAAAGATCTTTTCGGCAAGTATCCTGTTGCGAATCAGGTGAACTTTCAGCTGGGGAAGGTAAAGAACCGTCGCCATGGCATCCGGACTGCCGCAGGTCAGAAAAAGGGCAATATTCTTTTTGCGCAGGGATGCCTTGAGATTACCCTGTATGAATGCCCCCAAAAGCTGGGAAGCAACGAAAAAATAGTAGACGGGTGCGCCGAGAATGACAATATCAAACTCCCGAACAAAGCTGTAATCGGCCTTTGCCTTGCATCTTGCCTTTTCAACATAGACGCCGGCATCCAGGAGCTTCAACCCGATGGCGTCAATCAGCGCATCGGTAGCGCCGCCCGGGGACCTGCTATCGTACAAAATAACCGCTTTCATTCTGGTACGGAAAAATGGTTCGGTTCATCCGGCGATTCCTCATGCCGTTACAACCGGAAAACAGAGGCGCCTCACCGCAATATATGACATAAAAACGAGTAACAGGAAGCGTGGCCGTTCAAAAACCTTCCGCTGTTTTTTCCATTTGTTATGGTGAGTAAAATATCTTAACTTGATAAAAATCCGTTAGAAATGCGGGGAAAATTTTTCAGTTTTTTTCTTAACCACTAAATACCAATCATCATGGCAAACGGAACAAATGATGTAACAGGCGCAGTAAACAGCCTTCTGGACACCGTTGGCAAACTTGCTACACAGCAGGTCGAGCTGGTCAGCGCGAGCGTCAAGACAATTGCCGGCTTTATCGAGCCGCTTGGAAAGACCGCTACCGACCTCGTCGGCAATGCTTTTGGAGCTGTCAACCAGATTCTCCAGAGCGTCTCTTCAGCCATCGCTCCGAAGAAGTAAGCTCTCTTTTTTTGAAAAAAAGCACCTTATGCCTTGGCATAGGGTGCTTTTTTTTTGCATTCCGGGAAGGAATTCTCAATGTTTAGTCTATCCTATCAATACCCCCAAAGGCTCGCTAACCGGATTCAAAACCGGCTCAATAAACAACTCCCTCATGACCGACCGGGAAACCATCAGCGCTCTTTTTCCTCTTGACCAGCAAGAGAGCCTCACCGTCACCAAAATTCAGGGCGATGCATCAACCCGCCAGTATTTCAGGGTCAGAACCGATGAAGGATCTTTTGTCGTATGCCGTGATCCTGCATTCGACTCCGGGAGCGGCGACGACTATCCCTTCCTGAAGATGCAGCGCATCCTCTTCCGCCATGGCATTGCGGTCCCCTGCATCATATCGACAGCACCCGAAAAAGGGCTTCTCCTGCTCGAAGACTGCGGGGAGGTGCTCCTGCAGAACCTGTTCGATTCCCCGCTCGAGAGTGCCATCCCCGACATCTACGGCGAAATCATCGATACGCTTGTCCGCCTTCAGGCCATAAAGGGAGAGCAGGGGGAGATTCCCTTCAGCCTCAGTTTTGACCGCGAAAAGCTCATGATGGAGTTCGACTTCTTCATCGAGCACGCTCTCGGCAACTACTACGCAGGGATGATTGACAGTGAAAAGATCGCCTCTCTGCGAAGCGAATTTGAAGGTATTTCAGAAATTCTTGCCGAGCCCCGCCACTTTGTACTCAACCATCGCGACTTCCACTCCCGCAACATCCTCATTCACCAGGAAAGGCCGGTAATCATTGATTTTCAGGATGCCAGGATGGGACTCCCGCAATATGATGCCGTCTCGCTCATCAGAGACTCCTACGTCAGGCTCGGCGAGGAGCTTTCCGAGGAGCTGAAATCCCGTCACTACCAGGCGCTTCGAAGCCACGGCCTGAGTGCGATGAGTTTCGACGAATACCTCCATTATTTCGATATCATGGCCTTTCAGCGAAACATCAAGGCAATCGGAACCTTCGCATTTCAGACAACGGTCCGAAAGAGCACTGCCTTCGAGCACTCGATTCTGCCAACGCTCCGATACCTGCCGGACTACATCAGTGCTCGGGGTGAGCTGAAAAAGGCCGGATCGCTTCTGCAACCGATTCTTGAAGGGGTTTCTACCGCGCCATGAAAGCATTCGTCCTTGCCGCAGGGTTCGGTACACGCCTGAGTCCCCTGACTGACCATACACCGAAACCGCTGGTGCCGGTATGCAACATCCCATGCCTCTTCTATACCTTTTCGCTTTTGAAGCAGGCCGGAATCCGCCAGATCATCTGCAACACCCACCATCACGCCGATGCGATAAAGCAGTTTATTGAATCGGCGGAACTCCCCGGACTGGAGATTACCTTCTCCGAAGAGCCGGTCATTCTCGGCACCGGCGGAGGGCTGAAAAAATGCGAGAAGCTTCTCTCTGAGAGCGACTTTCTCCTCGTCAACAGCGATATTATTACCGATATCGACTTCGCGGCCCTCATTGGCCATCACCGGGAATCGGGCCGGCCGGGCACTCTGACGCTCTTTGAGAGTCCGGATGCCCAGGATATCGGCCATATCGGAGTCGAAGACGGAGTGGTGAAGGACTTCCGAAACATGCGTCGGACCGGACTGCAATCATCGTTCATCTACACCGGGACGGCAGTACTCTCGCCGGAAATCTTCAAGTACCTGAAACCGGAGTTTTCCGGAATAGTCGATACCGGATTCACCGGCCTTGTCGACAACGGCGGCCTCGGCTACTACCGGCACGAGGGTGTCTGGATGGACATCGGCACCATGCGGAACTACCACGATGCCAACCTCGACAGAAGTTCGGTCATTGCCGCCATGTCGGGCCCGATGATGCGCTCAATCGGCATGGCTCCGCACCAAATCTCCCCCGATGCAGAGATCAGCCATGAGTCCCAGATCGAGCACTCCGTCATAGGGAGAGGATGCCGTATCGGGCCGCGCTGCACCATCCGTAATTCAGTCATCCTGCCGGGCACCGAAATCCAGCCAGGCAGCACCGTCATCGATGCCGTTATCGATCCGTTCCATACCATAGCGCTTTAACAGAGTCGAACCAAAACCCTACATATGACCATGGTAGCAACAGGGCTGGATATCCTGCTCAGAAACACCGAAACCCTTCGCGACAGAAACATAGGGCTGCTCGTCAATCAGACATCGGTGACCCCCGAGCTGCACTACTCCTGGGAAGTGCTGAAAGAGCGGGGCATCAAGCTCAAAAGGATCTTCTCGCCGGAACACGGCCTCTTCGCCACTGAGCAGGACCAGATATCGGTCGACTGCCAGCCGGAACTTGGCTGCCAGCTGGTCAGCCTCTATGGAAGCTCAGCCGACTCGCTCCTGCCCGACCGCTCGACCCTCGAGGGTCTCGACCTCCTTATTTTCGATATACAGGATGTCGGGTCGCGCTACTACACCTATGTCAACACCCTGGCTCTTTTCATGGAGGCGGTTTCAGGCATGGGAATCGAAATCATGGTGCTCGACCGACCCAACCCGCTTGGGGGCTCGATTGCCGAAGGGCCGCTGCTCGAAGAGGAATTCCGCTCGTTTGTCGGCATTTTTCCGGTCACGGTCCGTCACGCCATGACCGCGGGTGAGCTGGCGCTTCTCTACCGCGACAGCAAGAAACTCGACCTTGAGCTCACCATTGTAAAAATGGAAGGGTGGCTCCGCTCCATGCCTTTTGAGGAGACGGGGCTCCCGTGGGTGCCGCCCTCGCCGAACATGCCGACGGTCGCCGTTGCCGAGGTCTACCCCGGAATGTGTCTTTTCGAGGGGCTGAACGTCTCCGAAGGACGGGGGTCGACTACGCCCTTCCAGCTTTCAGGAGCCCCGTTCATCAATCCGGATGCCTTGGCCGCCCGATGCCGGGAGTACAAGCTCAAGGGAGTGCTCTTCCGGCCGACATGGTTCCGTCCGACATTCCACAAATTTCAGGGAGAGGTCGTCGGAGCAATCTGGCTTCAGGTCACCAATCACCTCAGCTTCCGCTCTTTTGCCACCGGAGTCGCCCTCACGGCGGCAATCCACGAACTCTATCCGGAGTCGATGGAGTTCCTGCACGGGGTCTATGAGTTTAACGACACCACCCCCGCCTTCGACCTGCTTGCAGGCAACAGCCACATACGCACGGCCATTCTTGATGGGTGCTCGCCGGCTGACATTGAGGCATCCTGGCAGAGCGACGAAGCTGCGTTCTCAGCTATGAAGCGGGAGTATCACCTTTACGACTGACACCATTTATCCATCGTTCATGACCATGCAGCCGATTGACCTTGCCATCATCATCATCTTTCTTGCCGGCAACACCCTCTTCGGGCTCTGGCACGCAAAGGGCAATAAAAGCTCCGGAGACTACTTCCTCGGAGGGCACAAGCTCCCCTGGGTGGTGGCCATGCTTTCAATTGTCGCATCCGAAACATCGGTTCTGACCTTCGTCAGTGTCCCAGGCCTTGCCTACCGCGGAGACTGGACCTTTCTGCAGCTGCCGATGGGCTACATTGTCGGCAGAGTCCTGGTCAGCACCATTCTGCTGCCGCTCTACTTCAAGCACGGTGTGAGCTCTATCTATGAGGTCATCGGCATACGTTTCGGGGGCGGGATGCAGAAATTCGCATCGGTAATCTTCCTCATCACCAGAACTCTTGGCGACGCCATCAGGTTCCTGGCCGCGGGAGTTGTCGTGCAGGTGGTCACCGGCTGGTCGCTGCCGCTTTCGGTCGCAATCATCGGCGTGGTCACCCTCGTCTACACCCTCTCTGGCGGCATCAAGGCTGTGGTCTGGCTGGAGAGTTTCCAGTTCGGCCTCTATCTCCTCGGCGGGATCCTCTCCATCGCATTCATTCTGCAGAGCCCCGGCATGAGCGTTGCCGAAGTGATTCCTGCGCTGACGGGAAGCGCGAAACTCCGAATCATCAGCACAGATACCAACATGCTCACCAACCCCCTCTCCTTTTTCGGGGCGTTTTTTGGCGGCATGCTGCTTTCGCTCTCTTCTCACGGGGTCGACTACATGATGGTCCAGCGGGTGCTCGGCTGCAGGGACCTGCGCTCAGCTCAGAAAGCGATGATCGGCAGCGGCATCTTCGTACTCTTCCAGTTCTCGGTCTTTCTTTTGGCCGGCACGCTCATCTACCTCTTCATGCATGGCGCCCCGATGGAAAAGGATCGCGAGTTCGCTTTCTTTATTGTTAACCACCTGCCAGCAGGGCTCAAGGGGCTTCTCATCGCCGGCGTGCTCTCGGCGGCAATGTCGACGCACAGTTCAGCCATCAACTCCCTTGCCTCCTCAACGGTCAACGACCTGCTCGCAGGCCGCCCGTCGCTCTTGAAGGCGCGCTTCATCAGCTTCGGATGGGCCGTCCTTCTGATTCTCATCGCCCTGCTCTTTGACGAGAGCAACAAGGCCATCATCATGGTCGGACTGGAAATCGCATCCTTCACCTATGGCGGCCTTCTCGGACTCTTTCTGCTCTCGAAAAGCAGCCGCAACTTCAAGCCGGCAAGCCTCAGCACCGGGATAGTGGCAAGCTTCGCGATTGTTTTTGTGCTCAAGCATTACGGGCTTGCATGGACCTGGTATATCTCCGTTTCTGTTCTGGTCAACATCCTCTGCACCACCCTCATCGACATGACACTCTTCAACAAAGAGAAGCGGATAGATCAGTAGGTTTTTTTCAGGCAAAACCATTATCTTCATGGATGCAATCCGGGGGAAAAGGTACTGCCGGTCTCCCGGCAGAGCGGCACAGAGCCCCAAGCAGTCCTGCAACGTCAGTGGCGAAATAGCGCGCAGGCAATGACCGACTCACCGGATAACTTATCAAACAGTCCACACCAGATGGATTTGCACTCCCCTCATACGGGCGGCGCTGTACCCCCGAAAAAAAAACACAGGATTCTTGTCATCGATGACGAGAGTGAAGTCCGCTCGCTGATCTGTGAGGTACTCGCCAGGGAAGGACACGAAATCCTGCAGGCCGGAAACGGCAATGAAGGGATAAATGCACTGAAAAAGAACCCCGGAGTGAACATTGTCATCACAGATCTGCTCATGCCCGAAAAAGAGGGCATCGAGACCATCTGCGAGATTCGCAAGGCATTTCCTGAAATCAAGATTCTTGCCATATCCGGAGGGGGGATCTGTATCCCCGAAGATTACCTTGACCTGGCCATGAACATGGGTGCCGATGCAACGCTCTCAAAACCCTTCGGGATGAAGGAAATGCTTGATGCTCTTGAACGACTCAAAGCCTAACGCCTCATGGAGTCCATCGACAACTCTCCATTGCTGAACGATTTCGAACTGCTACAGGAAAAGAAGAGTGCGCTCGCTGAAGAGGTTCGGGAGCTCAGGAAGAAGAATGCGCTGCTTGAATCGGCCGTTGCCCTCCAGCCCTCATTCGAGTTCGTGGTAACAGCGCTCTCGAACCAGTTCATCAATCTGCCATACGAGCAGATCGACAGTATGGTCAACCACGCCCTGCAGCTGATCGGCGAGTTTGTCGCCGCTGACCGCAGCTATATCTATCAGTTTCAGGACGGACTCAGCCTGATCAGGAATACTCATGAGTGGTGCAGGGAAGGCATAACGCCTCATATCGGCAATCAGGCTGAGCTGAGTGTCTCGACACTCCCCTGGTGGATCAAACAGATTCAGAACAATCAGGTCATCAATCTATCCCGCATATCAAAAATACCTGATGAGGCCGTCGCGGAAAAAAAGATGTTTGCTGCCCGTGAGACAAAATCGCTGATCGTTGTCCCGCTGATTGAAGGCCCCCGCCTTTTCGGATACATCGGCTTTGATGCAGTGCGACAGGAACAGGAGTGGAGCCAGCCAACAGCTTCTCTCCTGAAGCTCGCCGGAGGCATCGTTGCCAATGCGCTCCAGAGAAAGGCCGCAGAGCAATTCATACAGGCGGAGCTCGAGCTGGCCATCAAACTCAACAGCTCCCGCTCCATGGGGGAGACCCTGAAAAGCTGCCTTCATGCGGCAATTCAGATATCAGACCTTGATTGCGGAGGCATCTACCTGGTAAACCATCAGGAAAAGGCCATTACGCTCGAATTCCATAATGGCCTGCCGCCGGAATTCGTCATGAATGCCTCGTCCTATCCGCTCGACTCCCCGAATGCCCGCATCATCATGAAGGGTGATCCGGTCTACAGCAACTACTCCATCCTCGGGATCGAGGAGCGCGAATGCGTAATTTCGGAACACCTGCAGGCGATTGCCATCATTCCAATCAGCTGCAGGGGAGAGGTCATCGCCTGCATGAATGTCGCATCACACTCGCTTGCCAGGGTGCCGGATTTTGCGCGAAAAGGGCTGGAAAGCATTACTGCCCATATCGGAGCGGCCATCATGCAGTCACGGAGGGAGGAGGAGACTGCCGCAGTAAAAAATAATCTTGAATCCCTGTTTGACACCATCGATGACTTCATCTTCATCGTTAATATGGAGGGGATGGTCATACACACCAATGCCGTCGTAAGAAACCGGCTCGGCTACGCCCACGATGTTATCTGCAGCCGGCATGTGCTGTTTTTTCATCCCGAAGAGAGGAGAGCGGAGGCCAAAGAGAACATTGAAGGGATGATTGCGGGCAGTGCTGATGTCTGTCTTGTGCCGTTGCTCACCAGCAGCGGAACACTCATACCCGTCGAGACCAAAATCACCCGGGGACTCTGGAACAACCAACCGGCCCTTTTCGGCATCTGCCGCGACATCTCGGAACGAATGAAAGCCGAAGAGGCGCTCACGGAGAGCGAGCGGCGGTTCCGGCAGCTCACCGAACTGCTCCCGCTCCCGCTGTTCGAGACCGACGCAGAAGGCAATGTCACCTACTCCAACCGCAAGGGAGTCGAGGTGTTTGGTCCCGACACCGAAGAGAAGGGCTCAACGCACTCCTTCATGCGTTTCTGCCTCCCTGAGGAAGCAGCGAAAGTAGAGGCCCATCTCTGCGCAATGAAAACGGGCGACTGGCTCCCCAAGGGGTACGAATACACTGCCGTCAGAAAGGACGGAGGGCGATTCCCGGCACTCTTCTACAGCCTTCCGATCATGCACAACGGGAGCTTTCACGGCATCCGGAGCATCGTCGTGGACCTCTCCGAACTGAAAACCGCCGAAGAGGCTTTGAGAAACAGCGCCATGCAGGAGCGCATCGTCAGGGAGTTCAAGACCCTCATCGACAATATTCCCGGTGCCGTCTATCGAACCGATCGCAACGGAAAGACCGTTTTGCTCTCGATGATGCACGATATCATGCAGGAGTATAGTCGCGATGAGTTCGCCACGGCACTCTTTAAAACCGGAGCAATCATTCACCCTGACGACAGAGCTGCGGTTCTGGCTTCCACCCGGCAGCTTCAGAAGGAGAAAACCTCTCAGACCATAGCCTATCGCATAGCCATGAAGAGCGGATTGTACCGATGGTTCGAGGACCGCAAGACCTCGACGTTTTCAGCTGGTGGCATCTATACCGGAACCGACGGAATCCTCTTTGATATCACAGAACGGGTCAGGGCGCAGGAGGCAAAACAGAACCTTGAATCAAACCTGCGCAAAACACAGCGCCTTGAAACCATCGGAACCCTTGCCGGAGGCATCGCCCATGATTTCAACAATATCCTCACACCTATTCTCGGATATGCGGAAATGGGCACCTCAAGCCTGACCGAAGAGGACCCGCTCCATGACTATTTCAATGAGATCATGCTGGCTGCCGAACGCGCCCAGAACCTTGTTTCGCAGATCCTGACCTTCAGCAGGGCACAGGAGAGCATGCCTGCCATCGTCAACGTGCAGGCTATAGTCAGTGAAGCACTGAAGCTTCTGCGTCCGTCGATCCCCTCAACGATAACCATAGAGCAGCAGATTGAGGGCAATTGCAGGAACATTCTTGCCGACCCTTCGCAAATCCATCAGGTAATCATCAATCTCTGCACCAATGCATTCCAGGCAATGGAAAGCTCCGGGGGAGTCATGACCATCACCCTCAGGGAGAGCTCCCCCGAGAGTACTTCGCGCAAGCAGCATCCCGACCTGCAGGGAAAAGAGTTTCTGGAGCTCAGCATCTCCGATACGGGAACGGGAATGGATGAGACGACAATGGAGCGCATATTCGAGCCGTTCTTTACAACCAAAACCGTCAACAAAGGAACCGGTCTCGGCCTTTCTGTCGTCCATGGCATCATTACCAGCTTCAGGGGGGAGATTACCGTTGAAAGCCGGCTCGGCGAAGGGAGCACCTTCAGGGTCTACCTCCCCGTCATCAATGATGATATGCTCACCGCTCCCGCTGCTGAAATCCCTGAAGCGGGAAACGGCAGCATTCTTTTGGTTGACGACGAGCCCGCAACGCTCCGGATGATGGAGGTGATGATAACAAGGCTCGGCTTTACCGTCCACTCAACGGGCTCCTCTCTCGGTGCGCTTGAACTCTTCTCAAGCAATCCTGAGGAGTTCGACCTCGTCATTACAGACCTGACCATGCCCGAAATGACCGGCATTGAGCTTGCCGGAGAACTTCATAAAAAGAGACCCCAGCTTCCGGTAATCCTGATGACCGGCTACGGGAAAGATATTGAGCATACCCTCCCCCTGAGCCATTACGGCATATGCAAATTCCTGAAAAAACCGGTAAAGCTCACCAGTATGGCCGCCACAATTAAGGAAGTGCTTTCCAGCAACAAACTCAACCACTGACAACCATGAAAATACTTGTCATCGATGACGACGCGGCAGTCAGAAAATTCATCGGCACAACGCTGAAAAGGGCGAATCATACTGTGCTTGAGGCGGAAAACGGCGCGGAGGGACTGCGGGTACTGCTTGAAGAGCGGGATATTCCTGTTGTCATTACCGACCTGATCATGCCTGAAAAGGAGGGGGTTGAAACCATTATCGAGGTCAAACAGCTCTATCCCTCCATCAAAATCCTGGCAATCTCTGGTGGAGGAAAAGCTGGCCCTGAAAACTATCTGGTGCTTGCCGATGCCCTGGGAGCGAACACGACACTCAAAAAGCCCTTCAGCGGCCAGGATCTGATGCGAGCTGTTGAAAGCCTCTGAGGAAGCACCCACCCGGCAGTAAGATCCAGGGAAGCACCGCGGCTCGCCAACCCCCTCCAAGAGACCGGTCAGGCAAGCCCGTCATAATAGCGTTCCAGCCCGGCTTGAGGCTCCTCACCTTCGTTTATCACTTCAAACGTCCGGTTTCTGGCCTTTTCCAGCCATAACGATAGTACAAGGAGCTCGGCAATGTCAGAACGGTTGACCCATCCGCTCCACAGCTTGTCTCCGACTTCGACATGCAGCCTGTGCTGGAGCGGCTCGCCGTCCTTCAGCCCTCCGGGCCTGACAATGGTATATGAACGGCCATCTCTTGAAAAGATCTCACGCAAATACTCTTCAGCCTCCCATTTTTTCATGAGAACCCCTGCAAAAAGATTCAGCGGATGGTACCACCTTGTAACGGCCATGGAACTGACAAGACCAAAGTGCTTCACGCCCGCCCGCGCGGCCTCATCGACCAGCCGCTTCACTCCGTCACGATCAACCTCGCCAGGCGAGGACTCTCCTGAATAGGAGCCTGAGCCGAGCGCACAGATGACAGCCTCACACCCCTTGAGCGCACTGGCTACGTCAGCCGAACTCTGAATTCTGCCGGTTGCACACTCGACATCGCTGCCAAAAAGCCTCAAAGCCTTGTCCCTATCCCTCGAAAACACCTTCAGCGCTATACCGTAATGCATAAGGCGTTTGACAACCCACTGGCCGGTCCGGCCGGTTGCCCCTGCAACAAGAACTTTCCCGCTGTATAAACGTGCTGTACCCATGATATTGAGCCGGTTGAAAGAGTTGATTCAACTTCTTTATTAATAACGCATTATAGAATAGAACCCCTCCTCTCTCAAGAAAGTTTCTCTACTCTCTGTTAATTTCATTAGTTTTACCCGAGGAGCAATCCCCCCGCTCCCGGCTGGGGAAACGGCACCACTATATTCAAAACAAGCGAAGATGAACCACAAGCAAACCATCCTGCTCCTCATAGCTCTTGCCATGCCATCATTGGCGTCCGCATATGATCAGGCGACACTGAACACCATAAAACGAAGCATTCCGGAGTGGAACGCCCTGCGCCACTCGAAACCTGATGCTCCAGTCGACCTTTCAAAGGCGACTCTTGAAGACCTCAATCTGGCGGGAGCAGACCTCGAGAAGGCTGAGCTCTCAAGAGCAGAGCTCAGTGGAGCAAATCTTAATCGGGCGACGCTGAAATCAGCCAACCTGACGATGGCTTTTCTGAAAAAAGCTGATTTGAAAGAGAGCGACCTCTCGTCAGCCACGCTCGTCAATGCAAACCTCAAGGGTGCTTTCATGAAAGGAGCTGTCCTGCGGGAGGCCAACCTGAAAAACGCCAACCTCCGATGGTCGCGTCTGGATGATAGCGATCTTCGCCGCGCTAATCTGGCTGGAGCGGTGCTCTTTGAAACCAATCTGCAACAGGCAAACCTCTCTGGCGCAAATCTTAAAGATGCTCTTTTTGCCGAACTGGCCGATTTTGAAGGGGCAATAGTGTCGAGCAATACCATACTGCCCTCCGGAGAGAGAGCATCGAAATCCTGGTGCTCACGCCATAACGCCAGATTTGCAGATGAAGCGGAGAGTGCCCCTGTTACCTATAAAACGCCTGCCACCCTGGAGGCTTTGGATCAAAAGCCGGTGGTGGCGACAAAGGCGCATGAGGGTTCCGGAGCGGCGGGAATCGCATCCAAAACCGAAAAGACTCAGACTATTGAGGATGTCGGATCCTGGAACCGGATGAGAAACAGCAATCCAGAGATGAAAATCGCCCTCAAAGAGGAAAAGCTTGAAAGCGCGCAACTCAATGGCATCAATCTGGCGCAAAGTGCCCTTCAGGGAGCAAGCTTCGAAAACGCAGCGCTTGACAATGCCGACATGACCGGCGCCGAACTTGGCAAAGCCAATTTCCATAAAGCAGATATGAAAGGCATCCGCATGCACGCAGCAAAGCTTCAGGGGGCAAACCTTGACCGCGCCTTCATCAAGGGTGGAGACCTCAGCGGGGCAGATCTCTCAAACGCCATGCTTTACGGAGCAACGCTTTCCTGCGTGAACCTGAGTGGCGCAAACCTCGAAGGGGCCTCTCTGCTCGATGCCAATCTTGAAGAGGCGAATCTTGAGGGGGCAAACCTGAAAAACGCAAACATCATGGATGCCAACTTCAACAATGCAACCATTTCACCGCTCACCATCACACCCTCTGGTGAACGGGCTACAGCGACCTGGGCCGCGCTGAAAAGAGCGATCTTCGTGAAGGAAAAACATCAATAAGGGTTCGCCTGACTCCGACAAACAACTCAAGGGAGGATGAGACAATGGCAAACATTCTTGTGGCAAGCTACTACAGCCGGTGGGACATCCATAAACACACCGGACGGATCGCACTCTTCGACTCCGCCAAGCAGCTCATAGAAAACCATGCATTCACCGACCCCGCCGAATTCCAGGTTATCGCGAGCATGCTCCGCCATGAAAACCCGCTCTGGTACGAAACTGATGCGCACTATCTCCGGACGGGAAATGAGCCTGCTGGTGAAGGAGAGTAGGGGGGCGCGAGGGCGCGGTCACTTCCTGGGGGTCAGACGTGGAAAGCGCTTGCGGTAGAGGATATGCTGCAGAAGGCGGGCCTTGCTGATGTTCGGGTCGGCGACCGAGAGACGGTGCTCCTTGCCGGTACGCGTAACGACATCTATCGTTCCGTCATCATTGACTCTGGTGATTTTCCAGAACTTGTCGACCACGTAATGGTAGGCCTCTCCATGCTCAAGAGGAAAAACCTGCCTGGCCCGGGGCCCCGGACTGAATGAACTTTTTGGCTTGTGGTAAACAATCGACTCGCCCACCCTGAACTGTCTCATCTCGCCCCCTTTCCGGACAAACTCCGGAATGTTAAAATGGATGCTGTAAGTATAAATCTCTGCTGCAAACCTCTCCGGAATACCCCTCTGCCGCTGCAAGCTACGGGCATGAACGTCTCAGAATAATGGCATACTCATTAAGATCTGACATTGGCATGCATTTGATGTAAAGCGACCACTCCACCTTGACATAGGCTCCGCTCGCCATCATGAACCGTGAACTGAAGGAGAGGATATCATCATCAAAACGAGGCTGCAACAGGGCGGCCTTAAGCGTAGGATAATCATCGGCATGAATGATGGCTTCCAGAGCGACTTCGGATAAAACGCCCTTGTCATAACCGAGAAATTTCTCCAGAGAGCCGCTAAGATCCACAATGCGCCAAGTGTTATCGATAACTGCATAGGCCTCAATAACACTTCTGGATGCATCATCAATCCTGGAAAGATGCTGGCGAACCTGGCGAAGGAGGTTATCGACATCCATGCGGTATCTGGACATCACAAAGGTATTGCTGAGCGGCAGTGAAGCGTGCTCATTACTCTTTCCGTTCTGCAGCCACACGATATCAGCTCCGTCGACTCTCAGCCGTTCGAGCATTTTTTTTCCCGGCAGGCACTTCCCCTTGAGATAAGGGGTCATCTGAGCGGGATATTTAATACCGGTAGCACGGCAAAAAGCATTGACCGACCCGTGTTTTTTCAGAATGTACTCCCTGAGCCTCAGACTGAATCCGGAAGAGCGGTTAACGGGGCAGGGCGATTCATCAGGCAAAACCATAGCCATCAGGATATACTGTAGCTCAAAAACCCTTATAGCGCACGACGATCAGCAACCATGCGATTCGCTTCGACTTTTGGGGGAACAGAAGAGTTACAGTGATGCGAAAAATCCAAAACCACTTAACGTGCTATTTTGTCGATGAATATATATATAAAAAACTATACTGCGAAATATCGCTCTATACGCTACGGTTGCGGGAGGCGGCTCGCGAGGGGTAATTGAACAGCTTGCTTGTAAGCATGGGAAGCGTGAAAATTGCGACCGTGACGGCTGAGGTCAGCATGTCTGCCTGACTGCCTTCCATGAAGCCGACAAGGGGAGCGGCAGGATAAAAATGTTCGGCCAGTGAAAGCGTGAGCTTTATGCCAAGAAGGCCGATGACAATGAACGCGGCTATCTCAAGAAAGGGATAGCGCTCCATCAGCCGGACAAACCCGCTGGCAACAAACCGCATGGCCAGAATACCCATGAATACGCCTGTCCAGACCAGCAGGATATTATCACTGAATGCGACGGCGGCAAAAATGTTATCGATTGAAAATGCCAAATCCATGACCTCGATAAGCAGCACGGTAGACCAGAATGTTCCCAGCCTGCCGGAACTCCATCTGTAGAACCAGCTCCTCTCTTTGTCGAAATAGTCATCGGTTTTTTCCGGGGTCCGCTTGCCCCTCACCCACGCCACGAAAAGATAAAGAAGGTAAAGGCCGCCAAGAGGCTTCAGCCACCAGACCTGAACAAGAAAAGAGGCAAACAGGAGCGAGAGGCCCCGGAACAGATAGGCCCCGGCAATACCGTATTTAAGAGCTGCAGAGCGCTTTTTGTCGGGAAGATCCATGACCATCGTAGCCAGAACCGCGGCATTGTCAACCGAAAGCAGGCTTTCGATGACAACAAGGTTGCCGATGACAAGCAGTGAGGGCAGGGGGTGCTCCAGAATATGGCGAACAAGCTCCTGCATCTCATCTCTCCCGATTTTTACGGCTGAAAACGTTAACCGGTCTCCCTCAGGCCCACATCGGCAAGAATCCTCAGATCCGAACCAGAAGTCCGATCTCTATCACCTGACCGGAAGGCAGATCATAGTATGCCGTCGCACTGAGTGCGTTGCGCGCCATCAGGGCATAGAGCTTCTTTCTCCAGTGCATCATTTTCGTCTGGACGTCAGCGACGATTTTCTCCCTGCTCAGGAAGAAGCTTATGGATGCAGGCTTGAAATTAAGTCCCTGATGGTTTGCAAGGGCAATGACCTGGCGGATATTGGGGTATTCAAGAAACCCGTAGCGGGCAACCACCTTGAACAAGCCGTCGCCCAGCCGGGTGACCGAGACCTTTCGGCTGTTAGGAACCCTCGGAATGCGCTCGGTACTGAAATGGAAAAACGCCACATCAGAGTGCAGTACCTTGTTATGGCGGAGGTTGTGGAGCATGGCCACGGGAACCACATCGGGATTTGCCGTCAGGTAGATAGCCTGACCGTTAACACGCTGAGGCTGCTGCAGGACGATACTCTGCAAAAACTCTTCTACCGTCAGCGTCCGGTCCTGAAGCTGCTTGAGCAGAAGCGCCCTGCCCTGGTTCCAGGTAAGCATCAGGGTAAAGACAGCAAAGCCGATGACCAGCGGGAACCATGCGCCGTGAAGCAGCTTGGTCGCGCTCGCCCCGAAAAAGGAGAGGTCGATAACGGCAAAAACGGCAATCAGGAGATTGAGGCCGAACCGGTTCCAGTTCCACAAGTCGCGGGCTACAAAATAGAAGAGAACGGTGGAAATCAGCATCGTTGCCGTGACTGCAACGCCATAGGCCGCCGCAAGACTGCTGGAGGAGCCAAAGCCGGCAACCAGACCGATGGTCGAAATCATCAGCGCCCAGTTGGCGGCCGGAACGTATATCTGCCCAATATGCTTTGCCGATGTATGGGTAACGGTAAGGCGCGGCAGATAGCCGAGCTGGATAGCCTGCTGGGTCAGCGAAAAAACCCCGGTAATCAGCGCCTGTGATGCGATAATGGTTGCCAGTGTCGCCAGCACCACCATCGGAATCATCCCCCACGATGGCACAAGAGAGTAAAATGGGTTATGCGACTCTTGGGGAAAAGCCAGGAGAAGCGCACCCTGGCCGAAATAGTTCAGAAGCAGTGCGGGAAGGACAAGGAGCAGCCAGGTGATCCTGATGGGGGTTTTGCCGAAATGCCCCATATCGGCATAGAGCGCTTCCGCTCCGGTAACTGAGAGAAAGACCGCGCCAAGAACCATAAACCCCTGCAGATGATTTCCAAGGAGAAAGGAGATCCCATACCACGGCATCAGGGCCATGAGAATCTGCGGGTAACGGATAATCTCAACCAGACCCAGCACCCCTATGACAGTAAACCATATAAAGATAATCGGGCCGAACAGGGCGCCGACACGGGCCGTGCCGTGATGCTGAAAATAAAAGAGGCCGGCAAGCACGGCAATCGTCACAGGAATAACAAGATTCTTCGATGCCGGAGCAATGATCTGGAGTCCCTCAACCGCACTGAGCACCGATATGGCCGGAGTGATCATGCCGTCACCGTAGAGCAGGGCCGCGCCGAAGAGGCCTATGCCGACAAGGAACCACCGGGCCGCGCCGTTTTTCCGGCTGTTGGTGATGATCAGCGCAGTGAGGGCAAGAATACCGCCCTCCCCCTCGTTGTCGGCCCTCATGATAAAGGTCAGATATTTGACTGTAACAATCATCAAAAGCGACCAGACAAGAAGAGAGAGAACGCCGAGCACGTTCTCATGGGTAACGGGAATACCGAAATCGCCATGGAAACACTCGCGCACTGCATAGAGCGGGCTGGTACCTATATCACCGAATACGACGCCGAGTGCCGCAAGCGAGAGTCCCGCAAGCTGGCGGAGTGGAGATCGGTCCGAATGGGCGCCGGTTTCAGGCGCTTCAGAATGAGTTGACATGACTGTTGATAAGGAGTGAGGGGGGTGTGCGGTGCAAGGATCTTTTTCGGGAAGAAGCGCTCATTGCGCACAAATAACAATAACAGAGGGTGCCGCCATCAGCAGGAACGGGAGATAACATGTTGATACTCTTTCTCATAGAGGGATATCGCATTGCTGAACCAATGCTCGCACAAGACGAATATAGCCAATAGTTGATGATTCAAAGAACCGGCTTTAAAACAAACGATTCGCTCAGTGCACGAAAAAAGAGAAAAAAACTACATACCGGAAGCTATTGTCATAAAAATTGAATTTTATTCATCAAAAACGGATAAGTAAAGGGTAGAAACGAAAACAACTTAGGCCTTCCCGACTAAAATGATTGGACACCCTCCTCGAAACGAAGCCGACTGGCGCCCGCAAACGGCCTAAAATTAAGGGTCTTACGGAAAGCTTGCTTTCTTGGAAATATTTTCCTTATATTGGAGAGTGAATGGGGAATGAATGATTTTATGATTTTTATTCACTGAGGTTGATTATTCCCTGATTTCTGTCTGGATGACAGGTAGCTTAAACCAAGAGCTTATGACGCATGAAAAAAAGTTTATTTCCATACCAACCCTGGCTATTCTGATTGTAATTGGTCTCTCCACAATCATGACCGCCATATATTTCCCGGGATACCTCAGCAGCACCGCCGAAGCCGCCGAATC
Source organism: Chlorobiaceae bacterium (assembly GCA_037142155.1). Lineage (GTDB taxonomy): Bacteria > Bacteroidota > Chlorobiia > Chlorobiales > Chlorobiaceae > Chlorobium. The sequence goes on from JBAXBE010000009.1 coordinate 84,617, forward strand.
GGCCAAGGCAATCGAGTCTACACTTCTTGGTGAGGGCAAGGCCTCCTTTTACGCCGGCGACTTTCACGGCCAGACCACGGCGAACGGCGAGAAATTCAACATGAACAAGCTGACCGCAGCGCACCCCTCCCTGCCTTTCGGCACATGGGTTCGGGTGACCAACCTTCGAAACGGGCGCGATGTCGTCGTCCGCATCAATGACCGAGGCCCTTTCATCAAGGGGAGAATCATCGACCTTTCCGTCGGTGCAGCCAAAGCACTCGACATCATGAAAACCGGCACGACCAGGGTCAAAATAGAAACCCTCGACGCCAGACAATCCCCATCCTCGGCAGGCTGAGAGTGATTGGGAGATTGACAGATTTATATAGACCAGTTGAGATGGCCAGCAAAAAACTGGCCATCGCTTGTTAGAGACAGAAGGCATCAAGCCGCTCCATCTTTGCAGACAAAAAAAGAGGGGGCACGCTGGCTCTCTGCACACAAAAGTCTTCTTTCGGCAGGGCATTCAGGGTAATCAATCTCGATAACGGCAAAGATGTTGTGGGCCGTAGCAATGGCCGCGGATTGCACATGAGAGGCTGGATTGTAGCTGTCTGGCCAGCTGCCGCAAAAGAGATTGGCATATTTGGCAATGGAACCGCAAACGTCCGGATTGAAGCCTGCGACTGAGCCCTCCCTACATCTTCTTGAAGACCATCACCAAGCCGGAGTTCCGCTTTGGGCTGAATGGCGAACAATCAAACCCCCCATGGACGCCCTGACAGGAGAACCCTGCGGCTTCGTGCAACTCCATGAATCGGGATAAAACACAGGGATAGAGCGTTGACTGGTCGCTGAAAAGGGTTTCTCCCGCCGCAACCAGCTCGACCTCAAAAAGCGCCCGACCAGCGGAGATGGAGGTGTAGCGGCGGCGGAATTCTGCGTTTCCTCCCGAAAGCCGCTTGGCTGGAAATTCATATGCACCAAGAGTAAGCAGATAGTCCCAGTTCACCACCTGCACAATCCAGCTCCCTCCTTCCGGAAGCGCCTCATGAATAGCAGAGAGCAGTCGCTCAAGCGGATCGGCGGGAAGATGGGCAAGCACATTGCCTATGGCGTAGATCAGGCTGAACTGCTCCTGGAGCCGATCAAGCCTGGAAATGTCCATGCAGTGAAATTTCACCCGGGGATAGGCCTCCACAGCGGCATCAATCATCTTCTGGTCCAGATCTATGCCGGTAACGCGAAAGCCGTCCTGAAGGAACCTTCCGCAATAATGGCCGGGGCCGCACCCCGCGTCGAGCACTGCCCCGCCCGGAGTGAGTGCACGCTCCCTGAGGAAGGAGTAGACCTCCTCCCTGAAAGGAAATGCCTGTTCATAAAACGGTGCGAACTGCGTATAAAATGACATAGGCGCACTCAGGGAATCTTCACATACTTTGACAGATGGTCGAAAAACGCCCGGGCCTCGACGAACCCGACGATTCTGCTGCCCGCAATCTCTTTTCCTGACTTGTCGAAAAAGACGATACCCGGAGGGCCGAAGAGTCCGAAACGCTTCATCAGTGCCCGATCGGCATCGGTATTGGCGGAAACATCCACCTGAAGCAGTGTCAAATTGCTGAGCTGCCCCATGACTCTGGAATCATGAAAGGTAAACTTGTCCATCTCCTTGCATGATACGCACCAGTCCGCATAGAAATCGAGCATGACCGGCTTTGTTGCCGACTGCAGCGCCTTGTCCAGCTCCTCAACGCTCTTGATGCGCCTAAAGCCGACCTCCTTCTCATCCGCCTTTGCGCCTGATGGCAAGGAGTGCAGGCCCGAAATCGGCTCGAGAGGATTGCTCCCTCCTGAAGCCGCCCCGACAAGCTCAAGAATGCCGAAAGCAAGGAGCGCCAGCCCGAAAGCCTTGGCGAATCTGGCGGCAATCGTGAGTTTTTCGGCTGTCCTGTCAAAAACGCCGAGAAATACCGCTGAGAGCATGGCAAAAAAGCCCCACGCCAGAAGAACAGCAGGTGGAGGCAGCACCGGCGAAACCATCCAGATGGCGACGGCAATCAACAGAAGCCCAAAAACGTACTTGACGCCAATCATCCATGCTCCGGCACGGGGCAGAAGGCTGCCGGCCGAGAGCCCGACAAGCAGAAGCGGCACGCTCATGCCTGCGGCCATCGAAAAGAGTGCAAGAGCGCCAATCAGAACGTCACGGGTCTGGCTTATATAGACAAGCGTTCCTGCCAGTGGAGCCGCCACACAGGGGCCGACGATAAGCGCAGAGAGCGCTCCCATGACAAAGACGCCCACAAAGCTCCCTCCCTTCTGATTGCCCGACACCTTGCTGAGCCGGCTCTGCAGGGATGCCGGCATCTGCAGCTGGTAGAGGTCAAACATGGAGAGCGAAAGGCCAACCAGCAGCAGTGAGAACATGACAAGAACCCACGGTTTCTGGAGCGCTCCGGCGAGACCTTCGCCCGCAAGCCCGGCAGCGACACCAAGGGAGGTATAAACAAGCGCCATGCCAAGGCAGTAGATGACCGCAAGCAAAAAGCTTCGACGCCTGGTAACATCGCCCTCGCCCACAATGATAGACGAAAGAATCGGAATCATCGGCAACACACAGGGCGTAAAGGAGAGCAAAAGCCCGAAAGCAAGAAAGGCAAGGGAGATTTTCCAAAGGCTTCCGCCCTCCAGGGCAGCCTTGGCAATATTGAGATCGCTCTCAGCAGCAGGAGGCGCTTTGCTCGCCACGGAAGGCGCGGCCGTCGCGGCCTCCGGCTGCGGGGGCACGGGCGCGCTCAGGGTGGCAGGAGGCGGAGCACTCCGGGCCGAAAGATCGAGCTTGATGCTCTTCGTTATCGGGGCATAGCAAAGGCCATCCTCGGCACAGCCCTGATATTCCACCTTCAAGGTAAAAGCCCCCTGGCCCTTGACGACCGGAACCGAAACCGACAGCCCGTCGTGATAGATCTCGAGCTTCTCATTCGTGGACGGATCGGTGACTACAACCCCTTTCGGCAGCAGAGGCATCCGCAGCTTTGCCTCTCCCTTTTCGACGGAGACCCTCACCTTGTCGCGGTATAGCTTGTACCCTTTGGCGATCTTCCAGTGAAGGCGTACCGTCCGGTCATTGCCCAGCTCAGCATGAAGCCTGAATGCCTGATCCGGGTCAAGAAACTCGGTCGCGGAAACAGAACCGGCGCTCAGAATAAAAAGCAGCAGCAGTGAAAAAATCCCGGCTGCCCGCCTGAAAAGCAAATGGATCATTGTCTCTCTTGTTACGTGAAAAAAATTGATGACTACTTCTACGCGCACTCTTTATGATAAATCTTCCCATTGCTATCCACCGCGAGGTAGCCCACCGCGGAATCATCCAGAAAGGCGAGAGCCTCACGCTCCTTCAGCATCGCAATAGTCGAGTAGCTTCCTGCCGTGACCGCCAAAGGGGCCACGACCGTCACCGACTGCCAGAAAGAGACCGGATAGCCCGTCCAGGGATGAATGATATGGCAGTATCGCTTTCCATCTGACTCAAAATAGCGCTCATAATCCCCGCTGGTGGCCAGAGCTCCTGCATGAAGCGGAATGGAGGCGATGGTCTTATCCTTCTGCCTTGGATCCTGTATTCCTATGACCCAGGGGGCATCGTCTGGCTTTGGGCCGATGAGCCGGATATCGCCGGCAAGGTTCACATAGCCATGCCTGACTCCCTTTGCATGAAGCATGCTCGCCGCACGGTCTGCAGCATACTCTTTGCCGAATCCTCCAAAATCGATCTCCATTCCCGCAACCGGGAGACGAATGCGCTCTTTGTCACGCTCTACATCCTGCCATCCGATCAAGGGAAGAAGCCGCAAGAGCTCATCCTCTTCGGGCAGACGTTTCCTGCTGAAATCCCACCCTTTTCGCAAAACACCAGCGGTGATATCGAACAGGCCTCCGCTGGTCGAGAAGAGGGTATCGGCAAAATGCAAAAGGGAAAGGGTCTCGGCGTCACACACAACACTCTCTTTGCCCGCCGCAGCATTGATGCGTGAAATGATGCTCTCTTTGCGATAGCGCGAGTACTTCCTCTCTATTCGCGCCACCTCCTCAATGGCATTGGCAGCAAGCTCCTGCGCCGCTGTTTTTTGAGCGGTGCACGCCATGACAATCTCACAGGCGCTGCTCATGGCCTCGAATCCAAAACGAAATATTTCCATTGACAGATAGACCGGAAGCTCAAAGGCAACCGGAAATATGGTGCATTAAGATTACTAATGGAGGAACATCCCCTCCCCTGGCTGATGCACGCTGACGATCAGAACTGGCGAGAGAGCCCTATCTGGATGCTTCGAAAACGAAAGGTTGCAACCCCGGGATCACCTTTTCTGCAGAGACTCCACTCGTCACGCTGCTCATACTCTTCGAGCTTGATGTCGGCCAGCCACTCACTGCCCAGCTGCTTGCTCACCTTCACGCCAAGAGTGACGGCACCAAAAGCCGACAGCCGCTGATCCTCACTGTAATAGCGAGCGGTCGAGGGCGGCGGGGTCGGAGTCGACGGAGTGGCCTGTTCGGCTGCGCTGGTGGCAACATAAAAGTCGGCTTCGCTCTGCGAATAGAGCCTCAAGAGAGGAGTAACTGTCCATCCATGCTTGAGTGGCTGGACATATTCGGCTCCAAAGGTATGGGCACGAATGCCGAACGTATCGGAATAGTATCGGTATGAAAGCTGGAGGGTTCCGTCAGAGGTCTCGATATGGTGGTTCCATCGGCCTAAAAGCGTCGTATTGTTCCGATCCCTCGGCCGCACATCGGGCTCCTTGTAGGGATCCGTATAATAGCCCTGCCCCCTGCTGTACCCCACGTTGAACTGGGCGATATCGTTCTTCGTAAGCACCCTGGTAACTCCAGCCAGCACGGCCGCAACCTGCTTTTTCTCATCCGCACCCTGCTTTTTTGAGGCGACAACATTCGGCGCGCTGAGCTTTATGGCGTCATCGTCAAAACTGCCACCAAGCGTAAATGTGCTGTTCTTGTCCTCTGTCGAGAGGCTTCCCTGAAGGGATAGGGCGCGAGAGATGTAATCGGACTCCTGTGAGTAGCTGATTCCCCCTGTCAGGCTCCCCTGAGAGAAATAGCGGGTCAGGCTGAGATCGCCGGCATGGCGAAGCTCACCCGATGCGCCCGATACCCCCTTTGGCTGGGGGGCAGGAAAACCCGAGGAGTGATAGGCCGGAGAGGCTCCCGTAACGGAGTCCTCGATGAACGAAGCGCCTATCGACCACTGGCCGGCCACTGGCGCCACCACTGAAAAAGAGAGCGCATTAACGGCAATCCGGTCACGGCTCATACCGGAAGTCAAGGCGGTATCTCCGGACTGGCTGTCCTGGTAATTGAGGTACTTCATGCTCACCAGCGTCCGGTCCGGAGCGGTTTCGGCAGAAGCGAAATTAACCGAAGGAAGGGTCATCGCGGCCGTGCAGAGGGCGACGCCAAGGGTTGCCGAAGCGGTTTTCGATACCGATATCATGGGTAAGAGTGTCTCAGGATTGGTTTAATTGCAGCCGCATCCACCGCCGCCGACTCCGGCTCCGCCTGAAGCCCCCTCTTTGCTGCTGTAGATATGCTCAGTGTAGCCGGAATCAAGCCTGTCGCCCTCGAAGGTCATCTCTGGCCGCGCGAGCGTCCCTTTCTGCCATGGCTGTACCGCCTGACCTGCCGAACATGCCGACAAGGCCAGGGTGACGAGAAGCAGGATGCCTTGAAACAGTTTCACCATAAGCCTCCTCCCTCAGGCGCTAACGACCTGCCGCCCGCCACAAGAGCGCGCAATAATGGAGGCAATGCCCATCCGGCCTTTTTCAGGAAACGAGCCATCGTGCTCAATGTTGTTATCTGGAGGATATAAAAGAGAATACCAAAATAATACCAATAACACAACAGAACCGCAATAGAACCGGCGCGGCTGTTCAATAAACCTTGATTATCGTCTGATTCATCAACATGCCAAAGTACACGACCGCACAATAACTGTACAGTCAACGGTTGACATAATAGCTTATCGACAATTAAACGCGTATTAAGTATATCTTAAAAAGAGATAAAAAATGGCGCCGGACGACTCTTTACCGCTGCGCTTTGACATCCTCCCATAACCCGTCAAGCTCCGCAGCGCTGAACTCTGCCCAGCTTCGGCCCGTCTCCTGCACCTTGTCCTCAACAGCCCCAAACCTGCTCATGAATTTGTTGGTAGCCTTGCGCAGGGCATCTTCAGGATTGGCGCCAATAAATCGGCTGTAGTTGACAATGGTAAAGAGCAGGTCGCCGAACTCCTCCTCCTGCTCCTCTTTACTATTGGCATGTTTCAGCTCCTCGATCTCTTCGACAAGCTTGTCGAGCACTCCCTCGTCGCTCGGCCAGTCGAATCCCACTCCCGAAACTTTTTTCTGCACCCGGTATGCGCGCAGCAGCTCCGACATGGCCTTTGGCACGCCGTCAAGCAGTCTTTTGCGCCCCTCCGTCATCTTCAGCGCCTCCCAATTCTTCAGCACATCCTGCTCAGTATCGGCTGTGGCATCCGCAAACACGTGCGGATGGCGGTTCACCAGCTTCCCGCATAGCGCCTCAAAGACATCGGCAAAGCGAAAGGAGTTCCTCTCTTCGGCCAGCTGAACCTGAAAACAGAGGTGCAAAAACAGGTCACCAAGCTCTTTCTTCAGCTCGACCTCATCCTCCCCGTCGATGGCATCAATCAACTCATAACTCTCCTCGAGCAAGAGATGGGCAAGCGACTTCGGGGTCTGCTTCCGGTCCCATGGACACTCCTGGCGGAGCACCCTCACGAGGTCGAGTACCCTATAGAACTGTTCGCCGAGCGACCGGTCGCGTTTGGCAACAATATCGGCTTTCACCTGCTCTCTGGAGGGCTGTTCAGACATGGGTCATTGGGGTTTTTGTTCGCATTTGTTTCGTGGGGAGTTCTGGGCAAAGTTACCATTTCTTTCCTTATACTTCCTGAAAAGTCTCTATTCGAGCCCAACAGAAATCGAGCCCATGACCACTCACCTGATCCTGCCGGAACCCTCGGAACCGATAGCCGCCATCGCGACCCCGGTCGGCGTCGGCGCTCTCGGCGTCGTCCGCATCAGCGGAACGGGCGTTTTCGACATCGCACAGCAGCTCTTCCGGAAAAAGAGCAATCCCGAGTTCCGGTTTGAGCGGGCAAAAGGGTTTACCGCCCACTTCGGAACCATGCACGACCAGGAGGGGATGATTGACGAGGTTGTTGCGCTCGCATTCCGCTCCCCGAACTCCTTCACCATGGAGGATATGGTCGAGTTCAGCTGCCACGGCGGCCCGGTAGTGGTCCAGCACATCCTCAAAGCTCTCATCGACAGCGGCTGCCGGCTTGCCGAACCCGGAGAGTTCACCCGACGCGCCTTCCTCAACGGGCGTATCGATCTCCTGCAGGCCGAAGCGATTAGCGAGATGATTCATGCCCGAACCGAATCGGCATTCCGCAGCGCCGTGACCCAGATGCAGGGCCATCTCTCCCACCGTCTCGACACCCTTCGCAATCAGCTCCTCACCTCATGCGCACTCCTTGAGCTCGAATTGGACTTCAGCGAGGAGGATGTCGAGTTCCAGAGCCGAAGCCAGCTTCAAGAGCAGCTCACGCAGCTTCAGGAAGAGCTGCTGCGCCTCATCGAAACCTACCGCCAAGGACGGCTTGTCAAAGAGGGGGTCGCAACCGTCATCGCAGGCAAGCCGAACGCCGGCAAATCCACACTGCTCAACACGCTGCTCGGCCAGGAGCGCGCCATTGTCAGCCACTTGCCTGGCACTACCCGCGACTATATCGAAGAGTGCTTCATCTCCGGGAAAATCATGTTCCGCCTGACCGACACCGCCGGCCTGCGCGAAGCTCAGGAAGAGATTGAGCATGAGGGCGTACGGCGAAGCTACCAGAAGATCTCCGAAGCCGACCTCATCGTCTACCTCATCGACATCAGCCGCGACAGCTACAGCGCCGAAATACCCGACATTCTCCGGTTTCTCGAAGAGTATGGAAATGCCCGGCTGATTGTAGCCGCCAACAAGATTGACCTCACTCCTGAATGTGCCGAAAGAGTGCTCCATCTGCGAGAGGAGACCTGTTGTGAAATTGCCGCAATATCGGCCTCAAAGGGTGAGGGAATCGAAACGCTCAAGCAGCTCATGAGCCGCTCGGCCGAAGGAATCGACAAGATTCACGAATCGAGCATCCTCGTCACCAGCCTCCGCCACTACGAAGCACTCCGGAACGCCTCCGATGCCATTGAAAACGCAGCGCAGCTCATCACCCGCCATGCCGAAACCGAACTCATCGCCTTCGAACTCCGCTCCGCCCTCAATTACGTCGGCGAAATCACCGGCAAAGTCCTCAACGAAGAGATCCTCAACACCATCTTCGATCGTTTCTGCATCGGGAAATAGGGGAGGTTCACAACAATTTCAACTAACTACTGAAGAGTGTCGGGCCAATGGATCCCAGTGAACTGGACCCGTCCAAGTAGACAAAAAACAGGAGAATTTAAGTTAGTAACTCGCCCGGTTCATGCAGCGGAATGGCGCTGCCCCATTTCATTGAACTTATCCACGATCATCGCTCCTCCACCGCATGCCGATACATAGACTTCATCTGGTGTTTGATAACCCATTGACTGATGCAACCGCTCGGTGTTGTAGAAGTGAAAATAATCCTGCAATCCCTGATACAGTTCGGCTCCTGATCCGTAACCTTTCAGATAAAGGTCTTCATGCTTGAGGCTGGGACGTGCCCCCGTCTATAAGACCACTTCTGCTTGGTATAAATTCTTTTGCTGA